>QIJH01000111.1 GCA_003232725.1 Chromatiaceae bacterium | reverse complement strand
GCGGGAGAAACAGGAAGCTGTAGTAGAAACTGGAGCCGCTTTTGGCCGCTTTGTTCTGGCAGTATTGGTCGGGTGTCATGGTTTATCGAATTTGATTGTGAATCTGAACCCTCATGATCCCGCTGTGGGGCTGGTGAGTCAAGTCTGTGTTGAGCACTATTTGGACAAGAGGAGGGTACGTGATTCCGCTCTTTTGGACGCGGAGTATTGTTAAAGCTTGTTGTATTCGCTATTTTGAGCCTGTGCCAGTGTATTATTCACCAGCTCCTGGATAGATTGCCGGTCCTGAGGGTCAATGATGGTGAATTCAATGCTCATTTCGTAGCGTTCATTTTTCTTTTCAACTTTTAATATCTTGCCGTAGATATCGTTGCACTCGATGCCGAGTATGTTGAAATCAAGCACAAACCGAACAAAAAAATAGGGATCTATCCTGGTATCGCTATCAGCAAGCATGCCGCCAGTACTCATATTTGAAATCCTGCCGATATATTGTTCTGAGGTAATGATTTTTCCTTCGCAGACGTGGAATTTAAAGGGGATATCGACATCAACACGGGGGCTTCGTCGTATTTCTCTTTCTGGGACTTTAAGCTGTTTTGGATTGGTGATGCTGATGAGTTCGTACATAGGAATGGCTTCTCGTCTACCCTTCACAATCACTAACATGGGGTCACCCACTTGAGTGACATCAAACACTTGCTGGTAAGTCGTATCACTGATGAGCACCTGGCCACGTACAGTATGTGATTCGATACGCGAGGCTAAATTAACATCGGCACCGATAACCGTCTGCTCGCTATATAGCGCAGAACCCAGTCTGCTGGCAACCACTTTGCCAGTATTGATGCCGATGCCCATATAGAGCGCGGGCATACCGAGTTGTTGATTTTCGCGATTGAATTTATACATCGCAATTTGCATTTCTGCGGCACAGCTGACTGCATCTGCAGCATCTTTTTTTGTACCATCATATGAGCCGAAAAGGGCAAGTATCGAGTCGCCCATGAGTTTATCAATAATGCCATTATGTCTGTAAATAATCTCACTCATGTATGCAAAGTAGCGATTGAGCAGGCTGATGGTTTCTTCAGGGCTATAGGTTTCCGAGATGGCGGTATAGCCGCGCAGGTCAGAGATTAAAATGGTTGCCTCAAAGGTATCTCGACGGGATTGTGCCCAGTCAACTTTGTTAGTGATCAGGGCGAGTTCTTGTTCAAGGGCATGAAGGCTTTCATTGATAGCAGGTGTTTCATGGCTGGAATGGTTAAGGAGACCAATGAACTCATGCGTCGGTGCCAAGAGGGCTTGTACCTGTGACTTTGGGTCAGGGTTATCTGGCTGTTTTCTGGTATGGCAGAGTCGCCAGGCGAAAAAAATCGCAACAATTGTCGTGCCGATAATTAATATTAACGCTGTGTCTCTGGCACCGGTGAGAAAAATAGCGGTAATACAAGGGATTAATGCCGCCGAGAGTAGCCCTAAAAGTTTCGGGAGTGATAGTGCTGGCGTGATATTTTTAGCGGTAGCAGGCATTTATTTCAGTATTATCTTCATGACGTTCATACTCACTATCGGCGAATGCAGTCATGCCTTAAGCATTGAGTACGCCTTTATATGGGTTGTCATGGTGTTTTATTTTGAATGTTTGCCAGTATTTTCTCCGTATTGATATTGATAAATGCCATTGGCTGGTCAGAAAATTCGACCTCAATGGTGCCTTCTTGCTTTAACCATAAAGCGACTTTTTTTTCATTAGATGCCAGGAATGTGTGAAGCGAGTTGATTAAGCTACGATGGATCATTGAAAAGAGAGGCTGGCTGCGTTGGCCATCGTGAGCAGTAAAAAGCAAGTTAGGCGTATGGTTAGCTGTCTGGTGTATGCGAAGGCGTAAGTTCTGTGGTGGGTAGGGAGTATCGCACGGCATGGTCAAGAGCCAGTTGCTTTTACATTGTTGCAGTGCACTGAAGACACCACCAAGCGGCCCCTGATTTGTTGCTTGATCAGTGATTACGGGGTAACCGTATTGTTGATAATGTTCAACGTTGCGGTTGGCGCTGATGATCAGGTGTGAAACCTGTGGTTGTAGGCGGGCAATAACATGTTCTATCAGTGGTTTGCCGTTAAGCTTGACGAGTCCTTTGTCGATCCCTCCCATGCGGCGTCCTTTACCGCCAGCTAATATGACGGCCGTAACGTTGTCAGGTGCCATCTCATCAATGGTATTCATGTGATGAGCTCGTTGAAGGGGATCACTTCAACCAGGTCGCCAGCTGTTATCACGCGGTCAGGGGGGATGATGGTCAGGCTATTTGCCCACACGGTTGAGCTTAAAATACCGGAGCCTTGTTTATCAAATGTATTGACTTCACTGCCGTGTTCCATGGTTGTTAAACGCGAGCGTACGTACTCCTGTCGGGTGCTTTTTTTTGTATGATTGAACTGGGCCTGGACTTTTGTGGTCTGCGGCTGCACATTCTCGATACCCTGCATGCGTAAAATATATGGGCGTGCAAACAGGCAGAAGGTGACAAATAGCGAGACTGGATTGCCAGGCAGGCCAAAAAATGGCGTGTCGTTAATTGAGCCAAAGGCAAGGGGTTTACCCGGTTTGATGTTGAGTTTCCATATTTCCAGTTTTCCCAGCTGTTCAATGGCGGCTTTAACATGGTCTTCTTCTCCGACTGAAACGCCGCCACTGCTGATGACCAGGTCAGCATCAGTCGCCGCTGCTTCAAGGGCGTTAATGGTCGTTGATAATTTGTCCGGGATAGTGCCGCAATCGATGATTTCACAACCGAGGGCTTGCAGCAGTCCAATCAATGTGAAGTGGTTGGCGTTATAGCGCTTGCCATTTTGTAATGCGCTGCCAGGCATCAGCAGCTCACTGCCGGTTGATAGCAGTGCAACTTTTAAACGACGAAAGACAAAAATAGTGGCGATGCCATTTGCGCCGATGAGCCCCATTGCCTGTGGTTGTATGCGATAGCCAGTTGAGAGAAAAGAATGCCCTTGTTGAATGTCTTCACCCGCGCGTCGGATATGCTGGCCAATACTGGCAGGCGCCTCAAAAGTGACGTGACCATTTTCAGTCTGACTCTGTTCTTGTGGAATGACGGTGTCTGCACCGGTGGGAATCGCTGCGCCGGTAAAGATGCGAGCTGCGCTACTGGTTGTCAGCTCAGCAGGAATGTCGCCAGCCGTAATGCGTTGAGAGATGGGCAATGTTGTTGAGCCTTGTGTTGCAAGGTCATCATGACGCAGGGCATAGCCATCCATTGCACTATTATTCGTTGGTGGGATAGGGTGAGGTGCGGTGAGTGGTTTGGCAAGGACTCGCCCTAGCGCATTTAGCAGTGGGCACTGTTCTATCTGGTTGATGGTGTGTGCATGTGCCAGCAGGCGCGCAAGTGCCTCGTCGACGTTTAATAAAGTGGCCACAGTAATGATGGTTAAATCTCGCGCAATCTTGGAATGAGTTCAACAAAGTTGCAGGGTTTATTGCGGCTGTCGAGCTGCTCTTTCAGGATACCTTCCCAGGCTGTTCTGCATGCACCGGGAGAACCGGGAATGCAGAAAATAAAGGTGGCGTTGGCAATTCCCCCCAGTGCGCGTGACTGTATCGTCGCGGTTTTGATCTCATTAAACGAGAGCGTACGGAAAATCTCGCCGAAACCTTCAATCTCTTTATCGAGCAGTGGCTTGATCGCTTCCGGGGTGCCATCGCGGCCAGTGAGGCCTGTGCCGCCGCTGATGATAATGACCTGTACGTTGTCGCTGGCAATCCAGCGTGAAACCAATGCGCGTATTTGATAGATATTATCGGGCAGGATGATCTTTTTCTCTGCCATCGTATGGCCCGCCGCTGTAATCTGTTCGGCGAGGTATTTTCCAGACCGATCAGTTGCTTCGTTGCGCGTATCAGAGACCGTTAATAGCGCTATTTTGAGAGGTGTCAATATCATGATTATTTGCTCATTGGGCCTGTTACGTGATGGTGTTAATTTTTTTCTTGAGAGCAAATACTATCCCACTCAATTGAACTCGAGGCGAAGGCTCCTACCACTTATATTAACATGAAGGTTGTGTGAGTTGGTGTGTTGTCAGGATGCAGTGCAGTGCGATATCACAGTGAGTGATGTGAGCAGGGAGGGCGGCGTTGTCACCACAGTTTCCCCTGCCAGAAGATTACACCTGTAGGGAGGGGCGGGTGATCTTCCGGCCGAGGAGTCTTGTGACTGAGTTATTTCATTGATTGCGAAATAATGTCGGCTGTGCACTTAATGGTGAGCAAGGCATTTATGATTGCAAAATATGGGGGCCTTTATCGAAGCGATCTAGTTGTTTTCTGAAGGCCAGAAAAAATAGCGTGCTAAGGTCTGTCTGTATCGGATTGAAGCGGATGCCGGTTAAGAATAGGCCGCTTTCATCGTCCAGTTCAGACCATATGATCTCTGTTTCAATCGACATCTCTAAATCGTCCGCCTGATAAGAGAGGGTTAATTGACTTCCTTCTGTCAGTGGCATCTCCATTAAGATTTTAACTCCGGTAACAGAGACATCTTGAATGTCACTGATCTCGTGCAATGCTTCATTAATGAGAAGGTGAAAAGCCCCGCTGTTGTCGGCGACCTCTGCAATTGGGTATCTTTCGGAAATGCGTTTTTCGCTGCTGGTTACCATGCCTGACCTCCTGTCTTGGTGATGAATCTGTTCGCTTAGTGTGGCGTATCGACATATTGTCGGATGACTTGATGCGCCAGCGAAAAAATATTGTCACTATTCAGCTCACCGCTGATTTATCCGCTTACAGCGTCAAAAATTCTCATTTACAGGTGTAAATGATCATTTTTTAACGCTGAACGGGTGGATTTCATGGGTTAGCTGAGTAGTTACAATTGTTCTTTTATCCCTAACGGTGTTAAGCGCGTGCTCAATCGGTTATTTATAGCGACAAACGTCCTCATTTCGCATGCTTTTACCTTGCCAGAGAACAACCCCCCCTGCTTGTGCAAAGGTTTCAATGTGTCAGTTGCCGACTGTTATTCCTTCCCCTGTAGTTGAAGTAGGATTGCTTCATTCTCAAGAGTAGATGTATCTGACGTAATCTCCTCACCACTGGCAATGGTGCGCAATAGGCGGCGCATGATCTTTCCGGAGCGGGTTTTAGGTAGATTGTCGGCATAGCGGATATTGCTTGGCTTGGCGATCGCGCCAATCTGTTCGCCGACCCAGTCGCGCAGTTCTAGTGTTAATGTCTGATCAACACCGTTTGCCGGGCGTTCTCCTTTGAGTACCACATAGGCAAAGATCGCCTCGCCTTTAATCTCGTCGGGTCTGCCAACAACTGCCGCTTCGACCACCGCCGGGTGTGCGACCAGGGCTGATTCCACCTCCATCGTTCCAAGACGGTGGCCTGAGACATTGAGCACATCATCGATGCGTCCCATGATCCAGAAATAACCGTCTTCGTCACGACGTGCACTGTCGCCAGTGACATAGAAGCGGCTGTCGAACATGCCCCAGTAGGTTTCCACATAACGTGCATCATCGCCCCAGATGCCACGCAGCATCGAGGGCCATGGCTTGCGAATGACGAGCAGACCGCCTTTATCTGGCATGGTGATGCTATTGCCTTCATCATCCACCACGTCGAGTGCCATGCCAGGCAGTGCACGAGTGCAGGAGCCTGGTTTGGTGGCAGTAACGCCGGGTATTGGTGAAATCATATTGGCGCCGGTCTCGGTCTGCCACCAGGTGTCGACAATGGGGCAGCGCGCTTTGCCAATCACCTCGTGATACCACATCCATGCCTCAGGGTTGATCGGTTCACCCACCGTGCCGAGCAGACGGATGGAGGAGAGGTCATATTTGTTCGGTACCTCATCGCCACTCTTCATCAATGCTCGGATGGCCGTAGGAGCGGTGTAGAAAACTGTGACTTTATGCTTTTCACACAGTTTCCAGAAGCGCCCGGTATCGGGTACGGTAGGCGCACCTTCGTAAATCATAATGGTGCTACCGACGGCGAGTGGGCCGTAAGCGACGTAACTATGGCCGGTGATCCACCCCACATCAGCGGTGCACCAGAAGATGTCATCGGGGCGGTGATCGAAGACCCACTTCATCGTCATGATAGTGCCGAGCAGGTAGCCCGCGCTGGAGTGTTGAATACCTTTGGGTTTGCCGGTTGAACCTGAGGTGTAGAGCAAGAAGAGGGGATGCTCAGCGTTGATGCTAACTGGCTCACATTTGTCATCGACAGCGGCTATTGCATCGGACCACCAGATGTCTCGTCCGCTTGTCATCGGCACACCATGCGCAGTTCGTTTAAGAACGATGACTTTTTGTAGTGAATCACCACAGTTATCCAGCGCTTTATCTGCGGCCGCTTTTAATTCGACAATCTTGCCGCCACGATGACCGCCGTCAGCAGTGATTAAAACCTTAGCACTGGCATCATCAATGCGGTCTTTCAGCGCCTCAGCTGAAAACCCACCAAATACAACTGAGTGGATCGCGCCAATTCGGGCGCACGCCTGCATGGCGATAATAGCCTCCGCTACCATCGGCATGTAGATCACTACGCGGTCACCTGTTTCAACGCCCTGTGATTTTAGTGCATTTGCGAAGCGGCAGGTATCGCGATGTAATTCTGCATAAGTGATGTGGCGAGTATCACCCTGTTCTCCTTCGAAGATGATGGCGGTTTTGTCCGCCTTATCAGCCAGGTGGCGATCGATACAGTTATAAGAAATATTGAGTTCGCCATCCTCAAACCAGCGGTAGTGCGGGGCATTGTTACTGTTTAGGGTGGTGCTAAAAGGTTTGTTCCAACTCAGCTCCTCTCGGGCAAGACTTGCCCAGAAACCTTCATGGTCATCTTCCGCTCGTTGATAGAGCGCCTGTAGTTTTGTTTTATCAATTGAGGCGTTATTGGCAAAGTCGGCAGTGGAGGGGAATAAACGATTTTCCTTCAGGACTGAGTCGATATTCTGTGACATGTCATTTTCCCTCTAGTGTCGTATATATGTCTGTGTGCAATTAAATTCAGTATGATGAGCATTTACCACGGCGTGATACCACCACGATTAAAATACGTAGTGGAAAATAGCGTGCTGGCGAGCAGTGCAGCAAGCGCTGAGAAAGGTGTTGTGCGAGATGGCATTGCAGCCACCTCGTTGTCACAAAAACGGGGGGAGTGAGCGAAGTGGATCGCTTAGCCTCTTACCTGTTTTTCGCGGATTTCATCGAGCGTTTTACAATCAATGCAAAGGCTGGCGGTGGGTCTGACTTCAAGACGACGAATGCCGATTTCGATACCGCAAATGTTGCAGTAGCCATAATCCTCGTCTTTAAGGTTTTTGACCGACTGATCGATCTTTTTAATCAACTTTCGCTCACGGTCACGCGCGCGCAGCTCCAGTGCAAATTCAGATTCCTGGCTGGCACGGTCATTTGGATCCGGAAAGTTGGCGGCTTCATCCTGCATGTGATGCACAGTACGATCGACCTCTTCCATTAATTCGGTCTTCCAGGCTCCCAGAATTTTAATGAAATGGGCTGTTTGGGCCTCATTCATATATTCTTCACCTTTTTTCTCGATATAAGGCGCAAAGCCCCCTTGAGTGTGAGTGAGTACGGCTGGCTTCTTCGCTGGCGTTGGTTTTTTTGCTGATTTCGCTGTTGTCACGGTTGTATTTTTCTTCGTTACTGGAACTGGTTTTGTTGCTGTAGTCGCTTTTTTCTTAACTGCCGCTTTAGCCGTTACTTTTTTAGTAACCGCCTTTTTTGTGACTGCTTTTTTTGCAACTGCCTTTTTAGTTGTCGCTTTTTTCGCAAGCGCTTTTTTTGTGGTTGATGAAGGCTTCTTTAGTGCCTTTTTGGTGACAGCTTTCTTTTTTACAGCCGTTTTCTTTACAGCCGTTTTCTTAACAGTCGATTTTTTAACTGTTTTTTTCATCACCGCTCTCTTTTTTGCTGCCGCCATTGCGTGATATCTCCCTCATGCGCTTGCGAAATAAACCCGGATTTATACCAGAAAGAGCATTGATACTCAATGCTTTAGATCGCATAAAATAAAGGAATACTTGTACGTGCTCTGTCTGAATTTGTTTAATTCATCGCATTGGGGGTTTAATGGTTATGCACAGTGCGCGCTGATAGTCGTTTTGAATGCATTTTGAACGCTTGTTATTATTATTGATTTTAAATAACAAGTATTATTCAATATATTGATAATAAAGGGTATTTTTTTGAAAATAGGTATTGCTGAGCGTATGTCAGGGATCAGGTCCTTTTACGTAATGGAGTTATTGGCTCGTGCCAGAGCGCTTGAACGGCAGGGGCAAACCATCATTCATATGGAGGTTGGAGAACCTGATTTTGTTACACCAGAACCGGTCACGCAGGCGGGTATTGACGCACTAAAAGCGGGCAAAACACACTACACACCAGCGGCAGGCTTACTTGAGCTACGCGCGAGGTTATCGATATTTTACCGTGAGCAACTTGTGGTTGAGGTCCCGACGGAGCAGATTCTTATCACTCCCGGTGCCTCTGGCGCACTGCAGCTGGCGCTGGGTGTTACCGTCAACCCGGGAGAGCGAGTGATGATGGCCGATCCTGGTTACCCTTGTAATCGGCATTTTGTGCGTATGTTTGATGGAGAAGCGCAGTGTGTGCCGGTCGATAATAGCAGTGATTATCAACTGACGGCCGAGTTGATTGAGCAGCACTGGACGCCAGAGACCAAAGCAGTGATGATCGCCTCACCCTCTAATCCGACCGGTACGATGGTTGATCCCAATGAAATTGCTCAGATCCATGCTTTTGTAAAGCAGCAGGGCGGAGTTTTAATCATCGATGAAATTTACGCTATGTTGAGCTACGAGCAGCAAGCTTATTCACTGCTGGTCAACGCGCCGGATGCCTTTATCATTAACAGCTTCTCAAAATATTTCGGTATGACCGGCTGGCGGTTGGGCTGGTTGATTGCGCCGGAAGCGTATGTTGATGCGGCTGATCGTCTCGCACAAAACATCTTTCTTGCCGCCCCGACAATGGCGCAGTACGCTGCACTTAACGCATTTGAAGCGGAGACGATGCAGATATTGGAGTCACGCCGCCAAGCGTTCAAGGCAAGGCGGGACTATCTGATGCCAGCGCTGCAACAACTGGGTTTTGAAATTGCAACAAAACCGCAGGGTGCTTTTTATCTCTATGCCGATTGTAGCCGCTTCACTGATGACAGCCATGTCTTTGTGCTCGATGTGCTAGAGAAAGCAGGTGTCGCGATCACTCCGGGGTGTGATTTTGGTGATCACCGGGCGGAGCAGCATGTGCGGTTTTCTTATACGACTTCTATTGATAATTTGCGCGAGGGAGTGCGGCGCCTGGGCGGGTATTTGTCACCGTTGTGAATGAATCCAGTTGTTTGGTGGGGATTGCGCGCCTAAAGCTTGTTGGAATATCTATCGATATAGAATGTCATTAAAGCACGCCGCCCCATTGGGTGAAGAGGTAAAAATTGAAAATCGATTTTATAAATTTATAATAAACAATTAATCAATTGGATTGATTAATTGTAAGGGATTATAGTTCGCTAATCAATCCAAGTTAACCACAACAAGGAGTTCAGCCATGAGTAATAACATCCCCCTGACGACAGCAAATGGAGCTGCCGTCGCCGACGACCAGACCAGTATTTCTGCTGGTGAACGCGGCTCTCTGACTTTTGACAACTTTCGTGTCTTTGAAAAATTAGCCCATTTCAATCGTGAGCGTATCCCTGAACGAGTCGTGCATGCTCGCGGTTCCGGTGCTTATGGAACTTTTACGCTCACCAGGGATTTGTCCGACCATACCATTGCCAGCTTTCTTCAAGGCGCGGGGGCAAAAACCGATGTTTTTGTGCGCTTCTCCACTGTTGGCGGTGGCCAGGACTCTAGTGATTATGCGCGGGATCCACGTGGCTTTGCAGTAAAATTCTATACTAACGAGGGCAACTGGGACATGGTTGGCAACAATACGCCTGTCTTCTTTTTGCGCGATCCGATTAAGTTTCCCGACTTTGTTCACTCACAGAAAAAAAACCCGGCCACCAACACGCCAGACCCGGCCGCCATGTTCGAATTTTGGGCTAACAGCCCGCAGTCCCTACATCAGGTGACCATCCTCATGTCTGACCGCGGCATTCCTTACTCTTATCGTCATATGCATGGCTTTAGTTCGCATACTCTCAGTATGTGGAATAACAAAGGTGAGCGTGTCTGGGTTAAATGGCATTTCAAAACGAATCAGGGTATTAAAAATTTATCCGATGATAAAGCGAATGCCATGCCATCTTTCGGCGTACAACAAGATTTAGTGGAGTCCATCAATAAAGCGGATTTCCCCAGCTGGGCAGTCAAAGTGCAAATCATGACGGAAGACGAAGCCCGTGATTATCACATTAACCCATTTGACCTGACTAAAATCTGGCCGCATGCCGATTTTCCACTGATCGAAATTGGCCAGCTGGAGCTGAATCGTAACGTAGACAACTACTTTGCGGAGACGGAGCAGGCCGCTTTTAGCCCAAGTAACCTGATACCCGGTATCGGTGCTTCGCCGGATAAAATGTTACAGGCACGTTTGCTGGCCTATCCAGATGCTCATCGTTATCGCATCGGTGCTAACGCCAACCAGCTACCCGTCAACTCGCCCCGCTGTCCCTTCCATCACTACCAGCGTGACGGCGCTATGGCGGGAATGCGGCCAGCATTTGGCGACAACAACAATCAAGGCGGCGGAGTGAATTTTTATCCGAATGATAGAATAGCTGAGGGTGCACCTGCACCGGTATTAGCAGCGGCCGAACCACCCATGCCAATTGAAGGTGAGGCATGGACCAAGGCTTATGACACCCAGGAAGACGATAACTTTACGCAAGCAGGAAACCTCTATCGTTTGATGTCTGATGATCAGAAAAACCAGTTAACGAACAATATCGCTGCTGCACTGACTCATGCTTCCGACAGCATAAAAGAAAGAATGTTAGCTCAGTTTAAAGCAGCCGATGTCAACTACGCTGAACGTGTCAGTAAAGCACTAGGCCAACAGGCCTCGTAACCTGCCTCTAAGCCGAGCCACCAGTGTGGCTCGGTTTTTTATTCGATACTCGCTTGCGTAGTGAGTGTTTTGGACCATTCATTTTTGATGAATTTTATCTGTTTAATTGTGTTTTATGATGCTAAATGTCATCAGTAGGGCCAACTCAGCTTACTATCCAGTCCCGCAGTCTGGGGTGAAATCGTTAGAGTTATTCGATGAATTGATGTGAAAAATAAGAATTTTTCTGGTTGTTGAGATGTGGTCAACTGAGCTTTGGATGAGTTAGCGTTTAGGAGATTGCAGTATGAAATTATTAATTTTGATTGGTGTTACTTTTCTGGGCTTACTGAGCTGGTTGTTTATTAAGGCCTCTTCATAGAGAAGGAGAAACATATTTTCAAGCATTGCGCTAAATATAGCTGCAGATATCATTAACTAAGTCATATTTTCCAATTATTAGTGTGGTGGCCCCAGTCTTTGATAAAAGCTATATTATGTTTGGGCTTGCTGTTATTAACATGGATATGTCTGGCGTTTTGAAGGTGTTGGTCTATTTCAAGATAACTTGTTTTCCTCACTTCAGCGCACTGGGTTAGGTGCGGTGGCAGGCACAGCTTTGTCCTCTTTTCGATACTTGTTTCGCCAATTATAAAGGGTCGGGTTGCTAATGCCGATCTCTCGATTCAACTCGGCAGCGGACATCGCAGTAGGCCGCATCATTCCGCACGCAATCTGTTCTTTAAATTCTTCTGTGTAGCGTGGTATTTCATATTCACCTTCCGACTTCTGAGAATTATATTTACAAATCAAATTACTGTTGGGTGAATGACCCATGTGTAATCTCTGCTGTATTTAAAAAGCAGAGCGTGCGCTAGCAATTGTCAGCTGGATAGCGTGTGGTTTGTTTTGCACTTACGATTCTCTAGATCAAAGAAGCTTGATTACATTTTTATCCCTGAAAAATAGCTTCGTGAATTATACCACTGGAAAGTGGTATTTTTAGAGGTGCCCCTAAATCATATGTTTGTATGAATTGATAATGCCAATATGGCATGTTTTTCATACGGCTTAGCAGTCTCTTCATACTGTTACTGCTGGCTGCTAGTAATAGCTGAGTCTTCAATAAGCAATATGTTGAGATGATATCTTTTGCGTTAAAGCTCATATTTTGATCGCCGATACTCTAATTAGATGGGCTGGGCGTTGAAACTGCCTCAGTTGAGGTCGTGGATGATGAAAAAGAGTTTTTGTCAAAATCGTACGGTTGACACTGAAATGCAGGCAGTTGAAACCTGACAGGCCTTAGGGATAGCCGTTCTAATAAAATTAGACATTTAAAGTCACAGGGAAGTGATGATGAAATTTGGAATATCAACAAAAATAACACTGTTAGCCGTCATATTAGTGCTGTTAACAGCAAGCTCAGTGGGCGTAATGGTTTACCAGGAAAGTAATGAGCTCTTAGTCAAAAAAGAGTTGAATGATATCGTGAGAGGCATTGAACGAGAAGCAATATATATTAAATCTGAATTCTCAATGTTAAAAAAAGATGTGTCATTTTTATCTAAGACACCACCGATACAAGGTATTCGGCGTACGCTTAATGGTTTGGATCCGCTAGATGGCTCATCAAATGAAGAGTGGTTAAACAGGCTATCCGTCATATTCTCTAATTTTTTATTGGAACGACCAGACTATACGCAGATACAATTTATCAGTGTCAAGAATGATGGCTTAGCGCTAGTTAGCGTTGAAAAGAGAGGAAATGACGTTATTTCGCTTAGCAAAAATGAATTGCAAAATAAAAAAAATAAGGATTACTATTCCCGGCGGATAGGAAAGCATCCTGGAGAAATATATTTTTCAAACATTACGCTAAACAAAGAGGCGGGTGTTATTACTAAGCCATATTTTCCAATTATTAGTGTGGTGGTTCCTGTCTTTGATAAAAGCCATATTATGTTTGGGCTTGTTGTTATTGATATGGACATGTCTGGGGTTTTGAAGGTATTTATGAATAACGCCCCTGAGTTTAGTAACCATTATGTGACGAATAGTCGTGGTGATTACCTCGCCCATCCTGATACAAATAAGGTATTTGCGTTTGAGTTTGACTCTGATTATCGTGTACAAACTGAATTTCCTGCTATTGCAGGTAACTACGGGGAAAATGATATCTCGTGGGGAGTCGAGAAAAGTGACATCATTATTAGAGATGATAATAATATTTTGAGGTTTATTCCTGTGAGGTATGATCTCAATGAACCATCTTCAATCATTTACATAGGTGTATCAACATCACTTCGTGATGCGATTGAAAATATAGCGGTTGTGAACAATAAAAGTATTTTACTTGGCGTATCACTGATTGTTATTAGCGTGGTGTTATCCATATTGTTTTCTAGAATGATCACGCGCCCGTTGACGCAAATTATTAGCGCTGCAAAACAGTATGGCCGGGGGAATTATTCAGCCGCTCTACCAACGGAATATGGTGGGGAAATCGGAACGCTCTCTACTGTGATAAAATTAATGGGTGAGGAGATTGAAAAGCGTAATAAAGAGATTATTAATAGTGAAAAAATAATGAAATCAATTGTCAGTAATGCGGTTGATGGAATTGTTACAATTGATCAGAATGGTGTGGTTTTAACGTTTAATGACGCCTGTGAAAAAATATTTGGACACCGTAGAGAGGAAGTCATAGGCTCAAATATTTCGACCCTGATGAGTGATGATGATTCTGGTGATCAACTATATCTCGCTAAATTTTTTTCTCATTCCAGTAAAAAAATATTTGATCAGAAATTTAATGTTAAAGGTGAACGTAAAAATAGAGATAAGTTCCCATTAAATATTTCGGTAAGTGAGATGGATCTGGATAATGGTCGTAATTTTGTCGTTATGATGAGGGATGTGACAGAGGAAAATAAGGCGAAGAAAGAGCTGTTAAAGTACCGAGACCATCTTGAAGAGTTGATCGAAGAGCAAGTGGTTGACTTGAATGTTGCTAAGGAACTCGCTGAGCATGCGAATATTGCCAAGTCAGAATTTCTTGCGAACATGTCCCATGAACTTCGTACCCCACTGAATAGTCTTTTGATTCTAGCCGAAAACCTGGTGGAAAATAAGGATGGAAATTTAAAGTCAAACCAGCTTGAAGCGGCAACGATAATCTATAACTCTGGAAAAGATTTATTGGTATTGATTAATGACATTCTTGATCTTGCCAAAATAGAGTCAGGAAAATATTTAGTAAATAATGAGTGCTTTTTTGTTGAGGACCTTGTTGAGAATATTAAATCTCAGTTTACTCATGTTGCTAGTAGCAAAGAGCTATATTTTAAAGTAAGCATTGATGCTAGTGTTCCTAAAGAACTGATTTCAGATCGGCAGAGAATTAGCCAGGTTCTTAAAAACTTTGTTAGTAATGCATTTAAGTTTACCCACCATGGCGGGGTAGAGCTCTCAGTTAAAATGTCACTCGCCTCATCAGAGGTTTTATTCAGTGTTAAAGACAGTGGTATTGGAATTCCTGATGATATGCTCAAGTCAGTGTTTATGTCTTTTGTTCAAGTGGATGGAACAACAAGTCGAGAATACGGCGGTACTGGGCTCGGGCTCTCAATTTCGAAAGAGATGGCAAAGCTTATTGGTGGTGAAATAACGCTTGAAAGCAGCGGTTCTGGCAGCGTATTTTGCCTTGTAATCCCTTGTGACATCAACGCGCCAGTTGCGGCTGTCGTCATTGATCAACCTTCACGGCTACATACTGTCTCAGAAAAAATAAGTACGGATATCGCTCCAATTAGAAATGAAGCGCTCTTTAAAGATGATCGCTCAAGTATCGTCGATGGTGATGATGTGATGTTGATCATTGAAGATGACCCGCATTTTGCCAGAATACTTTATGCTTCAACTCACCTGAAGGGATTTAAATGCCTTATCTCTAGCAATGGACTAGACGGACTTACGCTGGCAACGGACTACAGACCTGACGCCATTATACTGGATATAGGACTTCCTGACATTAGTGGCCTGGAAGTCTTCGAAAAACTTCATTATAAAAAAGAGACGCGCGATATCCCAGTCTATTTTATCTCTGTTCATGATGAGCAAAAAGATCTTATCGAAAAAGGTGCCGTTGGTTATCTGACGAAGCCAATCACGCAGGAGCAGCTTGATGGTGTGATAGATAATATAAGAACGATGTCAAGTGCCAAGGTAAAGGATATTTTAATTGTTGAAGATGACATTCCGATGCAGCAGTATCTTACGCTTTTATTCTGTCATAAAGGGCTAAATGTAGTGGCTGTTGATAATGCGGAAGATGCGTTGGAGAAGCTAAAAACCAGGCGGTTTTGTGGCATGATGCTAGACCTTATGTTACCTGGTATGTCTGGACTTGATCTGCTTGATATGGTGTCTGATGATGCCGATATCATTCAACCGCCGGTAATGATTTATTCTGGAAAGGACGTGACCGATGATGAGCGAGAAAGACTTCAAAAATACACGGATACGTTCATCAAAAAACAGGATGGATCAGATCAATTGTTGAATGATGTATTAGACACATTATCTGGTGATAATTTTATTCCAGAGATGGATATAGGTAGAGATTTTAGTGAATTTGAAGAAGGTGATGTTTCACATATGGAGGTGAGTTGGGTTATGAATAATTTATTTAAAGGGATGACTGCATTACTAGTAGATGATGATCAACGAAACACCTTTGCACTGTCATTCATATTGAATCAGGCTGGGTTTGAGACAATTCTAGCTGAAGATGGACAGCAGGCACTGGATGCGCTAGATAAAAACCCTGATGTTGATATTGTTTTAATGGATATCATGATGCCTGTGATGGATGGCTATGAGGCAATTGAGCGTATTCGACAGCAATCTCGCTTTGAATCGCTCCCTGTACTTGCCGTTACTGCTAAGGCGATGAAGGAAGATCGTGACAAATGTTTGAAAATTGGAGCTACTGATTATTTACCCAAGCCGATAGAAGCTCGCAGGTTATTTTCAATGATGGCGACTTGTCTTAATCTGGAAGAAAATGAAAAGATGAGTGTATAGGAGAAGGATATGAAATATTCAATAGCGAATAATGATGATGAAAACCTATTAACTATTGAAAGCCAAGGCTACCCTAAAATACTTGTCGTTGATGATATTAGAGCAAATTTAATCGCAATTGAACATGTGCTATCAGATCTGGATGTTGAGTTAATTACTACAACAGATCCTTATGAAGCTTTGACATATACATTTAAATATGATTTTGCATTGGCTCTTGTTGATGTACAAATGCCAAAATTAGATGGCTACCAAGCTGCTGAAATGATGCAGTCAGCAGAGCATAGCCGACAAATTCCTATCGTCTTTGTTACCGCAAACTCACTTGATGAAAGTAATGTTATTAGAGGCTATGATGTTGGTGCCGTAGACTACATTACTAAACCACTGAACCCTTTCATACTGAGGAGTAAGGTTAACGTATTTATTGATTTGTACAACAACAAACTGGCTTTAGCCGAATTGAACAGTCAGCTTGAAACGGCTCGCCATAAAGCAGAAGATGCCAGTAATCTAAAAAGTGAACTGTTAGCTAGTATGTCATCTGCGCTAAAAACTCCTATGCATTCAATTATTGGTATGACAGATATGGGCATCATTAATATCGATAAATGGGATAAATCCAGGCAAGTCGATAACCTGAGAGAGATTAATAATAATAGTCGTTCATTGTTGTTGTTGCTCAATGATATTGTTGATCTTTCAAAGCTTGAAGCAGGTCTTATGGCATTCGATTTATCGTCTAATGAAGTGGTTTCAGTGGTAAGCGATGTTGTAAAATCTCTTAAACCACTCATGCATGAAAAAAGCATTGACGTTGAAATTAATTCGACTCAGGAGAAAATTTTAGTTGACTTCGATGTTGCAAGAATTGGTCAGGTGGTGCTTAATTTCCTATCTAATGCTATAAAGGAATCACCTGTCAATGGGAAAATTCAAGTATCGATATCTGATTGTAGAGGTAATGAAGTGCCTAAAGCTGTTCGGGTATCGATTTCAAATTGTGGTGGTGGAATTCCAGATTTGTTGATAGAGCGTATCTTTGATAAATTTACGAATGACCAAAGTCAAGATAATCCAGGCAGTGCAGGCTTAGGTCTCGCTATCTGCAAAGAAATAATAGGACTCCATAATGGAAAAATTTGGGCTGAAAACATCCCGGATGGCGGTGCTATGTTTTCATTTGAAATACCGATTAGAAAAAATTAATAGATAACTACCTAGGTTTTTGCGAGTTAATTTATGGTTTCTTATTTTATTAGAATGGTAGGTTATCAAGAAAATTATTATAGGAGAGTTCATCGTGGATGAAGCTGCGCTTATTGAAGGCCTTGGTAATGATTTTGCGCAAGATCTTGTTGATAGCCGTATAACATTATTCCATAACTATCTATTAGAGTTGGAAAGTAATGGTTGCAATCTAGATATGGGACTCTATGAAGAGGTTTTTCGTCGTTTTCATGGTGCAAAAGGAACGGGTGGAATTTACAGTATGCACTGTATTACGACGGCTTTTCATCAATTAGAGAATCTTCTAACGCTAATCAGGTCCCCTGATAATGGTAATCACCGTGAGTTATTCGTGAAAATGCATGATGAACTAGATCTGGTTGAAAAAATGGCGCATGCATGGTTGGATGGTGAACGAGATCTCAGAAAAATATTTCAAGAGAGGAAGGCCTCTATGCATTCTCATGAATCTGCCTTGGTTTTGGAACCACTTAAAAGTGTATCAAACCAAATTGTCGCCGTGTTAGAGGATAATGGTTATGAAGCGACATTAGTGAGTGATGGTCTGGAGGCAATGCAATCACTGTTGCTTAGGCCCTATGATCTTTTTATTACATCAGAACAAAATAGGTTTATCAATGGTTCAGAATTGATTGGTTTTATAAAAATAACCCCGCGCTTTTCTAAACTGAAAACAGTTTATCTTACAACAGAACAAAAAAATGAATGGGCGGTATACGCGCCTGATATCATCATAAAAAAAGATAGTTCGCTGTTTAGTACTCTTGATTATGCAATTGCATGAATCATGGGAGGCTGATTATATCTGGAGACTGTAAATAATTCTGTGAATCGGTTAGTCATTTAGTTTGAATATAGTCATCATTTCATTAAGACTTATCGCTTGTGCATTGAGTGATTCACTACCCGCTGCGGCTTCTTCAACCAACGCAGCATTTTGCTGTGTTACCTCATCCATTTGAGTAATGGCTTTGTTAATTTGATCTATACCGGCAGACTGTTCCTGGCTCGCCGCTGCGATTTCAGCAATGATATCATTGACTTTTTTGACTGCATTGAGGATCTCTTCCAACGATTTTCCTGATGTGTTGACGAGTTGCGTACCGTGATTAACCTTCTCGACACTATCGTTGATCAACCCTTTAATCTCTTTGGCCGCACTGGCACTACGCTGTGCAAGATTTCTGACTTCTGCCGCGACTACCGCAAATCCACGACCTTGTTCACCTGCTCGTGCCGCTTCAACGGCAGCATTTAATGCGAGTAGATTGGTCTGAAATGCGATCTCATCAATCACCCCGATGATATCCGCTATCTTTTTGCTTGCCGCGTTTATATCGCTCATTGCCTCAATGGTTTTACTGACCACTTCTCCCCCTTTAGTCGCTTCTTCATGGGCAGTATAGGAAAGTTTTGTTGCTTGCTGAGCATTCTCGGCAGTCTGTTTTACTGTGCTGGTAAGCTCTCCCATACTGGAGGCGGTTTGTTGTAGTGATGAAGCTTGTTCTTCTGTTCGTTGGCTGAGATCAACATTGCCCTGGGATATTTCACCCGAGGCTCCCTTAATCTCAAGAGATGAGATGATGATCTTATCAACGATCTCAGACATGTTATTGACAGTGGTGTTAATAGATTCACTGAAAACTAAAAATTCACCCTGATATTCACCATCCATGGTACTGGTCAGGTCGCTATTGGCAAGGTCAGATAACACAGCGATACCTTCTTTGAGTGGCATCACTACGGCACTGAGCAGCTCATTAATACCATCGCCAAGATTTCGCATGTATCCGCTATATACCGAGGTATCAATACGTTGGTCGATATTGCCGACAATAGCACTCTCAACCAGTTGCTTGATTTGAACCTCTGCATCTTTTTGTTCTGTGATATCTTTCCACTCAACCATGTTGCCCATGTAGCTGCCATCAGGACTCACAATTGCTGTTGCATTGACTTCAAAATTTAGACCAGCTATTTCAATTTCAGCCTTTAGAGGCAGGGCATTGATATTGGAGAGCAGTGAACGTTGATGGCCAGGATTAGCATGGAACTGATCAATGCTTTGTCCGACGAGGTTATGAGGGTCAAGTGACGGGAAACGTTGTTGTAATGCTGCCTGGCGAGATACCAGCATACTAATCACTGCGGGATTCGCGTAGGTGATAAGCCGGTTTTCATCGCATAGCATCAAGTTGGATGCCGCTCCATCTACTGCTGATGTGAGGCGTGATACTTCGATCTCTTTTTTACGTAACTCGGTGACATCAGTCCACTCCAATGTATTGCCGATATAATTACCATTAAGATCCAGTATCGCGGTGACATGGATATGAAAGGTGAGTGAACCGACATTAATGTCGGCATTATGTGGCAGATTGGCAGGATTGGATAGCAGTTGGCGTTGCATTCGAGGGTCTTTGTGAAAGATATCAATACAGCTACCGACAAGTTCACCGGGATTAAAGCCAGGGTATGCAGCACGTAGTTCCTCGGCATGGCTTTGCATCAAGACTATGGTCTGTTCGTTGGCATATGTCACCACCAGTTCTCGGTCGACGGTCATGATTGCCGTCTGAGAACCCTCAATCGCATGTTGAAGACGGAATGCCTCTTCTTCTTTTGAGCGTTGTGCGGTGACATCTGTCCACTGCACCACATAACCGCTACGGTTACCCTGGCGATCAAAAAGGGCGCGCGTTTCGTGTTCAAAAATAAAATGACCAGGGCAAATTTCACCTTGATGTGAGTCGCCGGGTTGAAGTCCGGTTAATACCCGCTTAATTATATTGGGGTCTTTGTGGTAGCGATGGATACTACCGCCAATCACTTCGCTGACTTTAAATCCAGGAATGTAGGTAGCAAGTTCTTCTTCAATCGCAGTTAAAATATCACGTGCTTGATGGTTGATAAAAACAACGTTTTCATTCACATCTGCTATCATGATGTTAATAGGTGCATGCGCCAGGATATCTTGCATGATCTCGAGGTTACCCATCAGCGTTTCGTCACTGAACTGTTGGCCAGCATCCGTGCCGTTTTGATACCCTTTTAACATGGTCTGTGCGACTAAATTGAGCGCATCGCTCCATGCGTCGTGAACCTCTAATGTCCATAGGTCACCAGCAAATTCTTCGAGTACATTCAGCATGGTTTCAGCGACGGCATCATAATGTTCAGCGATGGCACCATAGTTTTCATGTTTTGCGCCTAATTCCATTAACGCACCTTCTAATACCTGTGGCTTGCGTAGATTACTGATGACCAGTTTTAGTGCCGCAAGTAATTTTTTCTGCTGTGCACTGATACTGGTATTACCAAACATCGGTTTAACATCAGGGTAGCGTTTGAATAATTCCTGATAGAACCGCTTGACTAGCTTTTCACCAGATGGAGCAAGTGCTTCGAACGTTTTTTCTAGTAGGTTGACGTCTAGGCCGAGAGGGTTATTGGCGGCTGATTCCATGGCTTATCTCCTGATACGCATCGTCACGAAATTAAATAAGTTGTTAATAGTGTTATATATTTTAAGAGCTGATAAGTTCTGGGCACGCTAGCCTGGTTTTATCTCTGTATAAAACCTCATGGCCTAGCATGTAATACATTTGCTTTAAATAAACGTAAATGAGCATTTTCATTGCACTGTTAATTCAGGTATCGACGTTGGAAAATAAAAGTTTAGATAACGCGTATTCATTTTCTAGATGTCATAAACCAATAGGATTGTTTATTAAAACAACCACTTGACACTGGTTGCTACAGAGTGTTATTTGCTACGAAGTACTTCGATGTTGCGCGAAAACGCAACGTACACAGGACGTTTGGGGCAAAGATTGATGCGTGGCTGGCGACGCAAGGGCGAGACACGGCTTCGTTTGATGCGCTTGAACGACTCTGTTACACCGGTGCACGAGGTATGGGGGCGTTGGAGTTTGCACCAACATTTGGCCCTGAGGCGCGCAAGAAAAACCATATTGAGATTGGTCAACTGGATGCGCTGGTATCCCGTGTGCTCTCACATCGTGGTGATTTGAGTGTCTCTTTTAATGAACAAAGCAGGGATGTGGTCACTCTCTTCAGCCTTTGATATGACCTACAGTTTTAACGCCTCGGGCGGTTGAACCGCTAGCCATCAGATGAGTATGAATGGCAAGCGAGACGGTTTTATATTGGATGATTTCAAGGCGTGTGCCGCGGTTGCTTCGATGAAGCGTGGCCGAGCAGAAGCGATTTTAAATGAGGTCAGATTGGTGGTAGCGCAGTGGAGAGAATATGCAGCAGAAGCTGGCGTGCTAAGTGAGTGGGTAGAGGATATTCGGTCTGTATTACGGCTAGATGGGTTTTAATGGTGCTAAGGTATCAGTAGCCCCCTGTGTCAGGTAAACTGCCGCTGATTTTATTTTGCCGAAGCGGAGCCCTTCGTACAGAAAGGCCGATAAAGTACTGATGCGTTGGTAATGCTTGGGATGTTACAGGCTGAATTGGATTTGATAAAAACAATAGCAGTTGGTTTAGCGTGATGGTGTTGATTCAGGGTGAAAGGTTACGGTAACAAACGTGAGATACAGCCATGTAAGATTATCGTGTGCAGCGTCTAAGGATATGGTGCCGAGGAGAGGACTTGAACCTCCACGGGGTTGCCCCCACTAGCACCTGAAGCTAGCGTGTCTACCAATTTCACCACCTCGGCGTGTTGAATTCACGGTCGCGATTTCATAGGGTTGAAATCAAGAGGCGCACTCTACCGAGTGGGGACGAGGTTGTCAATGATAGCTGAATAGGGATTAAGGCTGGCGTTTGTCTCAGTCCAGCTATTTTGCACTGGGTTTGAGGGATGTGGGGTTCGCTCGGTTTTTGCCGCTTAAACCATTGAAATTACTTGATAGCAGTGGTTGTGCGCTATACTACGCGCCATGAGTAAGAAATCACCTGAAAAAGACAAGTTTGCCGAGCGCGAAGCACAGAAATACGCGAATCCCATTACTAGCCGAGAAGGAATTCTGGAACTCCTTGAAGCGTGTGATCGGCCGCAGAATATGCGGGCGATCAGCGAAGCGCTGGGGCTGGTTGAAGATCAAGACCTGGAGGCGCTGCGCCGCCGCCTGAGGGCGATGGAGCGTGATGGCCAGTTGGTGCGGAATCGTCGTGATGGTTACGCCGCTGCCAGTCGCATGGATCTGATTCGCGGTCGCGTGATTGGTCATCCGGATGGCTTTGGTTTTGTGGTCTCTGATGAGGGCGGTGATGACACTTTTCTTTCCGCACGTCAGATGCATGCGGTGATGCATGGTGATCGCGTTCTGGTGCGGGTGATTGGAATGGACCGACGTGGTCGTCGTGAAGGTGCACTGGTTGAGGTGCTAGAACATGCTCATCATGAGATCGTTGGTCGCTTTTTTCAAGAGAGTGGCGTTGGTTTTGTCGAATCGAGTAATAAGCGTATTACGCATGAAATCGTTATTCCGGCAGAAAAACAGGGCGGCGCGCAGACCGGGCAGATTGTGGTAGCGACGATCCTGGAGCAGCCGACACGCCGTTCGCAACCGGTAGGTCAAATTACCGAAGTATTGGGTGACCACATGGCGCCAGGCATGGAGATGGAGATTGCGCTGCGCACACATGAACTGCCAAATCTTTGGTCACGCGAGGCTGAGGCTGAAGCAGCGACTTTTGGTAGTGAAGTGCCAGAATCTGCAAAAGGTGGTGGACGAGAAGATATTCGTGAACTGCCGCTGGTGACCATCGATGGTGATGATTCACGTGATTTTGACGATGCGGTCTACTGTAAAAAGGTCAGTAATGGTTGGAAACTGATGGTGGCGATTGCCGATGTGTCTGCCTATGTGAAGCCCGATACGGTGCTTGATCAAGAGGCGTGGCTGCGTGGTAATTCGGTCTATTTTCCTGAAAATGTGATTCCGATGTTGCCGGAAATCCTCTCTAATCATCTCTGCTCGCTTAATCCCGATGTCGATCGTCTCTGTATGGTGTGTGAAATGTCGATCACACCGGCTGGGAAGCTGCGTAGCTACCGATTTTTTGAGGGGGTGATGCGTTCACATGCACGTTTGACCTATTCTAAGGTAGCAGCAATGTTGGTGGATAATGACGCAGACCTGTGTCGCGAATATGAGTCGTTAATGCCGCATCTGAATGAACTCTATAGTCTCTACCATGCAATGCGTAAGGCACGTAGTAAACGTGGTGCGATTGAGTTTGACCGGGCAGAGACTCGTATTGTCTTTGGTGAAGGGCGTAAGATTGAGCAGATTGTGCCGACAGTGCGTAATGATGCGCATCGTCTGATTGAAGAGTTTATGATCTGTGCCAATGTGGCGACAGCAAAGTTCTTTGAAGAGCATGATTTCCCGATGCTCTACCGTATTCATCAAAATCCAACCGAAGAAAAGCTGACGGACCTGAAGCTCTTTTTGGCTGAGATGGGGTTACAGCTAGGTGGTGGTTCTGAGCCTTCGGCAAAGGACTATGCAAAATTACTGAATGAAGTGCAGGTGCGAGATGATCGCCATCTGATTGAAACGGTATTGCTGCGTAGTATGAGTCAGGCGGTTTATAGTCCTGAAAATATTGGTCACTTTGGGCTGGCATTAGAGGCCTATACCCATTTTACTTCGCCGATCTGCTGGTGCATCGCGGTATTCGTCATCTGATTGGTGGTGGCACAGCAGAAAACTTCCGTTACGATCACGCTAATATGGAAGCGGCGGGCGACCACTGTTCAATGACAGAACGCCGTGCCGATGATGCGACGCGTGATGCGATCGACTGGCTCAAATGTGAATATATGATGAGCCGCATTGGGCAGGAATTCTCCGGCATTATCACTTCAGTGACAGGCTTTGGTTTGTTTGTTGAGTTGGATGAAATATTTGTTGAGGGATTGGTGCATATCACCTCGCTAGATAATGATTATTACCATTTTGATGCCAAGCGCCATGAAATGAAGGGTGAACGCAGTGGTATGACTTATCGCTTGGGTGACTGGATTAATATCCGTGTGGCGCGAGTTGATCTGGATGAAAGCAAGATCGATTTCGCTTTGATGGGCGCATCTGATGACGAAGGTGGTGATGAAAAGAAAAAACCATCTAAAAAGCGTTCAGGCAAAAAAAGAGATTCGCGAGGTAAGGGGAAGAAGCCAGAAGGTGCAATGGGTGAGCCGGTTGATGCCGCTGCGAAAAAGAAATCTCGCCGTCGTCGTTGATAGACCTCTCTTTAATGATCTAGCCAGTTTAGTCGTGTGATGAATAAATCTCCTGATTACGATTACCTGTTTGGTATCCACGCTGTGACTGCGCTGCTGGAGAAGGATGCTGCGCGCGTACGCACGTTGTGGATTGCGCGCGAGGTGCAGAAAAACCAACGTATCAAGCGCCTGCAAAGTCTGGCGGATAAGGCGGGTGTCTCACTACAGGCTTCAACCAATGCAACGTTAGATGGGATGGTAGGTGGTGAGCGTCATCAAGGTGTGGTGGCTGAATGTAATATTGCAGCATCACCACAACTAGCATTGAATATTTCCGAACTATTGTCGGGGATTGATGGCGCGCCTTTCCTGCTGGTGCTGGACGGGGTGCAAGATCCACATAATCTGGGTGCTTGTTTACGTAGTGCCGATGCGGCGGGTGTGCATGCGGTGATTGTACCGAAAGATCGTGCCGTTGGCATTACGCCGGTGGTGAGTAAGGTGGCATGTGGTGCGACGGAGCATGTGCCATTGATTCAGGTGACCAATCTTGCGCGAGCCCTACGTCAGCTACAGGATGAAGGGGTGTGGTTACTGGGGGCAGATGAACGTGGTGAGACCTTGTTGTTTGATGCTGACCTCAAAGGCCCGTTGGCGTTAGTGCTGGGTGCTGAAGGACAGGGTTTACGCCGCCTCACTCGTGAGCAGTGCGATGTATTGATCGCTGTGCCGATGGCAGGTTCTGTGTCGAGCCTCAACGTGTCGGTAGCGACGGGTGTCTGTCTGTTTGAGGCGGTGCGTCAGCGGGCGTTGTAATGGCTCGGGGATGGGTATGTGGCTCTCGCATTGTGTCACTGTAGTTTGTGTCTGATGTTGTACGGTGCAGTGGTGGATGATGTGCAAACATTGATAAGCAAAACATTGGCTTATCATCAGGTTATAGTGGTGCTCCCTAGGGGACTCGAACCCCTGTTCCCGCCGTGAGAGGGCGGTGTCCTGGACCACTAGACGAAGGGAGCATTATAAAAAACCAGTGGTAATTTGAGATGAATCTAATAAAATTAATAAGATACCGTTCGGTTTTGCGGTATTATACCCATCATTAAGCGATCTACAAGCCGAAATCATGGACGGCACTAAAATATTTAAAGACTAGGACTGACTGTTATTAATTCCAGAATTACCGCTCGCCCTGATCATGTGTTATCACGTGCAGGCATCTCTGAAAATGCACTAAAGGTGCTTTACCGTCTAAAGGACGCCGGTTACGAGGCTTACCTGGTAGGTGGCGGTGTGCGCGACCTGTTGCTTGGCCGTGAACCGAAAGACTTTGATGTGGCGACGGACGCACATCCGGAACAGATCAAAGAGGTGTTCCGGAATTGCCGTCTGATTGGGCGACGTTTTCGTCTGGCCCACGTTCATTTTGGTCGTGAGATTATTGAAGTTGCCACTTTTCGTGCGCAGCACACTGAAGCCGAAGATGGCGAGGTGACGGAAGAGGGACGAATCATCCGCGATAACGTCTACGGTACGGTTGAGGACGATGCTGTTCGCCGTGATTTCACTATTAATGCGCTCTATTACAATATTAAAGATTTTTCGGTGGTTGATTATGCAG
>QIJH01000075.1 GCA_003232725.1 Chromatiaceae bacterium | reverse complement strand
CTGGAAGTGCAACGTAAAACGGTGCAGGTTGAAACGCAGGCGCTGCAGTCTGAGCGTAACACCCGTTCTAAGTCGATCGGTAAAGCCAGAGCGTCAGGAGCAGATATTGCACCACTGTTGGCTGAAGTCGCAGAACTTGGCGATAAATTAAAGGCAGGCGAGACGCATCTGGCTGAGATTCAGGCAGAGCTCTATGAAATTTTGCAAGGGGTGCCGAATATTCCGCATGCCGATGTACCTGAAGGTAAAAGCGAAGATGATAATGTTGAGATTCGCCGTTGGGGAGAACCGACACAATTTGCTTTTGAACCGAAGGACCATGTTGACCTAGGCGTTGCACTGGGCGGGATGGATTTTGAAACCGCGAGTAAAATAACGGGTTCACGTTTTACCGTGATGACAGGTTCGATCGCACGTCTACATCGTGCATTGATTCAATTTATGCTTGATCTACACACCAGTGAACATGGTTATACCGAGACTTATGTGCCCTATATGGTGAATGCTGATAGCTTGCGCGGCACTGGAAATTTACCAAAATTTTCTGATGATCTTTTTAAACTGAATGGCGAGCAGGAGTACTACCTGATTCCAACGGCTGAAGTGCCGGTAACGAATATTGTGCGCGATGAGATTATTGATGCGGACGAGATGCCGCGCAAATTTGTCTGTCACACCCCTTGTTTTAGAAGTGAAGCGGGATCGTATGGGAAGGATACCCGCGGGCTGATACGTCAGCATCAGTTTGAGAAGGTAGAGTTGGTTCAGGTCGTTAAGCCAGAGGAATCGGGCGCTGCTTTGGAGTCGTTGACCAAGAGCGCTGAACAGGTCTGAACAGGTGTTGCAGAAGCTTGGATTGCCTTATCGTGTGGTTATTTTGTGTGGTGGTGATATCGGCTTCACCTCAACTAAAACCTATGATCTTGAGGTGTGGTTGCCGGGGCAGCAACAGTATCGTGAGATCTCATCGTGCAGTAATTTCGAATCATTTCAGGCGCGACGGATGCAGGCACGTTGGCGTAACCCGGAAACTAAAAAACCGGAGTTGGTGCATACCGTCAATGGCTCGGGTCTAGCGGTGGGGCGCAGCACTGCTTGAAAATTATCAAGACGTCGATGGCAAGATTCACATTCCTGAGGCTCTACACCCTTATATGGGTGGTGTAACGGTCATTGAATAACAATACAATGCAGGGTGGGTTTATCTCTCCAGCAATGATGCGATAGGTTACGCGATGGATTATTTCCCCATTTTTCTTGATATCAAAAAGCGCCCGGTACTGATCGTTGGTGGTGGTGAAATCGCAGCACGTAAAGTCGCGCTGCTACTGCGTGCACAAGCGCATATCACCATCGTTGCGCCGAAGTTGAGTGATGGGTTGGCAGCGCTATTGGCACAAGACGAGATCGCTTATCGTGCGGGTGACTTTAAAGATGATGACCTGAACGGTTGTGTGCTGGTGGTGGCGGCTACTGATGATGCCGTGGTCAACCGTGCAGTTTTTGATGCGGCTGAAAAAAGAAACCTGCCGGTGAACGTAGTGGATTGCCCTGAACTGTGCCGTTTTATTTTTCCTTCGATTGTTGATCGCAGCCCGGTGACGGTCGCTGTTTCGACCAGTGGTACCTCGCCGGTACTCGCGCGTCTGCTACGCGCGCACCTGGAAACGATAATCCCGGCAAGCTATGGTCGACTCGCAACACTTTTAGCGACCTTCCGCGATAGCGCTAAGGCGCGCTTTCCTGCGATGAAACAACGTCGCCATTTTTGGGAGCGTATTCTGCAGGGGCCAGCAACCGAGATGGTCTTTTCTGGGCGTGAACAGAATGCGACGCAGTTGATACAGAATGCGCTTGATCACGGTGAAACGGATGCCGAAAAAACGGGTGAGGTTGCCCTGATTGGTGCTGGGCCGGGTGACCCTGATCTACTCACCTTTCGTGCGCTACGCCTGATGCAACAGGCCGATGTGGTGTTATACGATCGCCTGGTTTCGAAAGAGGTACTTGATTTGGTGCGTCGTGAAGCAGATCAAATCTATGTGGGTAAAAAACGTGACTATCATGCGGTGCGCCAGCAAGAGATCAACCAAACCCTGGCAGATCTTGCAAAAGAAGGTAAACGAGTGGTGCGCCTGAAGGGAGGGGATCCCTTTATCTTTGGCCGCGGTGGTGAAGAGATTGCTACGCTGGCTGAGCAAGGTGTGCCGTTTCAAGTCGTACCGGGGATTACCGCTGCCAGTGGTTGTGCCAGCTATGCCGGTATTCCGTTAACCCATCGTGACTACGCACAGTCGGTTCGTTTTGTAACTGGGCAACTAAAAGACGGCACGATTGATCTAGACTGGCGCAGTCTCGCACAACCACAGCAGACCATTGTGATCTATATGGGGTTAAAAGGTCTGCCAGTTATTTGTGAGCAGTTAATCAAACATGGCGCTGATGACGCTTTGCCGGTTGCATTAATACAGCAAGGCACGACAGTACATCAGCAAGTGATGAGCGGAACTCTATTAACTTTGCCAGATGTGATTAAAGATAGGGAAGTGCATGCACCCACTTTATTGATCATTGGTGAGGTGGTGTCGCTGCATAAGAAGCTGGCCTGGTTTAACCCTTTAAAAGAAGCCTGAATCGAATGGCACTTACTTAGAGTCCCCTCAATAAGTCAAGTACCACAATTATTTGTCGCATAGTAAACCTGGTCAAACCATTTAACGTAAGTGCAAAGCAATCTCTGAAGACATGACCCAATTCTTCAGCTAAATTGAGCAAACCCGCTTTGTGTTTAACAATTGGATTGTTAGTATGCATCATTGAGAATTGCCTTTTTCGTTTTGATTTAAAGATTAGACACCTTTATCAAAACGGGTAACTCTCACTTTTACAAGTGATATGTCAGATCAGATCGGAACTATTACAGTTAGCCTTTTGAAAAATGATCGTCAAACTTATTCAATAACTCTAGTCCGTTAGCAACATTCCCGTGAGCAGCAAGAGCGCGAAATCGTACTTGACTATCAACGTCTGCTAGCGCCTGAGTTGAAAGTTTCTCAACCAGTTTGTTTATACTTATGTGTCGGTATTGCGCCAATGCTTTCAAGCGGTTGTGTTTGTTATCCGGCATTCTAATAGTCAAAGTTGCCATATTATTTACCTCTCAGTAACTTTTCGGGTTTTACAATACTCAAGTTTGGAAATTTCAATTCAGAATTTTTTAAATTCCGGACATTAACTATCGGTTTCTCGAAGTATCGGCGAATTCCCTCTGATAGGCCGTATTGTACCGGAGATTGAAGACGAGCACATAAGGGAGCGGTTTATTTACAGCTTTGTTTGGTGTATCGAATTGAGCCTGAGCGAATCCTGATTGTGGCAGTGATACACGGTAAACGGCTACTTGAAAATATCGCGGATAGAATTTAGGGCTGTACATAACCAATCCACCCAGCCGACGCCAAAAAGAGGTGCGGATGATGGGGTGATGTTAGGCTCAGGGAGAATTATGCATATTACCAATATTGACCACATAGTTCTTACCGTAAATGATATTAATGTAACGGTTTCCTTTTATGAGGAAGTTCTTGGAATGATTTCGGAGATATCCAGAAAAGGTAGGGTCTCATTGACTTTTGGAACTCAAAAAATCAACCTTCATGAGAAGGGAAAAGAGTTTGAACCAAAAATAAATTAAACTGGCCCCCTTGTTGTGAATCAAAAATACCTCTTGGCGCTATGCGATTGATGCCTTGGCGGTGTAAAATGGCGGATTTTTATCCGGGGCTAGGTAATGAAGGTTGAAGACAAAAAGGTAGTCCAGTTTCTCTATGTGTTGAAAGATGAGCAGCAGAAAGTGCTTGAATCGACAGATAGGGAGCCGGTGGCCTATCTACATGGTTACAACAACATGATGGCCGGGCTTGAAAATGCGCTGGCAGGCAAAGCTGCCGGTGATAAGTTTAGTGTTGAATTAGCGCCTGAAGATGGATACGGCGAACGTATCGAAGGATCGGTACAGCGTGTCTCCGTTAAACACCTGCAGGGTGCTAGAAAGTGGAAGCCAGGTATGATTGCCACGGTTGAAACTGAGCAGGGCGCACGCCAGGTTACGGTGATCAAAATGGGTAAGTTTATGGCGACTGTGGATAGTAATCACCCGTTTGCAGGTAAAACGCTCACCTTCGATCTTGAAGTGGTTGATGTTCGTGATGCTACTGGTGAAGAGGTTGCACATGGTCACGCACATGGTGCAGGCGGGCATCAACACTAATTTTTGTTCTAGTGCTATAGCCGTATCGATATCTGCGGGCAACTAGCGAGCAGACGCAGATCTAGTGATGATGTGTAGTGGTTCACTCTTAATAGCCCCGCGTCGCTTTTGCAGCATCAAGTACGCTGCCGCTACCAAGCGGCAATTACGCAGGCAATTTCATTTCCTGATGTGTTGCGCAGATCTCATCAATTAGCTGTGATAATAACCAAGGGCGGGCAGTTGCCCCTGATTGATCAGTTGTGTGGTTACTTGTCGTTAGCAGCAGCTACCACCCGGTTTAACCCCTTCGATACTGGCTGACACAACGTAGTCAGTCACGTTGTGGTCTGGTGCCCAATCGCGAATGAACGCTTTAGATTCATCTTTTGGCTGGATCCGCACATTGCAAAACCCTGCAGCTTTAATCATCTCTTCAAGGTCGCTGATCAGTGATGCGTTGCCCATGCAACCCGCAATCAATGCTGGATCATTACGCATTGCATCTGGTAGTTCAACGGTAGCCACTACATCTGCAATGGCTAAACGGCCACCTGGCTTGAGCACGCGAAATGCATCCTTGAATACTTGAGCCTTGTTGGGTGAGAGGTTGATTACGCAGTTTGAGATGATGACATCAATCATCGCATCCTGGATGGGTAAATGCTCGATCTCACCGAGGCGAAATTCAACGTTTTTAAATTGTCCTTTTTCAGCGTTATTGCGTGCTTTGCTGAGCATGTCAGGCGTCATGTCGATACCGATAACCCGGCCTGTTTCGCCAACTTCATGTGCCGCAAGAAAACAGTCGAAACCGCCACCCGCTCCCAAGTCTACCACTGTTTCACCAGCTTTTAGGGATGCGATCGCACGTGGATTTCCGCATCCAAGGCCCATATCAGCGCCGCTGGGTGCCTTGGCCAGATCTTCTTCGCTATAACCAATCCGGGTAGAAATCAGCGTGTTGATTGCGCTGTCATCAGAAACACCGCAGCAACTACTCTCAATGCCGCTCGATTCATTGTTATTGTCGGCGCGTGCCACCTGGCCGTAAGCATCGCGTACACTTTGGCGATGTGCATCTTGTGATGCGTAGTTTTTTTCGGTTTTTGGGCCGCAACAACTCGATTTACTCATGGTTAATTCCTTAGGTGTTAATGACTATAGTATGTCTGATTGACTCGATTGAAAGAAGGCGTTTAATCGTTCTAGTTTTGCTGGCTCTACCCAGCATTCGACATTTTTTCCTTTACGCTTCATCTCGACCAGCCCAGCACGATTTAATTCCTTCAGGTGATGTGAGAGTGTTGAGGGTGCAATGTCGAGGCCTTCGCCAAGTTCACTGACACAATAGCGCACAGCTGCAGCGGGGCTGCATTTTGTGCCGGGGGCGCAGCAATTCATTAGACGGTTAAAGAGCGCCAGTCTGTTGGGATTGCTCAGTGCTTTGAACGCTTCACATAATAATGCGCTATCTATTCTATAATTCGACATGTTTAGAATTATAGGTTTGATAATGCTGAAGTCAAGTATATAATAGATGTTATTTACTGAATATTAGGGCATAGTAATGTCTGTTGTATGGGGGAGTTAGATGACGACAGTTTTGCCGTTACTTTTGAAAATATGAGAGAGGGGTTATTAGATGAAAAGGTGGAATGTACGATCGATCAAATCAGGTTTCGTATCTGTAATGTTAGCAGGAGGAATGGTTTTCTTTATTGGTAAAGCAAATGCCAGTTTTTTGGATTCTTTCAGTGATTCGCTAAAGTCGGTTGCAGCAAAAGTAGAAAAAGCTGAAGCTGACTTAAGTAATGCGAAGTCAAAGCTAAACGAGGCTAGTCAGAAGGTGGATGATGCGGATGCTAAATTAGTTGAAAAGCTAGAAGAAATTGATGCGATGAAGGCCGATGTTAAATCGACTGCCAAGGATATCAAGGATCTAGCGTCGAGTGTGGTTGCCGAGTAAATATATAATTGAGACCCTAAACAAGGGGCATAGCTATAATGAGACCTTTGCACGAGTCGTGATTTTGTTCTCCGGTAAGACAAAAGGGCACGGAATGTGGGCGTTTATAACGATAAGTGACCGAATGAGCACACTTTTAACGCCGCCAGAGGGCAAAAGAACAATCGTGCAAAGGTCTCATAATGAGGATTGAGCAGGCAATTAACCCGGCTGGGAGGGCAATCGCTCAACGGTATCTATATAAGCACTTTGGGTTGGCCGAAATGGTAACCCTGCGCATAATCGACCCCTAGTATCTTGAGCTTTTTGAGGACTTCTTCGCTCTCAACAAATTCAGCGATGGTTTGCATGCCAACAACGTGCCCAATATCATTGATTGAGCGTACCAGGGCGAGATCCATTGGGTCATGAGTGATGTCTTTTACAAAGCCACCGTCAATTTTAAGGAAGTCAACGGGCAGGTTCTTTAGGTATAAAAAGGATGACATGCCTGAGCCAAAGTCATCAAGGGCAAAGCGACACCCTTTTTTCTTCAAGGCCCTGATAAAGCGAGTGGCACTTGTCAGGTTGACGATCGTCGCAGTCTCAGTGATTTCAAAGCAGATCTTACTGGGCGGAATATTGTATTTTTCAAATAGGCTAATGGTGAACTGTAAAAATTTCTCATCACCAACTGAGTGACCCGATAGGTTAATGGAGCACATTTCAAGGTCGGAAAGTGCTGTGTTAGTGTCACTTAACCATTCAAAGATGGTCTTAATTACCCAGCGGTCAAGTTTAGGCATTAAATTATAACGTTCAGCAGCAGGCAGGAATGAATTGGGCATTGCTAATGCACCTTCTTCATCTTTCATGCGAATCAGTACTTCATAGTGTTCGCCTGTGGCCTGGTTTTTCCCAATAGGAATGATGTCCTGGCGATAAAGGGTGAAGCTATTATCCTCAAGCCCTTGTGTAATGCGAGACACCCAGCGCATTTCACCATGCCGTTGTGCGACGGTGGTATCGTCTTCAACGTAGCTATGGATACGATTTCGTCCCGCTTCTTTCGCCGCGTAGCATGCACTGTCGGCGATGCTCATTACCACGCCAAGGCTGCCACTGCTCTTGTTGATGGGGACAAGCCCAATACTGACGCCAACGACGAAGCTATTACCTTCCCAGGTAAAACGATAGGATTCGACAGCATCACACAGTCCCTGAGCGACAGTGCGGGCTTCATTTGGGACGCAATATTCAAGTAGTACTGCAAATTCATCCCCGCCCAGTCTTGCGAGCGTGTCATGTTTACGCATTTGCGACTGAAGTAGCGAAGTTATCTGGCGAAGCAGTTCGTCACCAGCGGCATGGCCGCAGGTGTCGTTGACTACCTTGAACTGATCGAGGTCCATGTAGAGCAGTGCATGGTCATATTGGTTGATACATGCCTGTTCAATAGAGTGCTCTAGTCGTTCTTCGAATTCACGTCGGTTAATTAGACCGGTCAATGCATCGTGCCGTGCCTGATAGATTAACTGCTGTGAAAGCTTGCGTGATTCGGTGACATCATGGAAGACCATCACAACCCCGATAAGCTCACCAGCCTGGTTTCTGATGGGGGCGGCTGAATCCTCAATCGCGATTTCACTGCCATCTTTACAAATCAGGACGGTGTGATTGGCAAGTTCAACAATGCGCCCTTCATTTATGCAGCGTTCTACTGGGTTAACTGATTTTTCGCGTGTAATTTCATTAATAATTCTGAATACATGCTCGACAGGGTGACCTTCAGCTTCATCATGACTCCAGCCTGTCAGGTTTTCAGCAACGGCATTGACATAGTCAATTTTACCGTGAATATCAGTCGTAATCACTGCATCACCGATTGACTCAAGGGTAACCTGGGCGCGTTCTTTTTCTTCAAAGAGCTCTTTTAATGCCTTATCTCGTTCCCGCTTACGTTGCGAGATCGTATCAATCATTTTATTAAAGTCATCATAGAGAGTACCGATTTCATCATTACTCTGTTTTTCGGCGCGAAAGGTGTAGTTGTCATCCTGAGCAATCTTATACGTCGCTTCTGTTAGCTTGATAATTGGCCCAGAAATGATGGCCTGTAGGCGGCTGGCAAGGTAATAGGAGATTGCAATTAACCCAAGCATGATATAGAGGATTGTGAGTAGATAGGTGTTTATTTTTTTATCAAGGGCCTGGGTTGATACGCGAAGATAGATATAGCCGTAAAGTTCATCCCTATAAGTAATCGGCTGGTGTATGTGTAGCCATTTCCCCTCATATTCCACTAGGGCTATTTTTATCAATGGGTGCTGAGATGTGATTGCTGAGCCATCTTTGTCATAGGTGGCGAAAAGTACATCATTATGGTCATAGATGATGGCATTAATCACAGAAGGGATTGAGTTGAATCGCTGTAATATTTCTTGAGCCCCTTCTGGGTCTGAGAAGGCTAGCGGGCTAACGCTTTCATCACCGACAAGGCGCGCGTTGATGATGCTATTGTTACTGACATCACGCTTAAATTCATTGATATCGTTGTACATGATGACACTAAAACCGATCGTCATCACGGTACTGGTTGCGATGAGGATAATCGCAATTAATTTTCTTTTGATTGAGAGATTTTGTAGCATCTTCATTTGCTATTCGCCCCAACTATTTTGGCGACGGATAGTAGTTTGTAGCTAATGTATAGATCAGACTGTTTGATGGCCTGTTCGTTTATTTCAAAGCGAATTTTTTGCTTTCTAGACATGAAAAAATTAATCATGACACCTCTTTCTGCAAAATATTCCGTATCTGAAATGGTGAGAATTGACGTGTTCTGTACCTGCTTGAGGACATTTTTAAGTGCACTATCTGAAGTGTTAGCAATAAATAGCAAATGAATATTTTGTAGTGTCTCTAAATTATCGAGGTCTTTAACAATGACATCTTTGCCCTGGATCTTCTGATTTTGATAGATCTCTCTGAGTAACGCTGAAAAATTGGGATTTCCCATGATGCCGATGACGAACGGAGTGGTCTCTTCGCCTGTTGACTTATCATTAGGCCAATCAATAAAGCGAGTGAAACGCTCAAGAAATACCGCTTTCAAGGTGTACTCGCGAGTATCAAAGTCAGTAGTGAGACCCGGATTGCTGAATAACAGAGTGGTTATTAATAAGGTTAGCTTGAGGTATGGCCATCTCACATTTGGAGTGGGGATTTGTGGTGAGGTGCTGTGGCTTCCAGCGTAATCTATAAGCTTCAAGGGGCGCATTAATTTTTAATGTTTTGCTAGTAATCTATTATAGAGAACAGGGCGCGTCAGTATCAGTAACTTACTAGCCGTTTATATTGTAGGGGCTATCGATCTTAACAGTAGTTTTCTTTAATCATGCATATTAGCAGGTCAGCTTGAAGGCAGACAATCTATATTGTTAAGTTTTATGGGTTTAAATTGTTTCTCTGAGATAGATTACGACTGTTTATATGAAAATCTATTGAAAATATATTAAATATTTTTAATGGGGTAACGTGTGCTGGTATGCGAACTTGGAGCGCCTTCTATGAACAGCAGTAAGGAAGGTTTTATAGGTCTGATTAAAGAGGTACGAAAAAAGAACGCTACATGACATGTAAGCACTAATGATGATGCATGGAATGAATGTATTGCACTGGATTTCACTGTGGCGCAATCGAGCCGCTTTTTGATGTGATAGCAAGACTGGTGTGACGAAAACTTACACGTTAGTGACTGTGATTTTTTTCATAAAGCATAAAGCCGAGGTGATCGAAGGAATAGTAGCACTACTAAAAACAGTAGTGGCTCGGCACGAAGCAGGCGCGGCCTTTATGGCTGATGGCTACAGTCGAGAGATGGGGCGACTCGGTGTTTGCTGCGCCACAACTGGCCCAGGTACAACCAACCTGATTACAGGTGTGGCATCTGCTTATGCAGATCGTATTCCAATACTGGTGATAACGCCGCAAACCGCACTGCATGACTTTGGCAGGTATGGTTTACAGGACTCATCGGGGGACACGATAGGGGTGGTTGAAATGTTTGCGATATGTACACGCTATAACACGTTTGTTTCCCATGCCGAACAGCTATGAAGGAAAGTTGTTTTAGGCAATCTATAATGCGTACCAATACCCTCGCGGGTCAGTTCATTTAAGCATTCCAATGGATATACTTAATCAGCCGGTTGTGGTGGAAACGCCTGAATTCCGCGTGACAATGTTCTTACGTCAGCCGCAAAGCTCTGATAAGTAAGGAATTGAGGAGTTGATTGAGGTACTATCAACGAATGAAAAGGTGGTGATATTTCTGGGCGCTGGTTGTTTGCATGGTGCTGATATTATTGTTGAATTCGCAGAACTGATAAATGCAAAGGTTGTGATAACAGCGGCTGGAAAGGGGGGCGTGAGCGCATATCATAGGAGAGCCTATCGATTTTCAACTACCACGAATTGATTTTTCAGCCATGGCAAATTCAGTTGGTGCGCAGGGTTATGTAATCAATAACATCATCGAATTATTGGAGTTTGACTACGAACAGCTTTATCATAATGATGGGCCTAGTTTACTAGACATTCATATTGATGGTGATGAGGTGCCTCCAATGGGGGCGAGGATGAAGAGGCTTGATCGATAAGGGTATCGAGGAGGGTTTTGTGGAAGTACGAAAGCATCAAAAAGTGACATCTCGTAATGCGGTGTTTGCCGATAAGATTACAACGCGAATCTGGCAAGAGCGGCCCTCTGAGAGCAACCCCTATATTGCTGCGGGTAACTGTTGTCACGGTTATGACTTAATTGAGCTAATGCAGCAGAAGAGCTATGTTGATATGTTCTATCTGCTTTTTCGAGGGAACCTGCCTTCATCAGATGAACGCCAACTGTTAGAACAGTTAATGGTTGGTTTTATTAATCCTGGGCCGCGCCATCCCGCTACCAGGGCGGCGATGAATGCCGGTGTGGGCAAGAGTGATCCGCAAAATATTTTACCGATTAGCTTGACGATAATGGGTGGCGAACACCTGGGTGCCGGGGCGGTTGAAGGTGCGATGCGTTTCATGCGAAAACATCGTAAAGAAAACCCTGCTGATACAGCTGAATCTATGCTGACTGAACGGGTAGAGCAGCGCCCGAAAGAGGGTGATTGGCATATCGCACCAGGGTTTGGTAGTCACTTTGGTGGGGTTGACCTGATGCCATCTAAATTAGCTGCCGTACTTGCCAAGCTGCCGGGTAGTGGTTCTATGCTGGATTGGGGTACGAGGTTTTCATCTGCCTTGAATAAAGAGGGGATGGGGTGGTTAACAGTAGGGGTGGCAGCTGCTGTATTTGCCGATCTTGGTTTTCATCCTCGCTATGGCGCAGGGCTGTTTCAGTTGCTCTCCGCACCGGGATTACTCGCGCATGGTATGGAACAGGCAAACAAGCCTATTACCGCCATGCCTTTTTTGAGCGATAAGGCGTATGTCATCGATTATGAATAAGCCAGATACTTTGCTATGGGATCAGCAGCGCAATAAGATTGTTAGTAAGAAGGGCGGCTGGTTTGTTGGCGACGGTGTCTATTGTCATGGCTATGACATGATGGATGAGCTCGTGGGAAAGGTCTCTTATATGCAAGTGGTCATGCTTAATGTGACTGGTAAATTGCCAGCACGGCATGTTGCAGACTGGTTTGAGGCGGCGCATATCTGCCTAAGCTGGCCTGATTCGCGTATTTGGTGTAATCATATTGGCGCACTGGGTGGTACTATGCGCGCTTCGGCGCTTGCCTCAACGGTGGCTGGTGTATTGGCGACCGATTCACGTGCATATGGCGTAAAACCATTAAAGGAGGGGGTTGTCTTTATACAGTCGGCGGTGGCAGCACTGGAGAGTGGTTTGTCTGTCGAAGAGATTGTGCTGAATGAATGTGAAAAGCATGGTGGAAAACCTTATATCATGGGGTATGCAAGGCCCATTGCCAAAGGGGATGAGCGTGTACCCACAATGGAGTTAGTTGCCAAAGAGCTAGGGTTTCCAGTTGGCGAGCATTTGAAGCTGGCTTACGAGATAGATAGGGAGTTGTTGGCGCGCTTTAACGAGGGGATGAACATTAATGGCTATATGTCGGCTTTTTTATCTGATCAGCACTTTACCTCAGAAGAGGTCTACCGTATTTGCACGATGTTAGTGGCGAGTGGCGTTAGCGCTTGTTATGTTGATATGCGTGATCGTCCTGCAGAGACGTTTCTACCACTAAGGTGTGATGATATTGATTATCAGGGAAAACCTCATCGGACACTCTGAGACCTTTGCACGCGTCTATTTTCCGCTCCAGCTGCGTTATAAATGATCTTAAAAGAGTCATTTATTTGGTGTAAACTTCGGTTTTTCGATCATTTATGCCTTGCTGGAACGAAAACGAGTTCTCGTGCAAAGGTCTCGCTCTAACTTTTTTGAACTTAAGGTATTTGTTTATGGCGAAGAATATTTTAGTGACAGGTGGTAACTCCGGAATAGGCTATGCAACGGCAGCACTGGCTAAGGCACGGCATTACGACGTGACGATTTGTGGACGAGATGCTGAGCGTGTGGCAAATGCCGCAGAAATGCTTGGTGTGAGGGGGGTTGTCGCCGATATGTCAGACCCCGAGCAGATTAAGGCCTTGGCTGCGTATTTTAATGATGATGGTCTGGATGGATTGGTTAACAACGCCGCAATGGCCAAGTTTATGTCGATTAAGGATCATACGCTGGGCGATTTTGATGATTTTTTTAACGTCAATGTACGCGGGCCGCTTTTATTAATTCAGGCGCTTATCCCGGCACTAGCCAAATGTAAGGGCAGTATTTCAAATATCTCATCTGCGGTTGTTAATAATGGTCTGCCGAATGCCTCTCTCTATGCCGCATCAAAAGGTGCCGTCGATGGCTTTAGTAGAAGTCTTGCACTCGAGTTAGCGGTTGATGGTATTCGTGTTAACTGTATTTCGCCTGGTGCTATTGATACGCCGATTATCACCAAACTAGGGTTGAGCCCTGAACAGATTGGTGAGATTAAAGCGCACCATGAGGCGAATATTCCGTTGCGGCGTTATGGCTCAGCAGATGAAGTTGCACATGTGGTTTTATCTCAGTTAGAGGCTTTGTATGTTACTGGCTCGGTGTGGTCGGTTGATGGCGGGGTGGATGCACAATAATAAATGATAGCTTTCTGTGGAAGGCTGTTGTAAAAGAGATAATTATGTAGGAATATTGTTACGGTCTGATGTAGTCGTTTGGTATTGTTGTTAGATGGGGCTGTCAAGTAACTGAATGATAAGCGTAGTGGAGTTGGCTAGTGATACGAAAGATGTCGTCGTCGAAAACCAGTACCGGTGGTGTATCTGAAGAGGGATAGAGGGATAGAGGGATAGCGACGTAAATGAGTAAAGAACCGAAATCATTTTTTTTAACTTGCGGATTGATTGCTGCTTTAACGATGTCATCAACAACGTGGAGTGACATATCAAGCGATGATATGTTTGAATTCTCTATGGATGAGCTGCTGGATATAGAAGTTGAGATAGCAACCGGCAAGCTTCAAAAACTGTCGCGAGCACCAGCTGTTGCAAATGTGATTACGGCTGCCGATATTAAAGCAATGGGAGTGACTGAATTTCGGCAGATATTAGAGATGATACCTGGCGTCCATTTTTATCCCGACCCGCTAGGACGGCTCGATCCCCATTTTTCAATTCGGGGTATTCACACTGCAGATAACTCCCAGGTGTTAGTGCTCGTAGATGGACATGATATTACGTATGCCGTGACAGGTTCTTCACCCTCTGCTTTTCGTATGTCTGTTGCTAATATTGCTCGAGTTGAAGTGATGCGCAGTCCTGGCTCTGCACTTTATGGTGCGGATGCGTTCGCAGGGGTGATTAACGTGATTACAAAGAGTGTCTCTGATTTGAATGGTAGTCAATTTGGCTGGCGTCGAGGATCATTTAATACTCAAGAAGTTTGGGTGCAAAATACGGCTACTCTAAATGATGAATGGGATCTTAGCTTCAGTCTAGAAAGTAATAGCAGTGATGGTGATGATCAGAGGGTTATCGTTTACAATGATGAAAACATTGGGTTTACAGGTAGCGCATCATTAGAGACCGGCTATGTGTATACCAACACCCAGATAGCATTGAGTAATAGTGAATGGGCGTTTAAAGTTTGGAATTGGAACCTTGATGAGGCGGGCACCGGGCAAGGGGCTGCATCGATACCGAGCGCAACCGATTTTGATAAAGCAAAGCTGAGCCTGCTGGATATTCAGAACAAGAAAAAAAATATATTGCCTGGTTTAGGGATTGAGACACGTTTGAGCTACGAAGTGCAGGAGCTAGATTCTCAGTTTCTAATATTTCCGCCATTTGGCTCATTTGCAGATGGAATGAAGGGGGTGCCTGGCGCGACACAGAATAAGGGGAGCATCTCAATTCGTTCCGATTATACAAATTTCCAGGGGCATCGGTTGCTTGTCGGTTTTGGCTCAAAGTGGCTTGAAGTGAAACCACGTGAAGTCAAAAACTTTGATTCAAATCTGCCGCCTTTGCCTTTGGGGTCCATGGTGGATGTCACTGGAGACCCTGATAATGTCTTTATGTTAAGGCAAACCAGAACGGTGAATCATATCCTGCTTCAGGATGAGTGGGTTGTGAATGATGCATGGGCGGTGACCGCAGGAGTTCGCTATGATGACTACTCCGATTTCGGTAGTACTACTAATCCGCGTTTAGCAGTTATTTGGCGAGCTCATCAAAAGCTCACCACTAAAATACTTTATGGGCGTGCTTTTCGTGCGCCGTCATTTAGTGAACTCTATTTTATTAATAATCCAGCCACGCTTGGCAATCCGGATGTAAACGCAGAACAGATTGAAACTTATGAAGCGGTGATCAATTATCGTCCAGCAAGAACGTTTAACCTGGTGCTGAGTGTTTTTGATTACCGCATTGAAGATTTGATCGATCGAAAATTCGGCGTGCCTGCTCGTAACATTGGTAAGCAAGATGGTAGTGGTTTTGAGCTTGAAGCCAATTGGCATGTTAATTCAAAACTGCAATTGAGAGGTTTTTATGCCTTTCAAAATGCAGAGGATGCAATGACAGCTGTTGATGTCCCCAATGCCCCACAACAGCAGTTCTATTCAAATTTTCATTGGAGTTTTCAGCCACAGTGGTCGTTAGGCACGCAGGTGAAATGGATAGCAGATCGAAAGCGAGCAGTAGATGACCCCAGGGCAGATATCTCAGATTACACGGTTGTGGATACCACGCTAAGGCGTCGTAATTTACTGTCCAATATGGACTTCTCGTTTTCGGTACGGAATATGTTTGATGAGGATGTTAGAGAGCCTTCTGTTTATGATGCCGGTAATTCACAGGGCGCAACTATTGCCAATGACTATCCTATGCCGGGGCGAAGCGCTTATGCTGAGATTAATTTTAACTACTAGCGCAAGTCTATTGTAGATGGCATGTTGCTTGTAATCCAATCCGTTGAATACCTTCAGAACTCGGTATTACCAGACTGATAATTTAGCGCTGCTAATACGGCACAGTTTGGTGGTGACCGATTAGATCACGCGCTCATTACCACCATCTAACGGGATGTTTGCACCGGTGGTTTTTGCAAACAGCACATCACACATCTCGGCTGCCAGTGCGGCGACGTCATCCGAATTGATTTCCACTTTGAGCAGATTTTTCTTTTTGTAATCCTCAACGCTTATATTATAATGGTTGGCACGGGACTCAAGCACCTCATCACTCCAGATAGCGGTATCAAAAACGGCATCAGGATGGATGCTATTAATGCGAATGTTATCCGCACCCCATTCAAGAGCAGCCACGCGCGCTAACTGGCCAAGCGCCGCTTTGGATGCCGAATAGGCGGCAGCACCAGGGCCAGGAGCGGCAATGTTTTTAGAGCCGATGACGACAATACGTCCGCCCTTGTAAGCACGTTTTAGCAGTCGATGGCATTGGCGCATGATGCGCAGGTTCGCATCCAGGTTGATTGACATGACTGTCGACCATAGATCATCACTCAGCGCCTCTATTCGGTTACTCGCCGGGAATATGCCCGCATTAAGGACTAGCATATCGATACCGCCAAAACGGCTGACACCTTTTGCGATTGCCACAGTCAACTCTTCTACGGAGGTGATATCGCATCTGATGCCGATGTAATTGGCGCTGCTGTTAAGTGCTGTTATGGCATCATTGATATCAAGCGCAATGACTGCCGCACCTTTTTTAATAAACCTGTTGACACTGGCCTTACCAATACCTGAAGCCGCACCGGTAATCAGTACAACTTCACCCGCAAAGGCGAGCGCAGCACCAGACTTCTGTAATTTCGCCTGTTCAAGGCTCCAATACTCAACATCAAAAATATCATTTGCGGGCAGTGCCTGATAACCGCCAAGCTTCTCCGCACGTAGGATAATATCGATGGTGTGACGATAAATATCCGCAATAATATCGCTCTCTTGACCACTTTTTCCAAGCGTGCACAGCCCTAACTCTGCATCGATAATGACACGCGGACAGGTATCAAGGATCGATTTTGGTTCGCTGGCTTGAGCTGCTTGTTCTTTAAAGTAGGCGCTATATGCAGCACTGTATTGATTAATATCGCGCCCAAGTTGCGGTACACGTTTGGTACGAATAACATGGTCCGGGGTTGCTGGCCCCGATTGGCTGATTGTTTTAAGGTCTTGACGTAACGAAAAGGCAATGGCCGCGTTTTCGGTATGGCTGCTGAGTAGCATGGGCGCACCAGCTGCAGTGGACGCCTGATGGCGTAGCTCAGATAACGCGTCGATATCTGTTTTAGGCGCTTTTACTGCTTCTAAATCGTCATTTACTTGCCAGGCATTATGCTGATGCAGATAGGCTTTGGCGCGAGAAACAAGGTCAATCATACGCTCGTACGATAATTTAGCGGTTTCACCAAACGAAAAGACACCATGATTCAGTAAAATCATACCGATGGTTTTATCTGTCGCTTCTTGACGAAAGCGCTCGGCGCACAAGCGAGCGAGATCAAAACCGGGCATCACATATGGGATAACCACCACATCATCGCCATATATCTCCCGGATACGTGCCTCACCATCTTGGGTATTTGTGATCGAGACGACGTCATTGGCGTGGGTGTGGTCAACAAACTTATGTGGAATAGTGGCGTGTAGTATCGCTTCAACAGATGGGGTCGGCGCCGATGCGCGAGTCATATGGGTGCGAAGTTCATTCACCATGTCGATATCTGATAGCTGTTCAAGATTGGCGAGTTTAATGAGATGTTGCAACCTGACCGGTGAAAAACCAGCTGCTTCGATTGTCTCCAGGTCCCAGCCGCTGCCTTTTACATAGAGAATCTCTTCGCGTTCACCTGTAATGCTGGTCTCTTCAATTTTGACGGATGTATTGCCGCCGCCATGTAGTACCAGTGTTTTATCTTGACCTAATAGGCGTGACGTATAGACACGTAGAGCCAGATCATCCGTTAATTCTGCGGCTTCATTGTCATTCCAGCGGTTACTAATCTTGCTTGAGTCCATTGTCAGTAGGGATCCTAATAGCTAATTGAAAAGGTAGTGATTGATATATTCGTTGCCTTATGAGGGCTGGCTATCATGCATTGCTTATGAATTATATCGCAAAATCATAGCGTTATCTCTAATGTGAGGCAATTAAATGCCGATATCAAAAGTGCGGGAATTAAGTCGGAGAAATGACTCAAATGACTGTGTGACGGTGGAAACACGCAGTGGTGTACAGGGGTTGTCGCGCTGAGTAATGGAATAAAACCATATTATGAAAGTAGTTTAAGCCGGGTTAGATCACCAAAATGAAAAGAATTGGACAAGGCATTGTGGTCGTTTTTGGCTTTATCGCCATTATTATCATGACATGGTTGCATCATCAGCAAATATCCGAACTCATTGTTAGCTTCAAACAAGAGCAGGGCATCCATGTTGGTCACATAATGGCGTCAGTGGAGCGTGAAATTGAAGTGATTGAGTTAGAGGTTGCTGGCGTGCTTAGCCGCATTGCCACTCAGCGTGAGACTAGTGACGTTGATGCGAGCATGATTGCCCGCGTAGAAGGGCGTGATAAAGTGTTACGTGAGGAGATCGCTCGCCTGCAAGCGTCAATTTTGTTAAGCGACATCATTGTGACGGAATATAAAGACCAATTTATAAGTGGAGCAATGCTTTCTGAAAAACCGTATACATTCGATAATATTCATGTTCAAAAGCACTATGATTGGCTGTCTCAGGATAGCGGGGACCTCGATGCGAAAAATCATCTGAAAATTATTAGTACTACATCAGATCAACGTCTTAATCATCTTTATTACTCTACCTTTATTGATGGTCAAATGGCGGGGGTTACGCCAATGATGGCAACATTTGTCATTGATATTGATCAGTTACATGGTGCGCTGCTGAAGGGATACTATTTTCAATTCGATGAAGTTAAGTATATGTCTGGCAGCAACATTGAATACCTTAACTTATCTTCGGCCAGCAATAAGGCTGTAATTTATGAGTTTAGTGATGCGATTGGCAGTCGAAAGCTTTGGGGGCGATGGGCTATCGGAATTGATGATGAGTGGCGCGGTGCTAATAAAACGGCATTTGCTATTATGAAACGGGATTATAAGATAAATGCATTGTTGATTGCCTTCTTCGTTGTGGTTTTGGTTGGAATATTGGAGTTTTTAATCCGATCTAATAAATTAAGGAATGCTTCTCATCAAAAACTAATTAAAGACCTCGCACAGAGAGAGCTGGCATTAAGCGAGTCAGCAGAATCTAACCAAGCTATTAATGCAGATCTAATAACGAGCGAGCTTAAGATGCATAGCATCATTAATGCTTCTACAGATGGGGTGGTCATCTGTGATAGTGATGCCGTTATTACCAATATTAACCAGGCAATAACCGAACTCTTTGGCTATTCTGAAGATGATGTACTGGGAAAGGGGATTGGTTTCTTGTTTCCCGATTATTCGCCAAAGGATTCGAGTAGTGACTTGTATTCTGAATGCTCTACTGACAGCAGCCCGGCTAGATTGGTCGAGACGAATGCAATATCAAAAGATAATGTATTTCTGGAAGTAGAGCTTTATGTGACTTGCGTTAATATTTCAGGTAATGATGTTTATACGGTTATCGTTCGTGATATTTCAGATCGAGTACAGAAACAAAATAAAATACGAGACGTCCAGGAAAACCTTCGTGCTGTGATCGACAATATAGCTGAAGGTATTATTACCTCTGACGAGCAGGGTAATATTCTGACATTTAATCCAGCTGCCGAAATTATTTTTGGTTGGAAGGCAAGTGAAATGTTGGGAAGGAATGTTTCATCTCTGATGAGCTGTCAAGATAGAGAAAAACATGATAGTTATTTAATTAAATACATTCGATCTCATAATCATAGAATTCTCGGTGCCGGCTCAAGAGATGTGATTGGCGTTAAAAAAAATGGCGATCCATTTCATATGGAATTGGCGACTAGTGAGATGTTTAGCGATAAAAAGCGTGTGTTTATAGCTATTTTTCGTGATGTTTCTGAAAGAAAAATAATCGAAAAAAATATGAACATGTCATATTCCGAGCTCGAATCGGTTGTTGACTCTCATACTGATGACCTCAAAAAAGTGAATAAAGAACTTGTTAAGGCGAGAGATGAAGCGCTTGTTGCGGCGCGTAGTAAGGCCGAATTTCTGGCAATGATGAGTCATGAGATTAGAACACCCATTAATGGCGTGTTGGGTATGTTGAGCCTTGTACGTGATACTAATCTTAATAGTGAACAGCGTGACTATATTGAATCCGCGTACTCTTCCGGTGAAATTCTTTTGGCGCTACTGAATGATGTGCTGGATCTGTCCAAGATTGAAGCGGGCCGTATGACACTCGATTGCAATGACTTTGATCTCTATCAATTAATCGAGACAGCTGTCAGCATTACATCAAAGACACTGCATGATGTTGATATCGAAATTGCCTGTATTATCTCAAGTAAAATACCGAAATGTGTTAATGGGGATGGTGGTCGCTTAAGGCAAGTACTCTCAAATTTACTCAGCAATGCTGTTAAGTTTACTGAGCGTGGCGGTGTTTTAGTGACAGTATCACTTGGTTCAACCGCATCAAATCAGATCGTTTTACATTTTGATGTGGCTGATACGGGGATCGGTATTGAAGAGGCCGATAGTGAATTGATTTTTGATGAATTTGCCCAGGCTGATCATTCAGAAAGGCGAAACTATGGCGGTACTGGTCTGGGTCTTTCAATCTCAAAGCGTTTTGTTGAGTTAATGGGAGGAGGGATTTCAGTTACATCTGAGCCAGGAAAAGGGAGCTGTTTTTCTTTTACTGTTGAAGTGAGCCGAGGTGGGTGTGATATCGAACCGCCATCCTTTGAGCTAGAGCGGGTATTTTTCCTATCCGAACATAAGATAACCAACAAAGCCTTGCTGATGCAACTTGATGATTGGCAGTTAGCGGTGAAACAGCTAACCGCGGATGAGGTTCTTGCCGGTTTTTTTGGCGAGCTGATAGCAGGAAAATCAATTTTTATCGTTGATCTCGACCGTAAGCAGCACGATGATTTTGAACAATACGTGCAAGGCATCATTAAGGCGGTGACTAAAGCAAAACTTAAATGTCTTATTGTTGAGATTGATGGTTTTAGTTTTAGCCCTTTTATCGATCGTTCACTTGATAGCGGTATCAATTTTATATCCCGTCCCATTCTGCCCAATCAGTTGCAATCCAGCATTGAATGGCTGCTGAAGGGCGGTGCCAAGAAGAGTTTTCAACGTGATAAAATAGCGCTTGATACTAAGACTGATATCGTCACTGAGGATAAAAAAGGGCATGTTTCAGTATTGGTTGCAGAAGATAATCTGGTGAACCAAAAGGTGATTATTTCAATGTTGAAGAAGCTGGAGCTCCGCGCAGACATTGCCAATAATGGCAGTGAGGCGTTATTGGCCTTATCAGAACCGGGCCATCATTATCGACTTGTGTTAATGGACTGCGAGATGCCTGAGGTTGATGGCTACGCGGCGACGCGGCAGCAACGCCGCCTGGAAAAAGATAACCCTGATATCAAGCGTATACCCATTGTTGCTATGACAGCGCATGCGCTACCAGGGGATCGTGAAAAATGTCTGGATGCTGGAATGGATGAATACATCACCAAGCCGATCAACCTTGACGTGGTTAAAAAGGTGATTGACGACTGGTTATAAACTGGCCTGAACTGAAAACAGGATCGTACTAACGTATGATGGCTATATTGAGTGATCAAAATTCGTTATAATGTTGAGCTTGTAAGCCCCGATAGCTCAGCTGGATAGAGCGTCCCCCTCCTAAGGGGAAGGCCAGAGGTTCGAATCCTCTTCGGGGCACCACGTTTACCGGGCAGTTATTTTTCTTCGAATAATCTTCAGAACAGAAGTGGGCACAATTTTGACTTGGTAGAATAACGCCTAAGTGGTATGAGGTGTTTGCTACTTAATGCCGGCATCATCAATAAAGTCAACAGGAAGGTTATTCATTTCTACAGGGCTAAGGTATGCAACGATAACGCCTGAGAGGTCGTCAACGATATGCTGAAGCATATTCATTTGTTAGCGATACTGCTGAGTGCAAGCTAGAATCATCAGGTTTTGATCTCCATGGAGCGTTTATCGCGTTGCAAAATTACCGTCGCGATCACTGATATTATAATACCGGGAATAATCGTATTCGGAATTGGCGTGCCTTCAATGATGAGCAGTAGCAATACAACCAGGGCTGGGTTGAGGTAGATGTACGCGTTGACTCGCTTCGGCCCTAGTGCGACAGTCGTTATCTGATAAAGATAAACGGTTGCAAGCGTGGCGCCGAGAATAAGGTAGCTCATGTGAAAAATCGCATCATGTTGTAATAGTTGCCATTCAAGCGGTTGCCCGGTGATTAGCAGTGCGAGTGCCATCCAGAATGAGCCGCCAACCAAGGTGCAGAAGGCGAGTACAATCATCTCATCGTTGCGGTAGAGCATTTTCATCGCGATAGAATAGAACGACATGAAAAGTATCGTCCCCATAAAAATCAGGTCACCTTTGTTGAGTGTAAATGACATCAGCAGCGTTAACTGCCCGCCAAAAATTACCCAGATGGTGCCGATTGCGCCTACCGCATAGACCAGGAGTTGTTTGCCTGTGAGTTTTTCTCGAAAGGCGATAATCGATAACAGCCCGGTGATGAATGGCACCAGGGTAAAAATGGTCGCGGTATTGGTGGCGTTGGTGGTATTAAGCGCTTCAAAAAAACCAATGAAAAATAGCGCGTAAAATAGACTGATGACGGTTGCGCGAGGCAGGGTGGATAATATCTTTTCACGCCATTTTGTTTTTGAGAGTACCCATGGCAGCAGGATTAATGATGCGCCGATGAAGCGCAGCAGTGTTAATGAGATGGGGTTGATTATCCCGGCAAGCTTTTCAGATGCCCAGAAAGAGCCAGCGACGAGGATCGTCGCAAGTAGTACCAGCAGGTGATGTTTGATGTTGTTCAATGCGGTGATGGCTCGAATCTATTTTTGATGACGACTTCGTTGAGTGCCAGTTGTCCTGCCCGTGGGCGCGCAGGTTGAATCCCTTTTCCGATTGCGACAAACATGGTGATGATGTGATCGTCGGGCAGTTGAATCAGCTGTGCGACTTGTTTAAAGTCAAAGCCGACCATCGGGCTTGAGTCGTAACCGAATGTCTTTGCGCTCAGCATCAGGGTCTGTGCAGCAATACCGCAGGAGCGCATCGCTTCATCTCGTTGCACCTGTTTTTTATCGCGATAGAAGTTATCGATTGCGGGTAGCATAAACGACAAAACCTCATGCGGCGCGTTTGCCCAGTAGCGTGCCGGTTGTTTTTGCCATGCCATCAGGTCAGCGCAAAGAATCACTAGCATCGATGCGTCGCTGACCTGTTCCTGTCCGTGTGCGGCTGCTTTGAGTTGCTCGCGCAATGCAGCGTCATTCGCTACCACAAAACGCCAGTGCTGAATGTTAAAAGCGGAGGGGGAGAGCATAGTGAGCGAGAGGATTTCATCGCGCTTTTGGTCGCTGATGCGGTGGTTGGGATCAAAATATTTAACCGAACGGCGTGATTGTATCGCTTCAATGGTGTCCATCATGCGTCCTCTATGGATAGTGGTTTAGATACTGGGGTTCTGGGTAAATTCGATCACGTTGTAATCGGGGTCGCGTATAAACAGTGAGGTCTTACCGTTGTCAAAGGTTACGGGGCCTTCGCTGATTGGGATGTTATTTTCTTTGGTGAACTTCAGTGCTTCTTCAATGGTGTCAACGTGAAAGGCGCAGTGGGTGTAGCCGGTGTGTTTTTCCGCAATATCCATCAATACGTTTTTAATGCCGTAGGTGTTGTCGGCGCTATCGAGAAAGTTAAGCGTGATGCCGCAGGGGTGGCTGACGGCGACCACGCGTTCGTTCATGTCTTCCCTGATTGGTGTAAAACCAAGCAGTGCGTAAAAGGCTTGAGTGCGGGTAAGATTGGTGACGCGAATCCCGATATGGTCGATTTTATTGATCTTCATGTGACTTCCTCTGCGGATAATCTTGCAATGAAATGGAGTTTATCGTGTTTCCAGTTGACTGATAATCCAGCTAAATGGATAATGACTGTTGAGAAATTATCAACAATTGGTGTGGTTATGGATGGATTTAGTGCGATTCCGGTGTTTGTGGCGGTGGTAGAGTGCGGTGGTTTTTCGCCAGCGGCACGTAAGCTGGGGGTGTCAAAGTCTGCAGTGAGTAAGCGCATCACTCATCTGGAGGATAAACTGGGTGTTCGTCTGCTCTATCGTACTACGCGCAAATTGAGTCTCACAGAAGCGGGGGAGTATTACTATGCCAATGCGGTGAAGGCGTTGACCTATGCCAGTGAGGCAGAGGATGCGGTGACGCAACTGCAGCAAACGCCACAGGGGCGTTTGCGGGTCAATACGCCGATGTCGTTTGGGCGGTTGCATATTGCACCGCTCATTCCACAGTTTCTTAAACGTTATCCCAATATACAGGTTGATATGGTGATGGATGATCGAGTGATGGATCTGGTGGAGAGCGGTTTTGACTGCGCGATTCGTGGTGGAGACCTGCCGGATTCTACCTTGATTGCGCGTAAACTCGCGCCATTGCGGCTGGTGTTGTGCGCCTCACCTGAATATGTGGTGCAGCATGAGATGCCAAAAACACCCGCGGATTTGGTCGGGCATGACTGCCTGTTATTTACTTATTCAGTGAGCGAATGGCCTTTTTCGGCAGCTGGAAAAACGGAGTCGGTGCAGGTGAGTGGGAGCTATCAGGCCAATAATAGTGAGGCGCTACGTGAAGCGGTGTTGCAGGGGGTAGGGATCAGTCGTATCCCTTCATTTGTGGTGGGCGACGATATTAGGGCGGGGCGTCTGGTTGAGGTGCTGGTGGATTATCAGATGCCAGTAAAGGCGCTCTATGCGTTGTTTCCCAAGCGCCAGCACCTACCCGCTAAAGTGCGAGTGTTTATCGACTTTGTGGTGGAGCGCCTGGGTGGTGAGATGCCTTACTGGGACAGTGAGCGTAATATTTGTGGGCTTTGATGGGATCTCCCCCCCCTTCATTCCAGTCTATCATTGCTATGTCTTGTTGTTTCTCGCTTTAGGATGTGAGTTGTTAACAGACTCTAGAGTTTTATCGATGAAGCGTGATTTTCCACCGCTGAGCGTACAATTGCTAGGTTAGAATTTGCACGATCAGCTGCGACGTATAAAAATGATTTATCACTGAGCAATTTGATCAGGTGGATTTGATCGCCCAATGTTAACAGCATATCCTCGAGGTTTGTATTCAGTTTGAGCGCCTGCATAATTTTGAGTTTTTGTTTAACCATTTCGCTATTGTGGGCGCTAGCGACGTTAAGATCGAAATCGGGGCGCATACTGTGCGTACCGGAGTCTAAATCCACCACCGACGCTGCAATAAAACCTCCAATATCATTGGCCATGTCTGTAAGATGCTTCACTAGTTCTTGTTCGGACGCCATAAAAATAACTCCCCAGTTGTAAGGTTTTCAGTGTTAAATATAAATGTATAGTTAAGAACAACTAACTATATAAAATTGCGTTGTTAAACATTTCTCTTTATTCATATCGGTGTATGTTCTTTGAACTTTAGTCTTCTTTTTTCTACACGGTGTTTGTCAACAAAGTTGTCCGATTTTTCTCATGCAGCCTTAAACAATTTCTACTCTTCAGTAGGCACCTCTTTCGGGGAATTCAACCAGATTTCAGTCACCGGACTCCAGTCTCTGATGTTGCCTGACCACCGCTGTCGGTTTTTCTTCTTTAGCTAACTCATAAACCATCTTCCTTTTCTCCAATATCTCACGGTCTTGCCTATTGTGTCGCTCGTCAGTAACATATTGGATCGAACTATGGCGGTGCTCTCCGTTGTACCATCGTACAAATTCATGTACCCAATATTGCCTAGTCAGGCGAATATTTTTCTCACTGATACTTGAAAAAACGACAAATTGAGTGTTTGAAAGGAATTCTTGTAATTGGCTTGTGGTTTTAGCTCTTCTAGCCTTGTGATGATCATTGTTTTGCGATCAAGCACGAATTTTGCTTGGTTTCAGACTCATTTCATATTGGATAAGACTGGTTCTACAGCTGCAGGGCAGGTGACATGCTAGTCTAAACAACATGTCGTCAGACTAGGTGTATTGCGATTGCCTTGGCGCTATTACGCTATATATAGGGTGTGGTGTAGTGTGGTTTATGGTACTATTTTCCGCTTGCTACAAGAGTCTGCATATTGATTGCTATGAGGTGGGGGATACCCATCAGAGCAGTGTAAAAAATTGGTGATCGCTGGTTATCGAAAACATAGATGCTGGAGACATCAGACGTTTAATGCGCCATTTAGACAGGACAGATTAATTCCCCAATGAGCGAAATCGCTAAAGAGATAATCTCCACCAATATTGAAGAGGAGATGAAGCGCTCCTATATGGAATACGCGATGAGCGTCATCGTAGGGCGTGCTTTACCGGATGTACGAGATGGGCTGAAGCCGGTTCATCGCCGCGTGTTATATGCGATGCATGCCCTCGGTAATGACTGGAATAAGCCTTATAAGAAGTCGGCGCGTGTTGTCGGTGATGTGATTGGTAAATACCATCCTCATGGTGATTCAGCCGTTTACGACACCATTGTTCGTATGGCGCAGCCATTTTCACTACGTTACATGTTGGTCGATGGTCAGGGGAACTTCGGTTCCGTTGATGGTGATTCACCGGCGGCGATGCGTTACACCGAAGTACGTATGTCTAAGATTGCGCACGAGATGATTGCCGATCTTGAAAAAGAGACGGTTGATTTCATCCCCAATTATGATGAGTCAGAGAAAGAACCGGTCGTCTTTCCGGCGCGTATCCCGTGCCTGTTGGTGAACGGTTCGGCGGGTATTGCGGTGGGCCTGGCGACCAATATTCCGCCACATAATTTGACCGAAGTGATCAACGCCTGTCTGGCAGTGATCGATGATCCTGAGATTGGCATTGCGCGCCTGCTTGATTTTATACCGGGGCCTGATTTCCCAACAGCAGCCATTATTAATGGTGTACGCGGCATTCAGGAGGCCTATTATACCGGTCGTGGGCGTATCCATATTCGTGCGCGAACCCATTTTGAGCCTTACGGTAAGCATAATGATCGTGAACGCATCGTCGTGACTGAGTTGCCGTATCAGGTTAATAAAGCGAATCTATTAGAGAAGATTGCACAGCTGGTTCGAGAGAAAAAACTCGAAGGTATCAGTGAGTTACGTGACGAATCTGATAAAGATGGTATGCGCATGGTGGTCGAGCTAAAGCGCGGCGAAGTGACTGAAGTGGTGCTGAATAACCTTTACAAACACACCCAGATGCAGAATGTCTTTGGCATCAACATGGTGGCGCTGATAGACGGTCAGCCGAAGCTGCTTAACCTGAAACAGATTCTGGAGGCGTTTGTGCGCCATCGCCGTGAGGTGGTGACACGCCGTACCGTATTTGAGCTGCGTAAAGCGCGTGATCGCGCCCATATCCTCGAAGGGCTTGCGGTCGCGCTCTCTAATATCGATGAAATCATTGCACTGATTAAGGCGGCGCAAAACCCAGCTGAGGCGAAGCTTCAGTTGATCGCTAAGGCGTGGCGTGCGGGTGCGGTCAGCGACATGTTGGATCGTGCCGATGCGAGTGCACGTCCTGAAGAGCTGGCTGTTGAGTATGGTCTGGGTGATGCGGGTTACTGTCTGTCACCGACTCAGGCGCAGGCAATTCTTGATCTGCGCCTGCATCGCCTAACAGGGCTTGAGCAGGATAAAATCCTTAAAGAATACAAAGAGATACTTGATGTTATTGCGGAACTGCTTGAGATTATAACCAACCCGGATCGCCTCATGGAGGTGATCCGTGAAGAGTTGACTGCGATCCGTGACCAGTATGGTGATGAGCGTCGTACTGAGATCCAGGCCTCTTCTCACGATCTCTCGCTGGAAGATCTAATTACTGAAGAAGATGTGGTGGTAACGCTCTCTCACGAAGGTTACGTGAAGGCGCAGTCGCTTGATACTTATCAGGCGCAGAAGCGTGGTGGCCGAGGTAAGTCGGCGACGAATATGAAGGATGAAGATTTCATCGATAAATTGGTTGTGACCAATACCCATGATACCATTCTGTGCTTTTCTAGCCGCGGTAAGGTCTACTGGAAAAAAGTATATGAGTTGCCGCAGGCGAGTCGTACCTCGCGTGGCAAGCCGATTATTAATCTGCTGCCGCTGGAAGAGGGTGAGCGTATCAATGCAGTACTGTCGGTGCGTGAGTACGATGCTGATAAATACATCTTGATGGCGACTAGTAGTGGCGTGGTTAAAAAAACGCCACTGGCGGATTTCTCGCGTCCACGTTCAAACGGGATTATTGCGCTAGAGCTGCGTGATGATGACCGCTTGATCGGGGTCGACATCACGGATGGTTCAAAAGATGTGATGCTGATGACCAGTGCCGGTAAGGCGATCCGCTTTAATGAAGAGGCGGTGCGCCCGATGGGCCGTACTGCACGCGGTGTGCGCGGCGTTAAACTGGGGCCAGATCAGACTGCAATCTCACTCATTGTGGTGGATGACGGTGATGTATTGACCGTGACCGAGAAAGGGTACGGCAAGCGTACCGCGATTAGCGATTACCCGCTGCATGGTCGAGGTGGCCAGGGTGTGATCTCGATTCAGACCTCGTCGCGTAACGGTAACGTGGTCGGTGCAGACCTGGTTCACGATGATGATGAGCTGATGTTGATCACCAACGGCGGCACGCTGGTCAGAACCCGAGTCAATGAGGTTTCGATTCAGGGGCGTAATACTCAGGGTGTGCGTCTAATCCGTTTGAGTGATGATGAGCTCCTGGTCGGGTTGGACCGTATCGCAAACCTTTCAGCAGATGAGGTTGAAGGTGAGGCAGACGGTGCTGTTGATGATGCGCCAGAATCACCAGCTGATAGTGTGCCAGCAGATAATACACCAAAGGCTCCAGCTGAAGATTAGAAGCCTCTGGCAACTAATTGATTTCATAAGATACTATTTTTAAGAGAGCGTAAATGTCACCTATTTATAATTTTAGTGCGGGACCCGCCTGTCTGCCTGAGGCGGTACTGAAGCAGGCGCAGGAAGAGATAACTGACTGGCAGGGTATCGGTATGTCAGTGATGGAGATGAGTCACCGCGGTAAAGATTTTATATCGATTGCGGCGCAAGCTGAGGCCGATCTGCGTGAGCTAATGGCGATCCCTGATAATTATAAAGTGCTGTTTCTGCAAGGTGGTGCGAGTGCGCAGTTTGCCAATATCCCCATTAATTTGCTGCGCGGTAAAAAGGGTGCAGATTACATCTACAGCGGGCAATGGTCGAAAAAAGCGATTGCTGAGGGGAAGCGTCTTTGTGATGTGAATGTGGCGGCGAGTGCCGAGGCGAGTAACTTTAGTGTGCTGCCGCTGCAATTAGAATGGAATCTGAATAGCGATGCCGCCTATGTGCATTACACGCCCAATGAAACGATAGGTGGGCTGGAATTTCACTGGATACCAGAGACCGGCGATGTGCCATTAGTAGCAGACATGTCATCGACTATTCTGTCGCGCCAGATTGATGTCTCGAAATTTGGTGTGATCTACGCCGGTGCGCAGAAGAACATTGGCCCTGCCGGGTTGACGGTTGTGATTATACGTGAAGATTTGATGGGTAAAACCGTGCCGGGCATGCCCGCGATGTGTGATTACAAAATCATGGCGGACAATGATTCAATGTACAACACGCCACCCACCTACGGTTGGTATCTGGCGGGGCTGGTGTTTGCGTGGTTGAAGAAAAATGGCGGGCTGTCGGCGATGGCTGAGATCAATGCGCGTAAAGCGAAAAAGCTGTACGCAGCGATTGATGACTCTGGTTTTTACGCCAACCCAATTGATCTCAATTGCCGTTCATGGATGAACATTCCGTTTACCCTGGCCGACGCTGCACTGGATGCCGCATTTCTGAGTGGTGCAAAAGAGGCTGGACTGGTGACGTTGAAGGGCCATCGCTCTGTGGGCGGGATGCGTGCCAGCATCTATAATGCGATGCCGGAAGCAGGTGTCGATGCGCTGATCAGTTTTATGGCTGATTTCGAAAAACGGAACGGATAGGTCGCTGCCATGTATAAAGTCCAGACGCTGAATAATATCTCTGACCTTGGTCTGAAACGTTTGCCGTTGGGACAATATACGGTGGGTGATGAGGTGGCGGCACCCGATGCGATTTTAGTGCGTTCCACTAAAATGCACGGCATGGAACTGTCGGCTTCGCTCAAAGCGATTGGGCGTGCCGGTGCCGGGGTGAATAATATCCCGGTTGAAGCAATGACTGAACGTGGTGTGGCGGTATTTAATTCACCGGGTGCGAATGCCAATGCGGTAAAAGAGCTGGTGCTGGCGGGGATGTTGTTGGCGAGCCGTAATATTTGCCAGGCGTGGGATTACGCACGTAACCTTGAGGGTGATGATGCCAGCATCCACAAACAGGTAGAAGCGGGCAAAAAGAACTATGTCGGTGTTGAATTGCCGGGGCGTACCCTTGGCGTGGTGGGGCTGGGCGCGATCGGTGTGCAGGTGACCAATGCTGCACTGAAGCTCGGTATGAATGTGATTGGCTACGATCCAAGCATCACGGTGCGCAGCGCATGGCGTCTGTCGGCTGAGGCAACACAGGCGCATAGTATTGAAGAGCTTTTGTCGCAGGTTGATTATGTTTCATTTCACGTACCATTGGTTGAAGCGACCACGCATATGATCAATGCTGAACGCATTAAACTGATGAAAGATGGTGCGGTCGTGTTGAACTTCTCGCGTGATGGTATTGTTGATGACGTGGCGGTGTGTGATGCGATTGAGGCAGGTAAGCTTTACTCATATGTTTGCGATTACGCCAGTAATACCTTGAAACGCCATGAGCGGGTGATTACCTTGCCGCATATCGGCGCGTCGACTGGTGAAGCGGAAGATAACTGTGCGGTGATGGTAGTGGATCAGATTCGAGACTACCTTGAACATGGCAATATCGTTAATTCGGTGAATTTTCCTGAGGCGGTGATGCCGCGTACGACTAATGGTTCGCGTATCGCGATCGTTAATTCAAACGTGCCGAATATGGTGGGACAGATTTCAACCGCAATGGCCGAGGCTAATCTCAATATTATTGATTTGCTGAATAAGTCCCGCGGCGATATTGCCTATACGCTGGCGGATGTCGAAGGTGATATTGCGGCGGATGTGATTGAGAAAATCACAGCAATTGATGGTGTGGTGTGTGTTCGAACACTTTGAATTCTGTGATGGGTTGGATTGAATAAGATGAAAGATAGTAGTGGTCTACAGACAGTGCGGGTGCGCATTGATGAGATTGATGAAAAAATTCAGGCGCTGATTAGCGAGCGCGCTAAATGTGCTGAGGAAGTGGCACGCCAGAAGGGCAATGGCCCTGATGCGGTCTATTATCGTCCTGAGCGTGAGGCGCAGGTGTTGCGTGCGGTGATGGCGCGCAATGAAGGGCCGCTCAGTGATGAAACCATGGCGCGTCATTTTCGTGAGATTATGTCGTCCTGTCTAGCGCTGCAGTATCCGATGAAGATTGCCTTTCTGGGGCCAGCTGGCACCTTTACCCAGGCGGCGGCAACCAAGCATTTTGGCACTGCAGTTACCACGGTTCCGATGGCAGCCATCGATGATATCTTTCGCGAGGTTGAGTCAGGCAGTGCGCACTACGGTGTGGTGCCAGTGGAGAACTCAACTGAAGGGATTGTCAACCACACGCTTGATATGTTTATGAACTCGCCGCTCAATATTTATGGCGAGGTTGAGCTGCGTATTCATCACAATTTGATGAGCAAATCGAAAGAACTGACGTCGATTAAAAAACTTTATGTACACCATCAGGCGCATGCGCAGTGTCGTGGTTGGCTGGATGCGAACTTGCCGGGTGTAGATTGTACGGTGGTCAGTAGTAATGCCGAGGCGGCGAGATGTGCGGCTGAAGATGAGAGCACTGCGGCCATTGCGGGCGAGAAGGCGGCGGAGATCTACGCGCTTGAGATACTGGCAAGCAATATTGAAGATGAGCCGGATAACACCACGCGCTTTTTGGTGGTTGGCAATAATCAGGCACAGCCGAGTGGGCAGGATAAGACCTCGCTGTTGGTCTCGACCGTTAATAATCCGGGTGCGTTACATAAATTGTTAAAAATATTTGCCGATAGTGATATTTCGATGACGCGTATCGAGTCTCGACCATCACGACGTGGCATGTGGGACTATGTCTTTTTTATCGATATCGAAGGACATGTGCAACAGCCTGTCGTTGAACAATCACTACAGCGGCTGCAAAATGAGGGTTATATGGTTAAGGTGCTCGGTTCGTATCCCGATGCGGTGCTGTAGTGCGTAACCAATGAACTTGTGGCTGTTCAGATGAGTTGAATAGCGACTGAAAATTTAAGATTATTTTAGAACCAGGAAACGTAACATGATCATTATCATGAACACCAAAGCTGCGGATGAGCAAGTAAACGCAGTAGAAGAGAAGCTAGCCGAGATGGGGTTAAGCTCAAACGTATCACGCGGCATTCAGCGGATTGTGATCGGCGCGATTGGCGACGAGCAGGCGGTGGATCAGGAAGCACTGGAAGCGCTGCATGGCGTTGAGAAAGTGGTGCGGGTGATGAAGCCGTATAAAATCGTCGCGCGTGAATCACACGAAGCAAGCACCATTGTTGATGTGGCGGGTATACCCATTGGTGGCAATACCGTGCAGGTGATTGCGGGCCCCTGTTCTGTTGAGACACCATCGCAGATGGCAGCAGCGGCTGAAGGCGTTGCCGCAGCAGGTTGTCGCTTAATGCGCGGCGGTGCATTTAAGCCACGTACCAGTCCTTACTCTTTTCAGGGAGTGGGTGAAGATGGCCTGAGCATGTTCCGTGACGCGGCGAGTGTACACAATCTACCGATTGTTACTGAGCTGATGGATGTGCGCATGCTCGATACCTTTCTTGAAAACAAGATTGATGTGATTCAGATTGGCACCCGTAACATGCAGAACTTTGATCTATTGAAAGAGGTCGGTAGAACGCAGGTGCCAGTGATTCTGAAGCGCGGAATGTGTGCCACGATCTCTGAATGGCTGATGTCTGCTGAAGTGAACGTGGTGTTCGTTCATTTGAAACTGCGTACCGTAATATGCTTGATGTCACTGCAATTCCAGTACTGAAACGTGAAACGCATCTACCGGTGATTGTTGATCCGAGTCATGCCGGCGGTAAAGCATGGATGGTGCCTGAGTTATCACGCGCCGCAGTAGCCGCGGGTGCAGATGCACTGCTGGTTGAAATGCACCCTTGTCCGCAAGATGCATGGTGTGATGCCGATCAGGCGTTGAGTGCACCTGAACTGGCCGCGCTGATGGTTGAGTTGGGTGGTATTGCTAAAGTGCTTGGACGAGATATTTAGGCACTTATTTCAGCGTATGACGACTCACTCTTTCTCCAGTAAACGACTCACGATTATCGGCGTGGGTCTGATTGGGGGCTCGCTGGCGCGTGCGTTACGCCGTGCGGGTGTATGTGATGAAATAGTTGGCTGCGGTCGTGATGAGGTGCATCTGCAAAAGGCTGTTGAGTTAGGCGTGATCGATCGCTACGAGATTGATTCTGCCACCGCCGTTAGCGGTGCCGACGTGGTGGTGCTGGCAGTGCCGCTGCGTGCGATGGTGACGGTACTGGCGGAGATGGTTGCCGGGCTCGCTATGGATGTTGTGATTACCGATGTTGGCAGTGCCAAGGGTTGCGTGGTGGAAGAGGCACGTTCTCTTCTGGGCGAGCATTTATCTGACTTTGTGCCGGGGCACCCGATTGCAGGTACAGAGCAGAGTGGCGTCGAGGCATCGTTTGCTGAATTGTTTGATCATCGCAGTGTGATTCTGACGCCGATTGAAGAGACCGATTCAGACAAGTGCGCACGCATACGCGCGATGTGGGAGGCTGCGGGTGCCAATGTCACTGAGATGGCGGTACTGCACCACGATGAGGTGTTAGCAGCGACCAGCCACCTGCCACATCTACTGGCATTTTCGCTGGTTAATACGCTCGCCAGCCTTGATGAGCGTAAAGAGGTTTTTGATTACGCGGCGGGTGGTTTTCGGGACTTTACCCGTATTGCCTCTAGTGATCCGGTGATGTGGCGTGATATCTGTATGGAAAATCGCGATGCGTTATTGGAGATCTTGCAGCATTTCAATAATGACCTCAAGCAGCTCGAAGAGGCAGTACGCGATAATGATGGCGAAGCAGTGGTCAATGTTTTTTCGCGAGCCAAAACAACGCGTGATCGTATTTGCAGTTGAGTAATTTGCTCCCGTTTTATTTTTAATATTGCTGCCCGGAAAATTCAGATATGTCAGGTTCAAATTTACTGTTTAAAGTCTCGCCAGGAGGTCATCTAAAGGGTGAGATTCGTGTCGCGGGTGATAAATCCATTTCGCATCGTTCGATTATGTTAGGTTCGCTAGCGAATGGTGTGACTGAGATTAGCGGTTTCCTTGAAGGGGACGATAGCCTCGCGACATTGAATGCGTTTCGTGCGATGGGGGTTAAGATTGAAGGGCCGACGGATGGTCATGTTATCGTACATGGTGTTGGTCTGCATGGCCTTAGGGCACCGCAAGGTGTTTTAGATCTGGGAAACTCCGGTACTTCAATGCGCTTGCTGTCAGGCCTGTTATCGGGTCAGGCATTTGATGTGGCGATGTCAGGGGATGACTCGCTAAATTCTCGACCGATGACGCGCATCTCTGTGCCGCTTGGTACGATGGGGGCTGTGGTTGAGGGGAGTGATGCCGGAACGCCGCCGTTAAAAGTGAAGGGCGGTCAGCCGTTGAAGGGAATCCATTATAAAATGCCGATGGCGAGTGCGCAGGTAAAGTCATCGCTGCTGTTGGCCGGGCTCTATGCCGAAGGTGAGACTTGCGTTATTGAACCAGCGCCGACGAGAGATCATACTGAGCGGATGTTGCAGGGCTTTGGTTATGAGGTACGGGTCGATGGTCGCACAGCCTGTCTTTCTGGCGGAGGTGAATTGCAGGCAACGCGGATCGATGTGCCTGCCGATATCTCATCGGCAGCCTTTTTTATGGTGGGCGCGGTTATTGCACCGGATTCTGATGTGACTTTGCTGCATGTCGGTATCAATCCCACCCGTATTGGTGTGGTCAATATTTTGCGCCAAATGGGTGGTGATATTGAGCTGCAGAATGAGCGCGTGGTGGGTGGTGAGCCGGTTGCCGATATTCGTGTACGTTCCAGTCAGCTGCGCGGTATTCAAATTCCAGAGGAGCAGGTGCCGCTTGCCATTGATGAATTTCCTGCGCTATTTGTTGCGGCTGCCTGTGCTGAGGGGCAAACGGTATTGAGCGGTGCTGAGGAGTTGCGGGTTAAAGAGACGGATCGGATCGAGGTGATGGCCGATGGACTGAAGGCACTCGGCGTAGATGTGAGCCCAACGGCGGATGGTATGGTGATCAATGGCGGCGAAATTGGCGGTGGCTGTGTTGATAGTGGTGGTGATCACCGCATTGCCATGTCGTTTGCGATGGCGGCTATGCGCGCGACAGGTGAGGTTAAAATTGCTGATTGCGCCAATGTGAATACCTCTTTCCCTGGGTTTGTGGCGCTTGCCCGCGGTGCCGGGCTGCAGATCACCAGCGAAAATGGCGAGTAAAATTGCGCATGAATGAACGAATCGATGAGTCAGTTGTGATACCCGTTATTACCATTGATGGCCCTAGTGGCTCAGGAAAGGGGACGGTTAGCCGACTCATTGCAAGCCAGCTTGGGTGGCATTTTCTTGATAGTGGCGCATTGTATCGTCTGGTGGCGCTGGCAGCATTAAATCGTCAGTTCGCCCTTTCGGAAGAAGGTGAAATATCTTTATTAGCCAATAGTTTAGATGTTAAATTTAAGATTAATTCTAGTTTTGGTGAGCCGCAGATCTTACTTGATGGTGCGCTGGTAGGCGATGAAATACGCAGTGAGCAGTGCGGTAATGCCGCTTCAAAAGTGGCGGCGTTGCCTGCTGTGCGTGAGGCGTTACTGCAGCGGCAGCGGGATTTCAGCTGCTCGCCAGGCTTGGTGGCTGATGGGCGGGATATGGGAAGCGTTGTTTTTCCGCACGCTAAGCTCAAAATTTTCCTTGATGCGAGTGCCGAAGAACGAGCCCAAAGGCGCTATAAACAGTTGAAAGAAAAGGGGATGAGTGCTAATCTTGCGGCCCTTCTGGAAGAGATTCAGGTTCGTGACGCGCGAGATAGAAATCGCTGTGTGGCACCCTTAGTGCCAGCGGATGGTGCGATATTGATCGATTCAACAACGCAGGGGATCGATGAAGTCGTCACAGGTATTTTAGAAGCGTGGTCCAAACTCGTTTGAAGTGAGGGCTTTATTTGTATTGGACGTTCTTTAATTTCGGCAGTTGCCGAACTGCAATTTTAGAGCGATTTTTAACTAATTTATAACCGTTATAACGGTTTCAACAAGCGGGTTCACTGCAAACGTTATTTTTGTTTGGCGTCTCAAGTGAATCAAAGGTTTTTTAATAATGAGTGAAAGTTTCGCGCAACTCTTTGAAGAGAGTCAGGTAGAAAAATTAATGCGTCCAGGCGCCATCGTGACAGGTATCGTCATGTCGGTTGGGTCAGATGTTGTGGTAGTCAATGCAGGACTTAAATCTGAAGGTGTCATTCCCCTTGAGCAGTTCCTGAATGAAAAAGGCGAGCCCGAAGTCGCGGTTGGCGATGAGGTTGATGTTGCCCTTGATGCCATCGAAGATGGTTTTGGCGAAACAAGACTTTCTCGTGAAAAAGCGAAGCGTGCGAAACTTTGGGATGAACTTGAAGGCGCCCTTGAAAGCAACGCCATTGTGACCGGTATCATCACTGGTAAAGTTAAAGGTGGTTTCACGGTTGAAATTGGCGCAGTACGCGCATTTCTGCCAGGTTCTCTAGTTGATGTTCGCCCAGTACGCGACACCTCATACCTTGAAGGCAAGGATCTGGAATTTAAAGTTGTTAAGCTTGATCGTAAGCGCAACAACGTGGTTGTTTCTCGCCGTGCAGTGGTTGAGAAAGAGAGCAGTGCAGAGCGTGAAGAGTTGCTGGCTAATCTTCAGGAAGGCCAAGTCATTAAGGGCGTGGTTAAAAACCTTACTGACTACGGCGCATTCATCGATCTGGGTGGTATTGATGGCCTGCTGCATATTACCGATATGGCGTGGAAGCGCGTTAAACAGCCTTCAGAGATCGTTAACATTGGTGATGAGATTGACGTTAAGGTGCTTAAGTTTGATAAAGAACGTAACCGCGTATCGCTTGGCCTGAAACAGATGGGCGAAGATCCATGGGGTAACCTGACTCGTCGTTACCCAGTAGGCCACCAGGTTTTTGGTAAGGTCACTAACATCGCCGACTACGGTTGTTTTGTTGAGATCGAAGATGGTGTTGAAGGTCTGGTTCACGTTTCTGAAATGGATTGGACCAATAAGAACATTCACCCGTCTAAGGTTGTTCATCTAGGTGATGAGGTTGAAGTTAAGGTGCTTGATATTGACGAAGAGCGTCGTCGTATCTCGTTAGGTATGAAGCAATGTTTCTCTAATCCCTGGGAAGAGTTTGCCTCTACCCATAATAAGGGCGACAAGCTGACAGGAACGATTAAGTCTATTACTGACTTTGGTGTATTCGTTGGGCTGACCGGCAGCATCGATGGTCTGTTGCATCTTTCTGATCTTTCCTGGAACGAAGCGGGTGAAGAAGCTGTTCATGGTTATAAGAAGGGTGATGAGATCGATACCGTTATTTTGGCGATTGACCCAGAGCGTGAGCGTATTTCGCTGGGTGTTAAGCAGCTTGAACGTGACCCATTCTCGAACTACCTAAAGGCGAGATCGTTAAGGGTGTCGTGAGTGAAGTGGATGCTAAAGGCGCTATTATCACGCTGGCTGAGAGTGTTGAAGGGCACTTGCGTTCATCAGAAATGTCGCGTGATCGAGTTGAAGATGCACGTACTGTTATGACCGTTGGTGATGAAATTGAAGCACGCTTTATGGGTGTTGATCGTAAAAATCGCACCATTATGCTCTCTATTAAAGCGAAAGATGCATATGAAGAAGCGGCGGCTGTGAAAGATTACGGCCAGTCTGCTAGTTCAACGGGCTCGACTTCATTAGGTGATCTGTTGAAAGAGAAGCTGGAAGGCAACTCGTAATTAATTCATGTTTGGTTATCGCTTGTTATTGCAAATTGCTGTGTAACAGGCGATGATCATACATACATATAGTATGCAGTCGTGTGGCGCTTTATCTGTTTTGGGGCGGAATAAATGACCAAGTCTGAATTAATTGAAATTATCGCGCAGAAGCAAAAGCATTTATCATATAAGGATATTGAATATGCGGTGAAGACCATGATTGAACAGATGGCGCAGTCACTTGCAAGTGGTGAGCGGATCGAAATTCGTGGTTTTGGCAGCTTTTCATTGCATTTTCGTCCACCAAGAATGGGACGAAATCCAAAGACGGGTGAGCCGGTGCCGCTTTCAGGGAAGCATGTGCCGCATTTTAAACCTGGTAAGGAATTGCGAGAGCGAGTGAACGAGAGTATTGGAACGACAACGATTCAGGAGTAATCTTGATTTACTTGGTTTGAAACTCTGTTCCAGAAAATTGATAGAGCGGCAAAGCTTCACATAGAAAGGGGTGTGATGAGATGATGAAAATATTTTTATTTATTTTTACCTTGGCAATTTTGGTGTTAGGCGCAAGCTTTACACTATTAAATGCAGACCCAGTTCAGGTGAACTACTATTTTGGAACTGCGGATATTGCACTGCCGGTGATTCTAGTGGGCACGCTGGTTATTGGTGCGTTGATTGGTGTTTCTGCCACGATGGGCAAGTTGCTGTCTCTTAAATTGCAAGTTTCAAAGTTACGTCGTTCATAATATTGCCTGGTGTGTTGACCCTGAAGCTTTTAAAGGGGAATGTTTAGAGATAATACGTCGATGCATTAATTAGATAGCCTCATTTAGCGATGGGGCTTTTTATTGCCTGAAGTTTAGGATTGGAATTATGGATGGAGGTTTGATGTGGTGAGTGAAAAAGAAAAAAAAATTGTTGATCCGAAATGTGTGATTGTAGCACTCGATTTTTCGGATTCAGGTAAGGTACTAGAGCTGGTGAGTGGGCTAGACCCGCACAACTGCCGTCTAAAAGTTGGCAAAGAGCTTTATACGCACTGCGGGCCTGCGCTAGTTGAACGCCTGGTTGCGGACGGTTTCGATGTATTTCTGGATTTAAAGTTTCATGACATCCCAAGTACAGTTGCAGGGGCATGTGCCGCTGCTGCAGATTTAGGCGTATGGATGGTTAATGTTCATGCGTTGGGTGGACGTCGAATGATGGTGGCTGCAGGCGAAGCGGTTGCCCAGAAGCCACATCAGCCTTTGTTAATCGCAGTGACTATTCTGACAAGTATGGGTGAGAGTGATCTGCATGAGATTGGCCTGGCTGGCTGCGCAAAAGAGAATGTTCTTCGACTTGCTAAATTGGCTGAATTGTCAGGATTAAATGGTGTCGTCTGCTCGCCGTTAGAGGTCGAAGTCTTAAATCAGCAGTGCGGTGAGGCATTTAATTTTGTTACCCCCGGAATCCGACCAGCAGGTACTGCCGTGAATGATCAAAAAAGGGTTACAACGCCTGTCGATGCGCTTAGCTTAGGCTCTAATTATCTCGTCATTGGCCGTCCAATAACTGCCGCAACTGATCCACTTGTTGCCTTACAGACAATTAATGCTGATATTCACTCCTCCTTTATTTTATCTGCTTGACAGCTGAATTGTTCTGAGGTTAGCTAGTAAGGTCGATATCAGGAAGTGTCGACATAGCCCTGTTTAAAGGGTCTTCAGTTAATCATAAGGAGGTGGATATGCGCTATCTAAGGCAGCTACTGCTGGTAGCTTTTTTATGTGTGGGTTCTCAATTTGCATTAGCAGGTACTATTGATATAAACAGTGCAAATGCTGAGGTTTTAGCCGCTGAACTTCACGGCGTTGGTGCGAAAAAAGCGGCAGAAATTATAAAATATAGAGAAGCGAATGGTGGCTTTAAATCGATAGAAGAACTGATAAACGTAAAGGGGATTGGTGATACAATTCTAGAAAAGAACAGGGGGCGCATTGTTGCTGGTGTTGATGAGGAAGAATAGCGCTCTTTACTGTATCTGAGTCATCATAGTTTAGCAATTAGCTTCCGATGTGGCAGTCGGAAGCTTTTTTATATCTCATACAGTGGTTGTGTTGCTAAGAAAATGGTAGGAAGGGGTGATGGAAAAGGGCAGTGGTGTAGAGGCTGAGCGAGGTGGGCGTGAGCTTTTATCTAATGCTGATGATGAAATAAGTCTTGTTGAGTTGTGGCTGGTGCTTGTTAAACGTTGGAAAATAGTATGCATTATTTTCAGTTTATCTCTGACTCTAGGCGTTATCATCGCACTCTCGACACCAATAAAATTCCTCTTCTCTACAACTGTTGAGCTAGCACAGGTGAATTCAAAGTTAGTTGAATCTATTGGATCTGTTCTGGCAAAATTAAAGCATAGCCATATTCCGCAGGTACTTGGCACTGAAAAAGATGGGGAGCTATTTGAAGTCGAAGCCAACAACCCTCGAGGAAGTAAAATGCTGGTTTTAACAAGCTTGGGACTAGCTACTGATGCAGAGGTAATAAGGAGGCTTCACCACTCTATATTGGACCTTTTAATAAAAGATCAGCGAGCTCTAGCTGAGGCGCTCGATACTCCACGTAAGAAAAAATATTCATTATTAGAATCTCAAATAAGCATTGATACAGGGCGTATCAGCAAGCTTAAGCAGAGTGAAAAACGATTGGAGAATGCGCTGGTGGCTCTTGGGGACACCGCCATTTCATCACAAGAGGGCGGCATTGATCTACTACAGGCACAGGCGCTGAACGCTCATGCGTTGATGGGTGCTGAGGATGCAATGATTGATTACCAATCAAGATTATTTGAGCTTAAGTCGGCGATTGAACTGTCACGACAGACTACTGCAGGAGAGGTTGCAGTGAGGTCACTGAAGCCTTCTGGCATTGGGGCGATGGCAATAATTCTTCTATCCGCTATGATAGGGATTTTCGTAGGGATTCTAGCTGCTTTTTTTCTGGAGTTTATCGCTAAAGCGCGTTGTTCAATGAGACCTACTGAATGATGGGTGTTTTGTTAGAAGATTGTAAAGGCTGCTCGAAATGAATATACAACCTGTGATTCTCTCTGGTGGTGCTGGCACGCGACTGTGGCCGCTGTCTCGTGAGCTATTTCCTAAGCAGTTACATGCCCCTTTTGGTGGCGAGTTCACGTTATTGCAGCACACGGTCATGCGTCTAAAAGGCATTGAAGCACAGCATGATGATGTAAAGGTCTTACCGCCTATTCTAGTTTGCAATGAAGAGCATCGCTTTTTAGTGGCAGAACAAATGCGCCAGATTCAAACAGAGACGAATGGGTTGATTCTTGAACCCATTGGAAGAAATACAGCCCCAGCCTTAACGCTTGCTGCACTACACGCAGCGACTGTTTCGGGGGATAGCGTGATGTTAGTGATGCCGGCTGACCACGTGATTCGTGATGTTGATGCTTTTCAGCGTATTGTTTATGAAGGTGCGCTGAAGGCGGTCGCTGGTAATACGGTGACCTTTGGTGTGACTCCTACTTTTCCAGCCACTGGTTATGGTTACATTAAGCGCAGTAATGCCTCAGAGAGTGAAGAGTGTACTGTCTCTAGTTTCATTGAGAAACCGAATGAAGAAAAGGCACAGCAACTATTTGAAGATGATAGCTACCTATGGAATAGCGGTATCTTTATGATGAAACCATCAATCTGGCTGGGGCAGCTCAGTTATTTTCGGAAAGATATGTATGATGCATGTAGGGATGCAAGTGAAAATGGTATGGCAGATGGGGATTTTCAGCGAGTAGGCGTACCTGCGTTTGAAAGATGCCCAAGTGATTCTATTGATTATGCCGTGATGGAGCACTTAGCGTCTGATCAATCATTAATCGATGTTGACTCACGTCTGTTGGTTATCCCATTGAATGCGGGATGGTCAGATGTTGGAGGGTGGGCAAATCTTCAGGAAGAGGCCCCTCATGATGAACATGGTAATGCTGTTTTAGGTGATGTCATTACGCATAATGTTAAAGACTCCTTATTGTTATCTAGTCATCGTTTAATTGCTGGCGTTGGTTTAAATAATCTTATTGTTGTGGAGACGGCAGATGCGGTACTGGTTGCCAACAAAGATGATGCGCAGCATGTGAAAGAGATTGTTGCGCAGTTGAAATTAGATGGCAGAAGTGAACACCAGATACATAAGCGTGTTCATCGTCCCTGGGGAGATTACGAGGGAATTGATCTTGGCGAGCGATACCAGGTGAAACGCATTACGGTTAGACCTGGTGCTTCATTATCACTGCAAATGCATCATCATCGTGCTGAACACTGGATTGTGGTGAGTGGTACTGCAAAGGTGACGCGTGGTGAAGATGAGTTTCTATTAAGTGAAAATGAGTCTACTTATATTCCTATTGGAGTTAAGCATCGTCTAGTTAATCCTGGCCATGTTCCTTTGGAAATTATTGAAGTTCAGTCAGGGAGTTATCTTGGTGAGGATGATATTGTACGTTTCGATGATGAATATGGGCGCTAGTCGTTAAATGACGACAAGAGCATTAATTTATGGTGTTTCTGGGCAGGATGGCGCTTATCTTGCTCAGTTATTGTTGGGGAAAGGTTATGAGGTGTTCGGCACCTCTCGTGATGCGCAGATGTCATCTTTCCATAATTTATAGTAACGATAAGTATGCGTCTCACACCTAAACAGGTTCAATGTCTAAAAGGTGCTGTTGCCCGCCATTTTGGGCAAAGCGCTCAGATCTGGGTGTTTGGGTCACGTATTGACGATCAGCGCCGGGGAGGAGATTATGACTTCTATATCGAGACCTCTATCAATGATCCGGACGAGATTGTGGCAGATAAATTGAATGTGTTAGCCGATCTGCATGCCACCCCCGAGTTTGAAGGAGAGAAGATTGATATCGTCATTCGTTCAGCGGTGCCGGGGCCGGAATTGCCAATTTACAAGGTTGCTAGGGAGACAGGGGTGCATCTGTGAAAAATTATGAGGTTCTACAGGCGACTCTCAGGGAGTGCCAGCTGCACGCCGGGGTGCTGCGAGAGGCTAGAGATGAACTGGGTGATGCACACTTTGATGCTGAAACCGTAGTTCACATTACCACTGAACAACGGAGACTGCTGGATCAGCTTGCCTATCGCTTTTCCAAATTACAGGACAATATGGGAATGAGGCTCTTTCCCGCGCTGCTCGACTGGACTGAGGAGCCTTTGCCGGAAAGCTCAACTTTCGCAGAAAAGTTGCAGCGCCTGGAACGTTTAGGTGCGCTTGAAAGTGTCGAGCGCTGGCGTGAGCTGCGTGAAACCCGTAACCAGCTTGCGCATGAATACGAAGATGCCCCAGCACTCAAGGCCGCCGCGTTGAACCGTTTTATCGCCGATGTCGAAATACTCCTGGTGATGTGGCAAAAGGTGGATGCCTTTGAGAAAGATAATGGTTGAAAAGTTGAAATGAAAAAGGCACTGATTTGTGGTGTCTCAGGCCAGGATGGGGCCTATTTTGCCCAGTTATTATTGGGTAAAGGTTACGAGGTGTTTGGGACCTCTCGTGATGCGCAGATGTCCTCATTCCGGAACCTTGAAACACTGGG
>QIJH01000218.1 GCA_003232725.1 Chromatiaceae bacterium | reverse complement strand
GTAAATACGACCAACACCTTTCAGGTTACCAACATAAAAAGTGTCTTGTGAACCCAGCTACCCAGGGTGGATGGTCTCAATCTCACCACAGCCCACGCCATTAAATTTAATCCTCTTTATCGGAATATCGGGCAACCATATTGGCATGACTGATTGCTTTATCGGCATCAAAGGTTTCAACAGGCAGAACGACAGCAGAAGGAGTGTTGTTTTTCATGACGACAAAGCGGTTTTGCTTTCCGCTGGTGAGCGCATCAAAAAAGCGTTTGGCAGTGCGAGTAAAGCCAGTGATTGAAACAGATTGATTTTTTCTTTCAAGTAATGTGGCCATAGTGAACACCTAAGGAAAATTACACCGTCGTGGCGTGTATGTGCACCATACACAATAACCTGATAACTGTACGGTAAATTATCTGATTATTAAACGTATCCGATGTTTGGGTGGTTTACTTTAAATTTAGCCAGGTTCTCTGTCTGTTGGCGTTGTTGAGCTATTAATTATCCTGTAAGAATCAAAAATTTCGTGGAATATTGCAAAATGTTCAGGGTAACGGGCTTGGCTTTTTATCCACGCGTTTGGGTTTCAAGGTGAAGATGCTTGCTAGCACGCCTTGTTAACAACCGCTAATTGCCAGGGGCAATCTCCATAAAGTGCATGAAATAAGCGACTAGCAGAGCCGTGGTGAGAATGGTTGTGATGACGATACCTTTTGTACCCATTGTGCTGTCCTCGTTGGTTGGTGAGCGTGCCAACAGTATCAATAGACCCTGATTGATAATCAACTCGAAAAAGATTAGCTTTATCGCTATAAAAACTGTCACTATTCAGATTTCAGGAATGAGCTGAATAATGACTAAAAACTTTGCGTTAAAAGCTTTGTGGGTCGGGAGCAAAGCAAGTCTAGTTTGTATGACAGGCAAAACTGCTGTACCCGCTTTGATAGCCATGCAGCGGTCGACTGAATTCTATCCAACGCAAGGTGCTCATTCGGTTGATGTCGCTGATCGATATCGCCGGACTCGAGGATGATCGTCTCAATAAGCTGTTGCAGCAGCTCATTCTAGCTTTGGAGATTTTAAAATCAGATAAGATTGTAGATAATAAGCGGGTACTTTGCCAAATCAATCAGAGTACAGCGGATATCATCAAAGAGATAGCTATGCGGATTATTGGCCTTATATTAATCTTATTTTCATGTGAAGCATTGGCGCTGGAGCTTCCTGTCGATTGGCGTCTGCCCACAGAAAAGGAGATGACGACTGAATCGCCATTAAAACAGGCCAGGATTGAGAGTGATTTTAATCAGGATGGTAAGCTTGATCATGCTTTTTTGTTAAAGAGCGTTAACTATCCGGGGGAAGGTTTAGTGGTATATGTGTCGACTGCGACGGGGTATGAGTGGCAGATACTTGACCGAGTTGAATGGGGCGAGGAATATGCAGAGGCAGGGCTGAAAATGCGTATAAAAATAGCTCGTCCCGGCCGTTATAACACTGCCTGCGCACTCGGTTATTGGACATGTGGGCCGGAAGAACCCGCTGTACTTGAATTGAAACAAGTAGCGATCTATCAAAATCGCTTTGATGGTGCGATTGCAATATGGTTTTGGGATAAGGGTGATAATCAGTTTAAAAAGATTTGGTTAGGCACTTCTGGTGATCGTTAACGGCATTAGTTAAGTCTCTGCGATGGGTTCTTCGATCTGCTGAAGCATGATTTTAGTGGCTTCTTGTTGTGCAACCTGGAGTTCGTTGAAGAGTGATTTGGCTTGCTCGAGGTCACCTTCTTTGGCAAGGGATTCCATTTTGAGTGAGATTTCACTGAGTTGTTTAGCACCAAACTGCCCACTGGCACCTTTAATCGAATGTGCCGCGTGCTCTAATAATTCCAGATCACCTTGAAGAATTGCGCTTTCGGCTCGCTTGATGTTGTCGAGTGCATTTTGAGTATGTTGTTCAATGGTGTCTGGAAAGCGCTCACCAAATAATTTTCTAAGTTGGTTGAAGGGTTCGAAATCCAGTATTTCCGATGACTCAAGAGGCTTGCTAGCAGGCTGGGTTAGCTCTACATCGCTATTGTCATCAACCATCTCTATTTTGTGGTCTAGCCACTTAATCAAAATCTTTTCAAGAGATGCTGGACTGACCGGTTTTGATATGTAGTCATCCATTCCAGCATTTAAGCATTTTTCTCGGTCAGACTTCATTGCGTTGGCAGTGAATGCGATAATAGGTGGGTATTCCTGTTCTGGTTCTTTTTCCTGTGATTTTCGAATTTCTGCGGTCGCTTCAAAACCATCCATTTCCGGCATCAGACAATCCATAAAGATTAAATCAAAATCACGCAACTTGGTTAAAGCCAGGGCCTCTAGTCCGTTGCCAGCTGGAGTGACGGTACAACCATACCCTTCGAGCATTTCTGTCGCGACATTAATGTTGATAGGGTTGTCTTCAGCAAGCAGTATTTGAGCATTGGATAGCACCAGTTTTTGACGTGGCCCCGAAATGGATTCCTGGAGTGTATGTCGTGTGACCAGCGGTATTTCACTCCCGGACTGTTTTGCACTCCAAATTAATGAGAGTACTAATGACAATTCAGATGGATGAGTGGGTTTCTCTAAATAGCCATCCAGCCCTAGTGACTGTAATTTCCTGCGATCATCTTTTTTTGGAAACGATGTGACAAACAAGATGGTCCCATTGTTGAGTAATTTTTGTTTTGATATTTCAGCGACAAGTTCTTCACCATCCATACCAGGCATTTTATAATCGATGATTGCGATATCAAAAGGGTCGTTATGACGGATTCCTTGTTGAAGCGCACTAATTGCCATTTCACCGCAAGTAGTGCTGACCACTTCTCTCATCTCTAATGTCGAAACTTGCTCTTCAAATATCATGCGCGCGGTTGCGCAATCATCAACAATAAGTGTTTTGAGGCCCTTTAAATGGTCGAAGTTTTTTATCGTGAGCTGCTCCTTGGGTGGCTCAGGGTTTATCATTAATTTGATAGTGAAGCTGAAGGTTGAACCGCTGCCTTTTTGACTTTCAACTTTGATGTCGCCATGCATCAAAGAACAGAGCTGTTGGCATATTGCAAGCCCAAGCCCCGTGCCGCCATATTTCCGTGTAGTAGAGCTATCTTCCTGGTCAAATTTATTAAAGACATGTGATAGTTTTTCTTGTGCAATGCCGATTCCCGAATCTTTTACTGATATTTTGAATGTGGCAATATTATTATTTTTTTCGTCGTCGTCAGACGCTGACTCTACCGTGAGTAAAATATTTCCTTGTTGCGTAAATTTAACTGCGTTGCTGAGCAGGTTTAATAAAATTTGACGGACTCGACCAGGATCACCAATGACAAATTGTTTTGTACCGGGCTTGTATCGAAGCAGCATTTCGATGTTTTTCTCTCGGCACTTTAATGCCATTAACTCAGAAACATCTTCGGTTAATGATTGAAGATCAAAAGGAACCTCTTCAAGCTCCATTTTTCCCGCTTCGATCTTTGAAAAATCGAGGATATCATTGATGATTGTCAGCAAGGCATCAGCGGAGCTCATGGTTGCCTTGGCGTAACTGCGTTGCTTTGAAGTGAGCCTGGTCTCTAATAACAGGCCTGACATTCCGATAATGCCATTCATCGGGGTGCGTATTTCATGGCTCATATTGGCCAGAAATTCAGATTTTTGTTGTGTGGCAGATTCGGCCACCTCTTTTGCTTCTAGCAGTGCAAACTCAGCATGTTTACGGTCAGTGATGTCTAATATTGTGCCGCTGGATAGAATTGCATTTCCTTGTTTGTCGTAAGTACTTTCGCAGCGTTCATTGACATATTTAATGATACCATCACGCATTAGCAGGCGATGTTCGATGTTATATGACTCGTGGTTTTTGACGGAGTTTTCATAGGACTTTTTTACCATTTCTCTATCATCTGGGTGGATCACATGCATGAGAACTTCATATGATGCATTGGTTTTACTTTGGTCAACACCAAAGATTCGATACGCTTCGTTTGACCAGGTTAACTCATTCGTTTTAATGTCGAGTTCCCAACTGCCCATATGAGCCATCTGTTGAGCGAGGGCAAGGCTACGTTCATTTTTTTTGAGTCCATTCTCAGCCAGTTTTCGTTCTGTGACATCTGTGCGAATTGCAATGTAACTCTCTGGTTCTCCATCATCATCAAGAAAAGGAACAATAGTTGTATCGACCCAATAGAGGCGACCACTTTTCGATTTATTGCATATTTCTCCATTCCAGACCTTTCCTGATGAAATGATGCGGTACATTGCTTTAAAAAAATCTTTTTCGTGATAACCCGAATTGAGTATGCGATGATTTTGTCCGAGTAACTCTTTTCGACTATAGCCTGTGATCTCGGTAAATTTGTCATTGACAAAATGAATGGTACCCGCGACGTCGGTGATGGCGACAATCGCGTGTTGGTCGAGTGCAAAGCGCTGTTCTTCCAGGTCAATCAGTGCTTCCTGGATTTCAAGGCTGCTTTGCTCCATGACAAGTTCTTGCTCTAACCTCGTTGAGTTCATATGATTAAATGCATCGACAAGAATGCCAATTTCATTGTTTGCTTTGACCTCGACTGGCTGCCCGGTTCTTCCTGCTGCAACTGCCTTGCTGGCCTCAACAAGTTGGGTGATGGGGTGGGTAATACGCCTTGCGAGGAATATGGCAAGCCCGGCGACTAGGATGCTGGTGATTAAAAATATCACAAGCACAATGTTTTTTAGTCTATGTGCTGGCGCAAGTGCTTCATCGCTATTGATTTCACTGATGAGAACCCAGTTTATTCCCGGCAGTCTTACCGTCTGGTGTACGCCGATGACCTCTTGTCCATTAGGCCCGATATAGTTCAAGGCAATTTCATGATCGTTTATGGCGTTATTGTTAGCATGTTCCTTTTCCCAAAGTCTGAACTGTTTAGAATTAACCTGACGCTTTAATACATCACCATTATTAGCCTGGTTAAGCGGTGTGCGTAGTCTGCCATCGCTACCGACCATGTAATGGACCAGGGATTTGTTGTTGACGTTGTTATGTACCAACTGACTGATGCGATCAAGTTGTATTTGAATGACGAATAATCCAATTTTTTTGCCCTGAGTATTTAATATTGGTGCGGTAATGAAGCCTGTAATATCATTATTGGACGGCGTATATGTTCCAAGGTCTGAAAAAAGTGTTTGACTGTTTTCGAGTGTTTTTTTAGCGCTGTTCCAAGACCTGACTCATTACTGATAGTGAAGAGAATATTGCCGTCGACATCAATTAAAAACAGGTCGTGAATGTAGTCATACTGGCGTGAAAAATTAACCAGGTCTTTTTGGTTATCCTTTACTAGTGTTCGCCAACGTTCGCTTTTGGTAAACTCAGCGAGGCTGCTACGGCTGGCTTTATATTCTTTTTTTAAGGATGTTAGGAAGTCGGCATTACGTTGATTTTCCGCCTGGCTGTTGATATCCATAAAGCGGTAGTTAAACCAGTTACGGACAAATCTTGCACTGTCTCGGGCGTCTTGCTCAAGTTTTTTTGAGACGGTTTCGTGAAGTCCATTACTTGCTTGACGATACCCCATCCATGCGGTTAGTGTCATTGGCAGTAGTGACAGCAGTAAAAACCATAAAAATAAACTACGAGCGAGCGAGACGCGTGATTTACTGCGAGTTGGAATAGCATTTTCTGAAGATGCATTCACGGTTTTTCATTTCCCTGCTGGCGGTAATATGGCGTGATGGCCAGTATTGCTTTTTGAGAAATAACGTTGTTGCTATCTGTGATGCCTATGAGGCATGGTGATGTGATCTGAGTACTGATCAGGGCGCGACATTTTTGATGGTTTTTCATCGCCAATTCCTTTTGGTGTTGCAGGTGCGAATTCCATTCGTCACCTTGTATCTGTGGCTAAAGCGCTAGCGCGAGTATGGCTGGTTTTCGCTCGGTTTTCGTTACGATGGGATTGAAATCATCGATAATCTGCAGTTCACATAATCGTTTTATCGGAGGGTTCTCATTTTTCTTTACATTCATTAAGCGGTGCTGAGTTGGCTTTATCGTTGCTCGGCTAACGGTGGGCTAGATGGTGATTCTGTTGCTGCGAATGCCTCGCGGTGCAATGGGTGTCTGGAATATCGTGGGATATCTGCTATATGGACTGGCATTGGGGTGAACGCTGCCGTTACTATGGTGTGGCTTGTTGTTTTTATTGTGGTTTTAATGGTGAATAAGCGACAAAACCGAATCTTTAGGCTGGGGGTATGTAAATGGAGATATCACAGTGGGTGTGACGGGCGAATCACGCCGTATCAGGCTTGACGAAATCAGTGATCAACTGCACGCCGATGGCCTGATTGATAAAGAACAGCATGAGATGCTGATGCTTAAGGCGCGTTTTCGCGATACGGGCGATCAGCACCCATTTGCGATTGTGGCGAGTCATGAGCTGAGCACCGTCACCCAGCCACCACAAGTGTTAACCCAGGACTTTCTGAGCCAGTGGCTGGCCGACAAGCTTTCAATCCCTTACCGCCGTATTGATCCATTAAAGGTGGATGTCGCGCGTATTGCGGCGGTTGTTTCCTATAGTTATGCTGAGCGAAATAAACTCCTGCCGATTGAAATGGGCGTTTCTCATGTGGTGATCGCAACGGCGGAACCCTATCAGGTCGCGTGGATGAAAGAGCTTGAGCATATCCTGAATAAAGAGATTCGGCTTGAGATTACCAGTCCCGCCGACATTGAACGTTTTCGTGTTGAATTTTACGCTATCTCTAAATCAGTGGTGGGGGCCAACGATGATCAGCATGGCACGGTGCCTGGTGAGATCAATAATCTTGAACAGATGTTGGAGATGGGCAAGACGGGTAGCCTGGATGCGAATGATCAGCATGTGGTTAATATTGTGGACTGGCTGTTGCAATACGCCTTTGACCAGCGCGCGAGTGATATCCATTTAGAACCACGGCGTGAGCAAGGTAATATCCGCTTCCGCATCGATGGCATGTTACATCAGGTGTATCAGCTGCCGGCGACGGTGATGGCGGCAGTGGTTAGTCGCATTAAAATTTTGGGGCGTATGGATCTGGCTGAGAAGCGGCGTCCGCTAGATGGCCGCCTCAAGACCAAAGCACCGAATGGTAAAGAGGTCGAGCTGCGCCTCTCAACGATGCCGACGGCCTTTGGTGAGAAGATGGTGATGCGTATTTTTGACCCTGATATTTTGGTGAAGAATTTTTCTGATCTCGGTTTTGGTCAGGCAGAATCTGCACAGTGGAAAGGGATGATCGATAAGCCGCACGGTATTATCCTGGTGACAGGGCCGACCGGCTCCGGTAAGACAACCACGCTTTATTCAACGTTGAAGCACCTCGCCAGGCCTGAGTTGAATATCTGCACCATTGAAGATCCGATTGAGATGGTGGTGCCTGACTTTAATCAGATGCAGGTGCAGCATAATATTGATCTTGCCTTTGCAGATGGTGTGCGTGCACTGTTACGGCAGGATCCGGACATTATTATGGTGGGTGAGATACGCGACCGTGAAACGGCCGAAGTAGCGATACAGGCGGCGTTAACCGGCCACCTGGTGTTATCGACATTGCATACTAATGATGCTGTGCTGGCGATTACGCGTCTGCTCGAGATCGGTGTGCCGCAGTACATGATCAGTGCCTCTGTGATCGGGGTGGTGGCGCAACGCCTGGTACGGACGCTATGCCCGCATTGTAAACAGCCAGTCGCACCTGATAAAGAGCTATGGCAGGCGTTGAGCCAGCCATGGAAGAGTGTGATGCCAGAGAAGATCATGGTGGCAAATGGTTGTCTGGAATGCCGCCAAACAGGGTATGCGGGGCGTGTGGGTATCTATGAGATGATGACGTTGTCGAGTGGCCTGCGGGAGCAGTTGCGTCATCAAAAGGTTGATATTGCACAGGTTCGGCAGCAGGCGCAAAAAGAGGGCATGCGGCCGTTGCGGATTAGTGGCCTGCAGAAGGTGGCCAAGGGGATCACCTCATTGGATGAAGTCTTTAGCGTTGCACCGCCGCCAACGGAAGAGTGATTGTAATAGTGTGATTCGATTATGGATGGGTATCGCTGAATTTTTGCACCATGTCTGAGAGCCGTTGCAGGTCGTTATCGAGTTGCTTTTCTCGTTGTTGGATCTGCTGTGAGAATTCAGTCAAGGTTTCGATCAGTTTTACTTTTTCATCCTGCTCATGATCACCAAAGTGCTTACGATAGTATTGCTGTAAGGTTTCAAGCATGACAGAACATTGCGTTTCACTTATTTCTGTTTGGCACAGGGTTTCGAGGAGTGTGCCTTCAAGGTTTAGCGGCGATTTTTTAAATAGTCGCTGGTGTCGAGAAACCAGTTGTTGAATGATTTTTTTTGCTTCGGGTTCTTCAATATCAGAGAGCAGGTGTGAGATATCTGATGTGGTTTCTGTTGTCTGTATTGGTGCCGAGGCCGTTCTCTTCGCCGGCTCTGCTGTTGCAGGCAGGTTAAATGCAGCCGCACCAAAGCGCTCAAACCCCGCATCGATAAGTGGCTGCAATAGCTGTTTAGCCTCTGCTTCTCTGGTTTCGGGATACTGTAAATAGGAGAGGATGGCGACGGATAGATAGTCGCCAGAGAGTCCCGTACTGGAAGTGGCATCAGCGGTGGTTCCAGGGATAGAAATATTACTCGCATCACTATCGGACTGGCCCTTATCGTGCCAGTATTTGCTGAAATGGTGTGGTTTTTTACTGGCGACAAGTTTGTTGTCGATGCGCGTGGCCAGTGCTTGAATGCATTGACTTGCAGGACTTTGAGGTTGTGCAATGATGAGCGGGGTTTGCAGGCAAACAGCACTGCTAATCATTGGGTCTTCCGCAATACTGCCCATGTAACCAATACGAATCTGCAGGTATTTTTTTGCGGCAGCAGAAAAACGACGGAACACTTCATTTGCCTTTTGTGGGCTAGCGGCGCGATTCACAATGGTGTAGATCGGCTGTTTGAGTTGTTTACGTTTCATCACTCGTATGAGCGCAAAGGCATCAGTGAGTGAGGTCGGTTCAGGTGTGATCACCAGAACGCAGTATTGTGCCGAGGCGAGAAACGCTAATACGGTTTCTCCGATACCTGCCGCAGTATCGATTAGCAGATAGTCGAAACGCGATTCTAGCTGTGATAGCGCTTTTGATAATATTTGATGCTGTTCCTGGTTGAGTGCTGCGCATTCTGAGATACCAGATGCAGCGGGTACGACCTTGATGCCATTAGGGCCGTCGAGGATGATTTCATCGATATTTTTTTCACCGTTTAGCAAGTGTTCGATGGTGAACTCTGGCCTCAGGTTTAGCAGGATATTGATATTGGCGAGGCCGGTATCCGCATCCAGGATACAGACCTTTGCGCCTAATGTAGCGAGTGCGATGCCAAGATTGGTACTGACGCTGGTTTTACCGACACCCCCTTTGCCGCTGCTGATGGCAATAACACGCGTGGGACGAGTGAGTGGTACCACTGTTGGCACGGCGGGTATTTCAGGTGCAGAAAGATTGGGCGCTGGTATGTGCATAATGGGTGGTACAGCGCTGCCGTGAGAGGCTGCGTTGCTAGATCCCCTCCCGTTTAGAATGACTAAGGGTTATGGTGTCGTGATGTTGCATTGTTTTAACGCCATTTGCATCATCTTTTTTAGGCGATTCCACCTGCTGGTCGTTGCTTAGCGGGGTTGTGGTGCTATTTTTGATGGGCGTGGGGCTATAAATTTTAATGGTATCAGCAGTGTTGGGGGCAGATTGAGCGGGCAAATTTTCATCGGTTTTCTGTGTGATAACGGACGGTGAGGTGCCGATCGGTACCATGCGTTGTGCCAGTGGGGTCAGTGGTCGGCCCAGATGCTGTTCGTAGATGGGGGTAAAGAGCATGATGTTTTGAATATAGTTGCGCGTCTCTTTAAACGGAATGGTTTCGGCCCATAGGTCTGCCGCGACCCGTTTATTGTCTGGAATCCAGCGTTTGACTCTGGACTCACCGGCATTATAGGCGGCGAGAGCGAGAACCGGATTGTTATTGAAGCGTTTCATCATTTTGCCTAGATGCTTCATGCCGAGTTTTAGATTGGTATCGATATCGATCAGTTGCATGCGATTTTTGATGCGAATACCCGTGCCAGATGTTAACTGTGTGGCGGTGCGTGGCATTAGCTGCATTAACCCCATGGCACCGGCGCTGGAGCGGGCGTCGGGGGTGAAGGCACTCTCCTGGCGAATCAATGCAAAGGCGAGGGCCGCATCGACATTGTTTTCATTGGCCTTGAGTATGATCTTGTTTTGGTGGACAAGTGGAAAACGCACATTGAGGTCATCGCGATGTTTAGTACGGGCAATGGTCAGGATGGCGCGATCATGCCAGCCCCAGTGATGGGCTAATTGTCCGGCCTGGTGAAGTTGTGCTTCACTCATGTGCTGAGTGGCGTGAAACCACTCTCGTCGAGCCTCTACCGCACGTTTAAGAATAAATAGTTCGCGTGCTCTTAAAATACCGGGGCGTTGTTCAATGTTGCTGGCGAGTTCTTCATTTTGTAGTAAGGCAGCATGTTCAAAGCGGTAAGGGCGGGCGAGTTTGTCGGCGGCAAGGAAGCCGTAGTAACCGCGACTCATCGCCAGGGTATTGTAGATTGCTTCGGCCTCTATTTGCTGGCCGAGTGCCGCTAGTGCGCGCGCGCGCCAATATTGCCAGCGTGTCATTTGCTGTTCGTCGTCGTTTAATTGATCGAGCCAGGCCAGTGCTGCATCCCAGTTTTGCTGATTGAGTGCGGTACGCACACGCCATTCGCGTAGTGACTGATCGGCTGGTTTTTCTGCAAGCACAGCAAGCCAGCTGAGCGCCTCGGGTTTGTGACGTAGCGCCATGGTCATTCCTATGGCGCGCTCAACACTGCTGATTTCATCATCGCTGAACGGGTAGCGGGCGCTTATTTCTGCCTGCCATCTGTTAGCGGCTTTGATAGGATTGGTGCGTGCCATGCGCTTTAGACCGTGTACGATGATGGTGTTACGCATGGGATGTTCGCTGGCAAAACGCTTTGTCGAGAGAATGCGTGACGGTTTGTGGTGGACTTCAATCCATTTGTTGGCCCAGACGCGTTCTTTTTTGGATAGAAAGCGGGTTAAGTAGCGTGTCAGCGTGAGTTTGCGTTTATCCATCGCCAGTTGAATGCGTTGCCATGCGAGAGCATCATCGATAAAGCCTGCGTTGTACCATGCCGTAAATAGTGGGTCGCAGGCGCGCGGTTGTGAATGGCCTACCAGCCATAACAGTTGAAGGCCATCGAAGGCCGCTTCCTGATCACCTCTCTTGAGGAGGGCGCGGCGGTAGTAGCAGGCTAGTGTGACATTATTGTCTGGCCGGTAATGTTGCTCAACCTCTTTCCAGCGCCCATTTTGTGCGAGCTTCTTGATCCAGCGAAAATGGAGTCGTGAACTGAGTGGGCTATCATGAAAGGTATCGATAAATGTATTGATCTCTTGCGCTGGCCGTTGATGCAGCCGTGTGCGTAGATACTCATAGCGTAGATACGGATAGAGTGGGTAGTCTTGCAGTTGATGCGTTAATTTTTTAAATTTTGTGATTGCGCCGCGCTGTAGTATTTGCTCTGCTGTCACGAAATCGGCGCGTTGCTGATCAATTATTGACGTGCTTGGGTTGTCAGGGTTATGCGGGGGGCTAGCCCAAGTGTTTGATGCAATAGATAATACTAAGCATGCGGTGATACTGGGTAAATAAGTTTTTCGAATAATTCGGGACATAAGGCTGGTTATGAAATTTTCATGCCAGCTATGTGAAATGGTAGCGCGGATTGAGTAAGACAGGAGCGAGTTGGGCGGCACATGGTGGTACCGCCCAGTGAGATGGTGTCTTACGATGCCATATCTTTCAGTGCTTTCAACGGCTGAACCTTAACAACATTGCGTGCTGGTTTTGCTTTGAAAGTCATCTCTTCGCCAGTGAAAGGGTTGGTGCCTTTGCGGGCGCGAGTAGCAGGCTTGCGATTCACTTTTACTTTTAGGATACCGGGCAGGGTAAATACCTGAGCAGAACCTTTTTTGATGTGACCCTCAATGACGACTTTTAACTCATCAAATACTGAGGCGACTTCTTTTTTGGTCAGGCCTGTTTTTTCAGACAGGTGACCAAAAAGAGCGGTACGAGTGAATGGCTCTTTGATCGCTTTTACGCGAGGTGTAGCAGCAACTGCTTTTTTGCTAGATGCCTTTTTCTTTGTTGCCGCTTTTTTCTTAGTAGCCATGCTTGTCTCCTCAGTTTTTATAAGTGTGCCGTTAAACTATGCAGTTAAACAAAATCGTGTATCGTGTTATATCAATGAAGGCAGAATAGCAACGTGTCTAATAAAGCGCAACGGTTTGTTACGGTGTCGTTTAAAGTAAGATTAAGGCTATTAATTTCGAATAAATTATCATTCATGGTGAAACGACTCAACGATGAAACCAAACTCCCTCTATATTTAAAGGCGCCGTCACGTTTTGAGTGTACTGAATGTGGGGGATATTGCGCTACCTTATAGGTGGTTATTATGTTACGTATCGAGCGAAGAGAGAGAAAAACCGGTCATTTTCTTGGTCTGTCTTGTGCCTGGTTTAAGCGATGTTATCTTTTTCGATCGACTTGGTGAAGATTGAGTGGTAGCTGTAAGTGATGATGAAACATGTGTTTTTCTAGCGGAAGTAAGAGGAATATATGCGCTGTGGCATTTATGAGATTTGTCCTGTGCAGTGTTTGTCCTATCCCTGTTAGCCTGAGATAGCTTTTGCTAAGAGCGACTGGAAGGGAGCGTCTCAACGTTGTGAGGGGATTGGATAAGGCAAGGTTGTGTCGAAAAAAAGATAGCGGCTCTGCTTAAGTGGCAGGAAAATAGCGAGGAGTGATGAGTGTTGTTTTGTGTAATTGAGGTTGTGGTTTGCCATGGTGGGTAGTGCTCAGCAGGTTAGATTTGCGATTCGGATTTCTGCCGAAGATTATATTTATTACTATAAGGGGCAGGCGAAGCAGGTAATTGTGAATGCGCACGATGGTCGTCGAGTGCAATTCCCAGCGAGTTGTCTACAGCCTTTTGTATTGCATGATGGGATCAATGGTGTTTTTAGCTTGTGTTTTGATGCAGATAATAAGCTTATCGGTTTAGAGAAAATTGGTGAGTTACCGTAGCTTATGAATGAAATGAAAAAACTGCTTGAAGTGATGGCTCAATTGCGTGCCCCTGAGAGTGGCTGCCCGTGGGATCTGGCGCAGGACTATCGTTCAATCGCGCCCTGTACGATTGAAGAGGCTTATGAAGTAGTGGATGCGGTCGAGCGTGGTGACATGGATGATCTGTGTGATGAGCTGGGTGATCTGCTGTTTCAGGTAGTGTTTTATGCCCAGATTGCTAAAGAGGAAGGGCTCTTTGATTTTTCGCGGGTGGTTGAAACCATTGCGGAGAAATTAATTCGCCGTCATCCGCATGTGTTTGATGATGCGCGCGCTGCTACGAGTGATCATGGTGCTACGTGGGAGAAGATTAAGGCGGATGAGCGGCGAAAAAAAGGTGTCGCTGCCAGCCATCAGGGTGCTTTGAGTGGCGTTGCGGTGACGCTGCCCGCGTTAACACGCGCAGTGAAGCTGCAAAAGCGTGCGGCCCATGTCGGTTTTGACTGGCCTGAAATTGACCAGGTACTGGATAAGGTGCAGGAAGAGCTGGACGAGGTGCGGGAAGTGCTTGAGCAAAATCAGGGTGACCTGCGTATGCGACATGAGGTGGGTGATCTGTTGCAGGCGGTGAGTAATCTTGCACGTCACGCATCGATTGACCCGGAGTGCGCGCTGCGTGAAGCGAACCGGCGTTTTGAGCGGCGTTTTGGTCTGGTTGAGGCGCAGTGTGTTGAATTGGGGGTTTTGCCTCAGGATGCCGCTTTGGCGGCGCTTGAGGCGATGTGGCAGAAGGCCAAATTGGCAGAATAATAGCGCTGGATCTGCTGGATACAGACAGCTAACGTCATTTTTTTGTACTGACGCGATTTTATGTGGGCAAAATATGTTTCATGATCGCCGTTAATTTTTTCTATCAATACAGTCTATTACCTTCTTTTACCTGATTGTTTCTAGTGTTTTTTCGATATTGGCATGATCGATGCCTTTAACTGAATTAAGGGAATGGCATATCCGAGCCGCTAAATAATAGTGAAGGATCTCGAAATGGCCATTTCCAAAAGGATGTTGGATGGCTTGGCAAGGATGTAAACCTGAATATTGGAGGATACGCATATGATGGGCATGATGATAGAAGCGATATTGGTGGCTTTCACATTGGGCGGTGTTATTGGAGCAGCGGTTGCTGTTCATTTGAAATCGTCAACGGACACTAGTAAACAGTGGTCGGAAGATGTGGCACCAGAAGATGAGTCGCTGGTATATGTGAAAGAAGAGCAGGATCGTCGAAAACGCCGTTAATATGGGTGTTGTTTGCCGGTAGTGACAGTTGTCGTTCTACAGCCCAATGGGGTTGATAGGTGTTACTGGTAACTGAATTTTAGAGATGTGGCTAATTTGGTTGTGAGTGGATAGTCGCTATCAACGCATTTAGGTGGGCTATAGTAGGACGATTTTTGCTATTTGTAATTCTCTATTACACCAAGTAAAGAGTCGCCGTCACTTTTTTCGCGCTATTCTAGTGCGATTTGAATTCTTCGTATTGAGATCTTTGCACGATTGTTCTTTTGCCCTTTGGCGGTGTTAAAAGCGGTCTCAATCGGTCATTTATAGCGATAAACTCCCTCATTCCGTGCGCTTTTGCCTCGCCTAAAGCGCCTACTGTTGGTGCCCGAGAACAAAATCACTGCTGGTGCAAAGGCCTCGTATTATTTGTTTTTGTTGATTTTAAACAGATTTATTTAGCTGGTTTGATGCTTGCTTGTTCAGCAGTATAAGTTTTTACTGTTTTAGTGCAGGTAAGATTGCTCTGAACCGCCAAATTCACAGTCGTAATGGTTAGGTTTGATTTAAGTGGCGGGCTGCCGGGATATGAGCGGTTGACTGGAAATTTCACCGAAAAAGTAGTAAATTGAGCTGTTCTTTATTGTAAGTTTTGGATTTGAAATAGCACGACGATGGCGTACAAATTATTTATTAAGACCTTTGGTTGTCAGATGAACGAATATGACTCTGACAAAATGGCGGAAGTGCTTGCAGCATCGCACGGCGCACAGCAGGTGAATTCTGCTGAAGAGGCGGATATTCTGCTGCTCAATACCTGCTCGATTCGCGAAAAGGCACAGGAAAAAGTATTTCACCAGCTGGGGCGCTGGCGCGAAATGAAAGTGAAACAGCCGAACATCGTAATTGGCGTGGGAGGCTGTGTCGCAAGTCAGGAAGGTGAGGCGATTCGTCAACGCGCTCCGTTTGTTGACCTGGTGTTTGGCCCGCAGACATTTCACCGCTTGCCAGAGATGTTGAACGCGGTGAAGCAGCGGCGCCAGCCAGTGATCGATATCAGCTTTCCAGAGATTGAAAAGTTTGACTGCCTGCCAGAGCCGAAGGCTAATGGTCCGACGGCGTTTGTCTCGATCATGGAGGGGTGTAGTAAATATTGTACATTTTGCGTGGTGCCATATACCCGTGGTGAAGAGTTTAGCCGTCCGTTTGATGATGTGCTAAGTGAAATCTCATCGCTAGCCAGCCAGGGTGTACGTGAAGTGAATCTATTGGGCCAGAACGTCAATGCCTATCGCCATGAAATGGAAGATGGTACTGAGGCAGATCTCGCGCTGTTGATCACGTATGTCGCAAGTATTGACGGCATCGATCGCGTTCGTTTCACCACCTCGCACCCGGTTGAGTTTAGTGACAGCTTGATTGAAGCGTACCGTGATGTGCCGGAGCTGGTGAGTCATCTTCACCTGCCGGTACAGAGTGGTTCCGATCGTATTTTGGGCGCGATGAAGCGTGGTCATAGCGCGCTGGAATATAAATCAAAGATCCGTCGCCTACGTGACATTCGCCCCGATATCAGCATGTCGTCTGATTTTATTATCGGCTTTCCAGGAGAGTCGGATGCCGATCATCGTGCCACCATGGCGCTGATTGAAGATATCGGCTTTGATCACTCGTTTAGTTTTATCTATAGCGCGCGCCCTGGGACACCTGCTGCCGTATTCCCTGACGATGTGTCTCATGCGGTTAAGCAGCAGCGTCTGGCGGAACTGCAGCAGCGAATTGTTGGGATGACGGCTGAAATCAGTGCCTCGATGGTTGGCACTGAGCAGCGTGTATTGGTGGAGCGAGTGTCGAAAAAAGATTCGGCACAAGTGGCGGGGCGTACTGACAATAATCGCTGGGTGAACTTCACTGCGGATCAATCGTTGATTGGCCAGTTTGCCAATGTGCGCATTACCGAGGCGCTGCCTAATTCTCTGCGTGGTGAGCTGATTTCAGTGATTGAGCCAAATAATGGACGACATGTCGCATAACGGTCTTTCAGTATCAGCACATGACATACCGTGCGTAGATGTAGCCCATGCGCCATCGAGACGCACCGTTTTCTTTTCCTCTCAACTATATATGTGAATCCCGTCTTGAGTGATAATCAACAGATTAGCGAGCTGCTTTTAGAGCCTGTCGACAACCAGCGTCTGGCTGAACTTTGTGGCCAGTTTGATGGCCATCTGCGCCAGATCGAGGCACACTTTGGTGTTGAGATCAGTAATCGCGGTAATGATTTTCGCCTCGCGGGAAAACCCGATGCCGTGATCGAGGCCAGTAAGCTATTAACGACGCTGTATGCGGAAACAGATGGCGCAACACTCGCCCCTTCGCAGGTTCAGCTGGCATTACACTCTGCGCCCGCGTTGAAAGCGTTGCAACAGCAGGTCGTTGAGAGCGTGCAGATTCAGACCAAAAAGGGTGGTATCAAAGGGCGCGGGATTAATCAGGCGCTGTATCTGCAGCGCATTTTGAGTCATGAGATCAACTTTGGCATTGGCCCTGCCGGTACCGGTAAAACCTATCTGGCAGTTGCCTGCGCGGTTGAAGCATTAGAGAAGGAAGAGGTGCGTCGCATATTGTTGGTGCGTCCGGCTGTGGAGGCGGGTGAGCGCCTCGGCTTTTTACCGGGAGATCTGTCACAGAAGATCGATCCCTATCTGCGTCCGCTCTATGATGCACTGTATGAAATGCTTGGTTTTGAGCGTGTTGCCAAACTAATTGAACAGAATGTGATTGAAGTGGCACCGCTTGCCTATATGCGTGGTCGTACCTTGAATGAATCTTTTATCATCCTCGATGAGGCGCAAAATACTACCGTTGAGCAGATGAAGATGTTTCTGACCCGTGTCGGTTTTGGTTCGACCGTGGTAGTCACTGGCGACGTGACACAGGTTGATCTACCGCGTGGTAGCGTCTCGGGACTACGGCATGTGATCGATGTTCTGAAAGAGATCAAGGGCATTAGCTTTACCTTCTTTGAGTCGCAGGATGTGGTGCGTCATCCGCTGGTGCAATGCATTGTGCAGGCCTATGCCGCCAAAGAGGCGCAGGAAGAGAAAGATGGCGGGTTGCGTGGACGTTGAACCAGGTCAATCTGAGCGTGCTGATTTGGACTTAGTGCTAGATTTGCAGCTTGCATTGTCGCAATCGCAAGATGCCGATCTAGCGGTGCAGACAGACCTGGAACAGTGGGTTTCGGCGGCACTTGAAGGCACAATGGATGAGGTTGAACTCACCATTCGACTGGTCGAAAACGATGAAAGTGCTGCGCTTAATCAACAGTATCGCAATAAGCCGGGGCCGACTAATATTCTCTCATTTCCGTTTGAGGCACCGCCCGATATGCCACTGCCACTGCTGGGCGACCTTATCATCTGCGTTCCGTTAGTGGCGCAAGAAGCGCGGGCGCAAGGTAAAACTGTGCGTGCCCATTGGGCCCATCTGGTAGTGCATGGGGTGTTACATCTGCGTGGTTATGACCATATTGATGATAGTGATGCCTGTGAAATGGAAGATTTAGAGGGAAAAATCATGGCATACTTGGGATTCGACGACCCATATATGGACGATGGCCTCGTGTAGTGATGAAGACGATTTTAGATTTGATGATTGGAGAACCAATGAAACCAGGAATAGGACAACCATGAACAGCGACCGATCGCCTGAGCCGGCGCTTGCAAAAGATGGCTTCTTAGGAAAACTGAAGAAGGCGTTTGCACAGGAGCCGGCGGATCGTGTAGAACTTATCGAGACCCTGCGTGAGTCTCAGCAGCGCCATCTGCTGGATGCTGATGCCCTTACCATGATTGAAGGGGTACTGGAGGTTTCCGAGATGCAGGTGCGGGATATTATGATTCCACGTTCGCAGATGGTGGTAGTGGAACGTGATGTGCCATTGAAGGAGATTTTGCCAGTGATTGTTAAATCAGCCCATTCGCGCTTTCCGGTTATCGGTGATGGTAAGGATGAAGTAGAGGGCATTCTACTGGCAAAGGATCTGTTGTCCTATGCGCTTGATGGCAGCAAGCCCTTTAACGTACGTGATGTGCTGCGCCCGGCGGCATTTATCCCGGATAGCAAGCGTCTCAATGTTTTATTAAAAGATTTCCGCGCCAGTCGAAATCACATGGCGATTGTCGTTGATGAGTACGGTGGTATTGACGGTCTGGTGACGATTGAAGATGTGCTGGAGCAGATTGTCGGTGAAATTATCGATGAGCATGATGTAGCGGAAGATAGCTATATCATGAAACATAGTGATGTCAGCTTTACCATTAAGGCGCTCACCCCAATCGAAGAGTTCAACGAATATTTTGAATCTGAACTCAGCGATGAAGATTGCGATACGATTGGTGGATTGATGATGCGCTCATTTGGTCACCTGCCTAAACGCGGTGAAAAATATGAGCTTGGCCGCTTCCACTTCAAGGTGCTGCATGCCGATAGTCGACGTATTCATCTGCTGCAGATGAGCTTGCAGATAGAAGGCACGACTGCTTCAACGACTAATCAGTAAGAGGGCTGCGCTTGATAATCGCAACATGGCGCGGCGATTTACTGGCATTGATCGCAGGTGGCTTGTTACCGTTTGCATTTTCGCCATATGATTTTTATCCACTGGCGATTGTTTCGTTAGTCACTATTTTTCTCATCTGGCTTCATAGTACTACGCGCCGCGCGATGTGGCGCGGCTTGTTGTTTGGCATCGGTATGTTTGGTGTCGGTGTGTGGTGGGTTTTCATTAGCATGCACCATTATGGCAATGTTGGCTTTGTGTTGTCACTCTTTATCACGTCGATGTTTGTGTTGCTGTTTGCGACATTTCTTGCGCTGACCGGTGGCGTGGCAGTGAAGTTTCGACAGCGCTTTAATTTGTCAGCCACGGCGACGTTGTTGTGGTGTTTTCCGGCAGTATGGGTGTTGTTTGAATGGATCCGTGGCTGGATGTTCACTGGCTTACCGTGGCTTAATGTTGGTTATAGCCAAATCGAAACGCCGCTCGGCGGCTTTGCTTCATTACTGGGTGTTTATGGCGTTTCACTTGCGGTGGCACTCAGCGCTGCATTTATCGCGATTGTGATTCGCAATATCTACATTGGTCAAAAATCATTTCACATTGTTGCGTTGGCACTGTTGTGGTGTGGTGGTTTGTTGGCAAACCAGTTGAGCTGGGTATCGCCTGCGGGTGAACCGATGAAGGTGACATTGATACAGGGTAATATCCCGCAGGAATTAAAGTGGCTGCCATCAATGAAGGTGCCCACCATTGATCTGTATGCACAGCTGACACGTGAAAGCTGGGAAAGCGACCTGGTCATCTGGCCAGAGACGGCATTGCCCGGTTTTTTTCATGAATCAAGCAATTTTCTTGCCGGGCTTGCTGAAGAGGCGCGTTTTAATAATACGGATATCTTATTGGGACTGGTCTATCTCGACGGGGAGACGCGCCAGTACTACAACACGATGATGAGTCTCGGTAGCGCCACAGGCTTTTATCACAAGCGCCATCTGGTGCCGTTTACCGAATATCTACCGCTAAAAGCGTGGTTATCTGTATTGGTTGATATTATTCAGGTGCCGATGTCAGATTTCAGTGCGGGGTCGGATGATCAGCGCCCGCTACCAATAGCAGGGCAAAAGGTTGGCATTTCTATTTGTTTTGAAGATGCTTTTGGTGAAGAGGTGATTATGCAACTACCGGAGGCAACGTTACTGGTTAATGTGAGTAACGATGCCTGGTTTGCGGATTCAAGTGCACCGCACCAACACCTGCAGATTGCACGGATGCGCGCTAAAGAGAGTGGCCGACCACTGTTGCGTGCAACCAATACCGGGGTCTCTGCAATCATTGACCATCAGGGGCGCTTCCAATCGATTGCGCCGCAATTTGAAGAGGTAACATTGAGTGATGTTGTAGTGCCAATGCAAGGAACTACGCCTTATGTAATGGTCGGTAATGCTGCTGTTTTGATTTTGATTCTGGGACTGATGGCAGTGCCTTTAGTTAGGCGGCAGTAAGACCGGTTCAACGAATGGCGGCAGAATGGAGTTATGTAAGATATGAATCATCAAGTCATTAATCAGGTGATCTCAGTGGTAATTCTGGCGCTGTTTTATCCATTTGCGTTTGCGGCAGAAGTGCGCACTGAAATAACCAGGCCATTAAGTGGTATTGAAATAGTTGAGCATTGTTATTACAAAAATGGCGGGGAAGATCAGCGTTCCCGTTTGCTGGTTACCAGTACACTTACCAATGGTCGAAAAGTCTCCAGTGAATATGTGCGTTTGTGGAAAAACTATGGCGGTAAAGATGGCATCGTCGACAAAGTCGTGCTTTACACGGCATCAGCGCATAACAAGGGATTGGCTTTTATGCGCTGGGGGTATGTTAATGGCAGCGACAGGCTTGCAGATCAGTGGGTCTATTTGCCAGAGATGCGTATTGTAAAGCGAATCTCGAAACGTTCGCCTGAGGAGATGGATTGGGGCTTTAGTGATGATGACCTGCGGGTGCGTGATATCAATGAAGATGAACACCGTTTCGTTGAAGAACGAACCGTGGAAGGAAAGGTGTTCTATATTGTTGAAAGTGTTCCTAAACATGATCCTGTCTATGGAAAACGTATCTCATGGTTTAGTAAGGGTGAAAATTGGGAACACTGCCTTGAAAGTCGCGTTGACTATTTTGATAAAGAGATGAAGATGGTCAAAAAGCAGTTTATCACCTGGCGCCGAATCAAAGGGGCATGGGTATGGGAGACCGGGATTGTGAAAAACTTCAGGGCAAATTCAACGATTGTTTATGATGCTCGAGATATTGAAGTCAATGTTGGTTTGAAGGATCGAGAGTTTTCTACACGTGCTTTGGCCCGTGGATACCGATGGTGAAGTAGTTTTTATTTGACCAGGTAATGCTTCACGCTGAATTTCTGCATGGTTTATTGTTCGAGTATTGCTTCCTTTTTAAATGATGTGTGAAATCGAGAGTTATTCATGAAGTGGCTGGTTATCGCGATAGTCTTATCGTTATTTATCATTTTTCCAAAGAAAATGTTTGGTGGTCTTGGTATGTTGGTGTTGGCGGGAAGTGCTATTGGTGGGTTTTTATATTATCAGGACTGGACAGAAAAAAAAGTAATTGAGGCGGTGGCTGTATCGGTTGAGTATTCGTTGGGGAGTTGTGACGGATCGTCACCACTTAAAATAACAGTTGATAATTTTAGTGATAAAACGATCACATTGGTCGAGTGGAATATTGTTGCCCGTCAAGTGGGTTTTAGCGATGATCTTGCAGTTCCTGGCTATCAGATTTATTCACAGCATAAAGTACTTGCGCCTAAAGCACGTTGGAGTGGTTGCGTCGGCTTGCCCAAGCTGAAGAGGGGTGTTGAGATTGTCTCCGAATTGGTATTTTCAATCAAAGATAAAGATGTGGTTTTTGAATGATTCCCTGTGATGACTGGCTTTATATACTTCGTACCTCCTAAGGGTTAAGTATTTCCTGGATTTATCTTTGTAGTGAATCTCTATGTGGTTGTAGTTAAGGCGCTTGAAGCGAGTCCGCGGAGTGTTTTACGATAAATTCAGCTTGAGAATTCGAGTGGTTTTTTGCACAGATCTTTTTTATATACCATCTAACCGTCTCGTGGCTGACATTGGTTTTTATTGCGATGCGTTTGGCTGGCTACCCTTGTAGCATTAGTTCCGCAATGCCAGTCTCATGTTTAGTTCGGCTAAAATGTTGCTTGATGAGTTGATCCAGGCAGGTAGAGATTTACTTGGGTATACGACTTGTATTGATGGTGAAATTTAACCTGCTATACCCTACTTTTTTTCTTTGCGTCGGAATATTAGCCAGCCAATCCAAACGATGATGATTGCTATTAATAGATCCAATTTGATACTCCTCTATCGCTAAGTGAATTAGCGGTTGATATGCAGCCGTGTGTGGTTGTGATATATGACAGCCATACATTGTATATTTAGGGCATTTTTACGCCGCTCAAAAATAGATGGCCTTTTCGTTAAACTAGCACTCAGCTACATTCAAAACAAGTAGGTTTAAGTTTTTATTGGTGTGTTATTGCGAGTGCTCATCAAGTTTTGTGCTGGAATTGATTGGGACCAGAGATCAGCTTACCCTGATCCCGGCACCCCCCCACCATTCTTATTGGCCGGAATGACGGTATTTGATATGTGTAGCCTGGGTTGAGCGCAAGCGAAACCCGGGAGCGTCGCTGTCCATTCCTCTTTAAATTATTTACGAGTTGACAGGGGTGCTTGGAAGATAAAACAGAGTATGTTGTCGGGGTAGCGCATAATAAATTTTGTAACTATTCAGCATAATGGAAGATGGGTATATAACTATTCAGATTTCAGGAGTGAACTGAATAGTTACTAAATTTTTTATGAGATGCTGGGAGTTGATGGGTTAGCTGAGCAGTCACTGTTAATTTTGACTACTCGCTGAGTAGTTACAGGTGATGAAGTATTACCCCAATACTTTGAGCCGTGAAGAGAGTGATGCCATGGCTGAAAAAATAAAGCGGCTTATAACAGAGAGATCGTGGGGGCTCTGGGCTGCTGAAACCATTGTGGATGGAGAGTTCATCGGCTTTGTCGGGCTGCACAAGCCTACCTACGACTTGCCAGTATCGCGCTGTGTCGAAATTGGTTGACGTTTGAGAAGTGAATTCTGGGGGCGTGGCTATGCCTCAGAGGCAGCTAAAGAGGCGATGAGGTTTGCCTTCACTGAGCTAGGGCTCGATAAGCTCTATTCGTTTGCATCTGTCACCAATAAAAAATCATGGCAAGTGATGACGCGCCTGGGAATGACAGACACCGGTGATAATTTTGAACATCCTATTATTCCAGAGGGTAACCCCCTTAGAGAGCATGTCCTGTATAAAATCACGAAAGACGAGTGGCAAAAATATTATCGTTAGATGCAGAGTAAGCGGTCTATTTTTAACCTGTTCCGCCTTCATAAGGGGAATAGGGCGTCAATAGGCGCGAGCGCATTGTGCGGCACGATGGATCGAAAGGCGAGCATAGGCTCGATTGATATTGTGATCGATGCGGCGTCCGTTTATACCTGCATGGGGAAACGTGACGACCACCTGCGTTCAATCGACTTTCTGAATGCGATGGAGTTTCCGGCGATCACCTATCAAGCGAAGACCGTTGAGTTTCATAAAGGAGGCAAGATGGCTCCTAGGGTGATTTAACCATCCTGGGTGTGACAAAGCATGCTGTGCTGGAAGTGGAAAGTATTCATTGTGGTGTCCACCCGCTGGACCCTAAAAAAAGAGAAGTACGTGTGTGGCTTTGATGTCACTGCTAAATTCAAGCGTTCAGATTTTGATATGAACTTTGCATTGCCAGCGATTGGCGATCAGATGGTGCTATTTTTTGGCGTAGAGACGGTTAGAAACAAGGATTGATTGAGAAGACCATCGCCGCGCTATTTAACGTGGCGATGGGTTTGCTTATTTGTCGTCAGATGGCGGCGGTGTTGATGAGCAGATCTGTGCATAGTCTTCATAGCCAGGAAACACCGCACCGTCGCTGCAATGGCGACAGGATGGGTTGGCCTTGGCGTTCATCTCCATAAACTCGCCACTAAGTGCATCGTAATGCAACATGCGGTTAACTAGTGGTGTACCGATTTCGAGTAGAATCTTGATTGTCTCAACCGCCTGTAGCAGGCCAAAGAGACCCGGCATCACACCCAGTACGCCAGCCTCCGCACATGATGGCGCGAGTTCTGGCGGTGGTGGCTCAGGGAACATGCAACGGTAACAGGAGCCGCGCACGTCGCCCTGGTAATCTGGCCAGAAGACAGTGATCTGCCCTTCAAAGCGGTAGACGGCGGCGTGTACATTGGGCTTTTTAAGCTTTACGCAGGCGTCGTTGATCAGGTAACGGGTGGGCAGGTTGTCTGAGCCGTCGACGATGACGTCATAATCGGCAAAGAGCGCTTCTACATTGCTGCTATCGATACGGGTTTGATGCGCGACAACCTTGACGTCCGGGTTGAGTGCTTCCAGCGCAATGCGTGCCGATTCAACCTTGGGCATGCCGATGCGATCTTCGGTGTGCAGAATCTGGCGCTGCAGGTTGCTGCGGTCCACCACATCATCATCGATGATGCCGAGGGTACCGACACCTGCTGCAGCTAGATAATAGGCGCTGGGTGAGCCGAGGCCACCGGCACCGATCAGCAGTACCTTGCTGTCGAGTAGTTTGAGCTGGCCTTTGTCGCCAATATCGGGGATTGAGAGGTGGCGGGCATAACGCTCACGCGCGGTGGCGTCAAGCATGCGCGGCATTTCAAACGGCTGTGCCTCTGTTTTCCAGTGGCTAAAGCCTCCGGCAACCGAGCGTACATCGCTGTAGCCCATGCGTTGCAGGCCATCGGCAGCGAACAGTGAACGCATCCCGCCCGCACACATAATGATTAAGGTTTGGTCGGTGTCTGGGATCTGCTCTTCGATTTTGAGCTCAAGGAAGCTGCGCCCCAGACGTAGTGCGCCAATTGGGCTGCCCTGTGCAACTTCTTCGTTATCACGTACGTCGATCAAGGTGGCACCATTTTGTTGTAGCTCGTACGCTTCGGTCGGTGAAAGCTCGGTAATGGTGTCACGCAGTTCCTGTATTCGGCGGTCTTTGGCCTTCATCTTCTTCCTCTGGCTAGCGAGTTAGCGATTGTCTGCTAACGAACACATAGCCTCTGTTGATTGTTCGCTGTCTTGTTATGTCACGCATTGTCAGTGGGTGTTAACCCGTGAATACTTAACCGGTATGCTGATAAAGTTTGCTTAGTATACAAATCTTTAGGGGAGAAAGCATTGCTGATCCTGACGACGAGGGTTGTTAAATCCATTTGTATATATGCATCTGGCACTGTATTGGGTTATTCTGTATGCCCAAGTGATTTTAGCTTGGCTTCGATGAGACTCACTTTCTTGCCGATCTCTGCAGCAATATTGGCCATCTCCTGGCGTTGGTAGATATTCTCGATATTGACCTGGAGGTGGTGGGCTAGTTTTTTGACAATTTCAATGTCGTTCTGGGTAAATGCAGATTCGGCATTGAGTTTATTCAGCACCTGAATGGCGCCCGCTACCTGCTGTGTTTTTGCCCCTAATACGGGCACGCAGATGGTGCTTTTAGAGGTAAAACCGGTTTTAAAGGCGATTGTGTCGTGCGCACCTATTTGATTGGCGAGGTTGTTTTCCATGATAATCTCACCGCTGGCGATCACTTTGCCGACTATGGAGCTATCTTTGGGTACAGAGATCTGTTTTTCCTGAAGCCCTGTGCCACATTGAATCCAGACGTTATTATTGTCAGGATTGTTGATGAAAATACTGCAGCGTTCTGCGTTGAGTGCTTTTGGGAGTAATTCCACCATGAATTCAAGAAATTCACGATTGCCTGTTTTACGCCAGGCCGTTTCGATCTGCTGCTGTTTTTCTTTGAGTTCATGCAATTTTTTGGTTAACACCTGGATTTTCATCGTTTTAGTCCCTTATTGCGCTCATAGGATGGTTTATTAAGATGAAAGCAGCCACATCTTGAATGGCCTTATCGCACCATTTTCGCTATTTTATATAGTTGATGTATCGTTTACATTGAGGCTGGCTTTAGTGATGATTCATGGGCGGGTGTCAGGATGGTGTAACTGCTCTGAGCATGTTCGGCAGCAATATGTCCTAAATCAGTGAGATAGCCCCCATCGGTTTGAGTGATGAGCCCTTTATTAAATAAGCGTGTGGTGGCATCGATGGTAGTGGTACCCGCTGAACGGTGGATTTTAATCCCTTCCTGAGTCGTTGCTAGATTGAATTGCAGCAGGATATTAAGTTCGTCGAGCAGGTCATTGGTATATATCATTGTCATGACTCCTCCAAATATTATGGCTGCGAAATGGCTTTAATAATCTCAACATAATTCGTCGACGATTGCCAGTCACTCAGTGAGATGGTTTTGGGGTTTATGAGAGGTGCTGGTTTACAGGTGTCGCTGTATAAATTGCGTTATATGGTGCATGATGTCTGGTATCGATCTGGCTGAGTCCAGATAAATTAGATGTATGTTTTACGGGCTGGATCGGTTGTTTGGTAGGGTGGCTGGTGTTTTGTACCTACTGTGACTTTAAAGAGGGTTTATAGGGGAGTATCGATTAATATAATTTTATCGATATATCTAGTGTTAAGCTGGTTTGTTGAAATGGAGAGATGGCGGGCTTATTGGTAACGCAAGGTGTCAGGTTGCCCCAGCCGTACGTGTTTAAAACTGAGTAGTGATGGTAGTCTCTGAAACTTAATGAAAAAGTTACGCCAAAATCTGACAGCATTTTTGCCGGCATACTTCCCTATTGCCTATAAACTCTCATTAGTCTTTACTTTATTGATTAGTTGCGGGATGAGTTTGTTGGGGCTGTTCATTGTCCACAACCAAAGTAATATTCTTGAGCAGCAGGTGAGTGAGTCGGGAAATACGGTTTTAAGGTTGATGGCCGGCTTTTCCCGTGAACCCTTATTAGCCAATGATCACCTTAATCTTGAGATTGTGGTGAACAGTCTTGCAGGTGAAGCTGGGATTCTTGGCGCAGCTCTTTACAATGAGAACAAAGAGCTGGTGGTGAAAAAGGGTGCAGTGCCGGACGACCACCGTATTGCCACTGCCTTAGGGCGTGTAATTAAACTGGAATGGCAGGAAAATAGCGTTGCTCCTGAGCCGCTTGATATGGTTTCATTTTTCAAGCCGGTGTTTTTTAAGGATGTGACGACAGGTTATGTGCTCATTACTTTTGATCAACGCTTAAGAACGTTGGCACAGCAAGAGACCATTCGCACGGTAGGTGGCGCGACATTGTTGTTAGTGATTCTGGGTTTTATAGCATCTTTTATATTGGGTAAGCGTTTAACTCGCCCTATACATCAATTGATTAATGCTGGCCGTGCAATTTCGGCTGGTGATTATCATGTTCGCCTTAATGATCAGCGCAAAGATGAGTTGGGTTCACTGATGCAGTCGATGAATGAAATGACGGAAGGGCTGTTACGTAAAGAGCAAGTGGAGCAGACATTTTCACGTTACGTTTCACCGAAAGTAGCTAAGGCGGTATTGTCTAACCTGAACCAGGTGAAGTTGGGAGGGCATCATGTTGAGGCGAGTGTTTTGTTTGCAGATATCGTTGGTTTTACGCGGCTTTCGGAAGAGCTACATCCGGAGCAGGTGAATAGTCTTCTGAATGAGTACTTTAGTATTATTGCGCAGGCAGCACATTGCTATGGTGGGCATATTGATAAATACATAGGCGATTGTGCGATGCTTGTCTTTGGTGTGCCGGAGGATGATGCCAAGCATAGCTTTCATGCGGCTGCATGTGCGATTACGATTCAAAAGCTAGTTAAAATAGTTAACCGCCAGAGGGCGAATGATAATTTGACGCAAGTTCGTTTTAGAATTGGTATTAATAGTGGCATGATGCTGGCTGGTAATATGGGCGCTGCCGAGCGAATGGACTATACGGTCGTTGGTGATGCGGTTAATACTGCATCACGCCTTGCCTCTGCGGCGGATGCTGGCGAAATTCTAATTAGTGATGAACTGAATGTTACACTGCAATCTCAGGGTATCGTTAGTACTCGCTTTAAGAAAATTTCACTAAAAGGAAAAAAAGAAGCGCTGGTGACTTACCATGTGAGCGGTGTTGATGAAAAACAGCAGGCGATGATCGATGATGCAATATCGACGGTTGTGAATACTGGCGACGTATCCGTATCGACATGAAAAATGTGAAATTAGCCTTTCTCATTTTGTTGGTGATATTTGTACAGGGTTGTGCGTATATGGATGCGCGTTCGTCTAATGTATTAGAAAAGGTGGACTCTCTTGTCGAGGGGGATCGGTATGCACAAGCGCAAGTGGTGCTTTCTCATGTGCCTGAGTCGCACGCTGACTATTCAAGTGTGAATGCGTTAATCGCTGGTATTGATAAGCAGGCAGTTATATATGAGCAGCAGACACTGGAGGAGGGCAGGGCGCTTGAGAAGGCAGGAGAGTGGTATCGTGCCAAGCGATACTACCAAACCGCATTAAATAATATTCCAGATAGTGAAAAGATTAACTCAGCATTTCAGGCGCTGCATTTTAAACAGAATATTCGGGTTGCGGCACTGGAATTGGACTTGTTAGTGATGCAAGCGGAGTGGTTGAGTAATACGATTAGTGTTCAGGAAGAGTTGGCGTTGATTACCCCAGGTAGTTGGCTAAAAGAGGGCCGCTGGAAAAGAGATAAAGATAAATCAAAGAAAGTTGCTAAATTGCTTGCTGAACATGGACGAGCAGCCTTGGAACAGGATGATTTCCTCCATGCGGAAGAGTTGCTTAGCCTTGCCTGGCAGCTTAATCCAGTGCCGATGATAGGCGAGCTTAAGCAAACAGTCGTGGAGAGTCAGCTGCTATTGGCGAAACAACAGCAAGAAATCGAGAATGAAAAGTTACAGTCCCAGGTGGAAAATGAGCGCAGACAGCAACAAATTGTGATTGAAAGTAGACGGAAGATGCAAAAAATTCTCAATGTGTCTTTGCTTAAGGCTGTCAATAATAATGAGCTGACTAGGGCATTAGATTATGTTGTCAGGTTGAAGTTGTTAGGTAATTTGAATGAGAGTGAGATTGAGCTTGCACAGCAGTTGAGTTTTCTTCTGGATAAACAGGTGAAAGAGAGTATTGCCCTGGGTGTCGAGTATTACGGAGAGGGACAGTATATGAAGGCAATAGGTACCTGGGAAAATGCGCTAGCACTGGCACCCGACAACGAGCAGGCGCTAGAGCATATTGGTCGGGCGGAACGTATACTTGAAAAACTTCAGCGGTTGCGCGACTCTAAAAAAGAGGCATCTAAGCAATAGCTGTCATCAGTCTGCTGAAATGTTATTCGGCTAATGTGTCCATTAAGTCAATCATGAATTCGGCTTCTTCCTGCTCAACCGCTACCCAGCGTTCGAAGTTCAGGTTTTTTAATACGCCGACTCCTTTTGAGTCATCAGCCATTGAAAGGAGTGATGATTGTATGTCATCTTTTTTGTGTGCTAATTTAGGACCGACAAGCAGTAGATGGTGGATGACATGAATTTGGCTGTGCACAATAGGTCTTAATTGTTTTTTTGTCATGTCTGAGAGTTCGTTGTATGTCTCTTCGAGAAAGAAACCAACGTCGGCGTCGTTTTTTAAAAGATCTTTGGCAATCAAAATGTAAGCATCACGTTGTGTGGTAGAGGTGTTACTTTTATTTAACCCTGCAGGCTCAAGCATGATCATGCACATCATGCGTACGTCCGGGTCATCGGTGCTGGAAATTCTGGTGCCATCTGTGAGTTGTTCAACATTGAGGATTGGGCTTTCATGATTGACAGCGATGATGGCCTCGTCTGTTTTGTTGTCAGCACGTGCAACAGGGAAAAACCCCTTGTCTCTTACCAGTGCTGTCGCGTCATAAGGGTTGGCATAAATTAAATCTACCCGGTCATCAGCGATCGCTTTTCGTTGTTCGCTAGCGCTATTGTAGAGTTCCAGGTGGAGCTCTTCATTGATGGTGCGTTGAAGCCATGTATTGAAGATGTACCAACCAGATATATGGCCTGGATTAAAGTCTGGACTGACGGTGAAGTTGTGGGTCATGGTTGATGATCCTGTTATAAAGTTTGATAAAGAATTTCGGCTTCATTAATTTTAGCGCGCGAGGCACGGCGGCGAACAGATGTAAAGCCAGTGATGTCACCCTTCCGAATGTTTGCGATAACGGTCGCATATACCCAATAAAAGCCACCGTCTTTGCGAAGATTTTTGACGTATCCATGCCATTTATTTCGCTGTTGAACCATTTTCCAGAGATCGCTAAATGCGGCGGCAGGCATATCTGGATGGCGAAGAATATAATGAGGTTGGCCGATTAACTCATCTTTATGATAAGCGGACATTTCAATAAATGGCTGGTTTACATCAATAATGATGCCATCGGTATTTGTGCGAGAAACAATCAGGCGGCCTTCTGGTAGTTGTGTTTCGATGTTGGTGAAAAGGGCTTTTCGCTGAGTACCATCATGGTAGCTGAATAGATGTTCTTGGTACTCGCCGGAAATATTGTCAGGCATCATGTCTTTCATGTGAGTTTTCCTGTCGTGATTGGTTTAAACCAGCTTCTCAATTGATTCTGCAGCACGTTTTACATCTAAAAATATTAGCCCAAGGCGCGCGCTTGGTTTGGCAAGTACTGATAGTACTGATTCATCACCCGCATGCGTCATCAAAACGTAGCCTTTTTCTCCTTTTATCAGTACTTGTTCAAGTCCACCGCGTGCGAGTTCTTCAGATGTTCTATCGCCGAGCGAGAGCATGGCCGCAGCCATTGCACCCACTCGATCTTCATCCATTCCAGCAGGCAGCATTGATGCCATCATGAGGCCATCTGTCGATAAGATGGCTGATGCTTCTATTTCAGCTGAAGTGCCGTTCAACTCAGATAGAATAGAATTTAAAATGTCAGCTCGCATTATATTGACTCCTTGTTTCAAAATTTTTGTGGTAGATGATATTGAATAAGTTGTCGCTCAGTCTATTTATCTGTGTAAAATATTTCGTGAATTGACAAATTGGCAGCATTGTCATTTGATCCATAACGAGTCGTTAGTAGCCAAATTAAATTGGTAAAACTGGTTTGATTAAATTGCGGTATGCCACTCATTACCAATGTAAAGCAGTGCTTGCCAATATGCAGTGGCCAGAACCCTAGCTGGCTATTGCCTGCGGCATCAATAAGGCCGATGGCTTGCGTATTAAGTTTAAGGTTTTTAGTGAGCAAACTTCCGTGCCGTAATCTCAGAGCGATGAGGTCTGCACTGAGAGCCGATAGCTCTTCGGCTGCTTCGTGAGTAAATCCGTGAGCGGCGAGTGTAAAGCCCTGGTGATCGGCAAGTAGTGTTTTTTCTGTGTTGCATAATGTTGCCAGTAGCGGTGGTATTATTTCTTCAAGTGCCCCGGTCGGGGCCGATGATTGTTCATCATCTGGTCTAAGCCAGCCTAATTGTTGAATCTTGTGAAGCAGTGCCAATGACGTTTCAATGTTGTCATCGTCTAGCCAAATCGAAAGCGTCTCTGTGGATATTCTTTGACTGTTTGCTTGTGTCATTAAAGCAAGTAGCAGCCCTCTGGAGCGCTCTTCTTGATGGTTTGATATGGCGTAATATGTGCCTGCGGGTGATGGTAAGACAAACCTTGTATCGATCAGTTCGTATTGACTCATTACTGCCCCAGCCATGGGTCAAGTGAGTAAAGAAGTGTTTTGACTAGCGTTTCGACATCGTTTTTTTCTCGCGCATCAATTTCTAGTATGGGTGCTTTGATGCCATGTTTATGTAACTGTTGATGATACGACTCTATTTTTGATGTTTCGTTGTATTCCATGTGCGTAACCCCAATGACCATTTTGTTATCGCAAATAAAATCACGAAATGCGTTAAGAAAAAAACTCATGTCTTTAAAAGGGGTTGAGCGCGAGTTGTCAAGTAGTAGGATTAGGCCAAGGCCACCATTGGTTAATATGTCCCACATGAAGTCGAAACGTTCCTGGCCGGGTGTGCCATAGAGGTGAATGCGTTCCCCTTCCCCTTCCCCTAGTTTTAATAGCCCATAATCTAGCGCTACGGTTGTTGTCTGCTTGCGTTTCTTGGTCATGTCCTGTGCATTTTCATCCGTTTTTAAAACGGCAATATCACTAATGGCGCTAATTGCTGCTGTCTTTCCTGCGCCCACAGGGCCAGTGAATATTATTTTATGATTGTTTCCAGGCATGATCGAAGGGTGTCTTTATGGGTAGGTGGTTTAGTGTTAACCAGCAAATTTTTCGAGTATTTTGCTAAATAATGAATGATGTTTGCTTTTTTGTTGAATATTAAACGCTGGTTTTTTTGTCACATTCACGACTGGCATGGCTAAATTGAGTGCATGTGCTGCCGCGTAAAAAGAAAAGACTTGAGATATTGGTATCCCAAGTACCTTGGAAATAAGGGCTGGTGCAGCTGGCTGTTCGGAGAGCAGCGCTGCTATCCTGATATCATTTTTTGAGCGTGTCAGGCGTGTTAAATTCGGCCAGTGTTGATGGGCTCATCTCTTTTGATAGTCTTCCAGCAGATGTCCAGAGCGCTACCTTCCAAATGAATTGAGCGATGGTGCATTCATGATAGGGTTTGTCTCCTCGGTAGACATCAAAGTGGGATCTGTTTTTGCTAAGAAATTTTGATTTGGTTTCAATACAGTAGCGTGGTGTTGTACACAGAGACTCAAGTATTTGATCGCTGATTTCAGAGACCACTTTATTATGAATTGGATCTATAGTGATGTGTAGCCAGGTGTCGTTCAATTTGACTGAGTATTGTGCGGATAGATTTCTCTCACTTGCCTGTGTGGCAGAGTTTTGTAGCTCTTCTTGCAGGTAATCTGCTGGAGAGTAGTAGTTGATACTCGAGTGGCCTTCATCATTCCATTGTTCCTCAGGTGTTAGAGGAGAACCCATGGATGTCTCTTGAATGTGTTTCTCTGGTTGCTGGGGTAGCGGATGAAGCTCCTGTGTACTGGCATGCATTCCATTGACTGCATGAGCTACTGAATGCTGCATGGCGCTGCTACTAAAGGCATCCTTGATTGCATCGACAAGCATGGTGATGTTAATCGGTTTTGCTACATACATGCAATTTTCAAGTTGTGGATTTTTGACTGAAATCACAACCATAGGGCGCTCGGGATAGTGTGTTTTATTTTTACTCCATAATGTATTTGCGTTGTGGCTATCCATATTACAGAGACCAACATCTGCTGAGGCAGTATCGGATAAAACGCACTCGCCCTTTGCGACGCTTGAAAAAGCCATTCTCAGCACCTCTTGTGAGCGCTCATCGAGACCGAGTGTGGTCACTCTAATAGGGTTGGTTGTTTTCTGTTTATGCACTGAGTGAGCGCTCCGTGCTGTCCTGGTCGAGTGTGATAATCAGTTCTGCCCATTTCTCTCGGCCTGCTAATGCAGCTGATGACAATTTTTTAAGCATTTGAATGCAGCCGCTTCTATCGTGAGTATGATGATAGATCTGCAGTAGTTCGTTGCTAAGATCATTGTTATCCGGTGCGGCTAGCAGTGCGAGTTCCAGAATTGACTGTGCCTGTGATATTTGTCCTGAATTAAGTAGGTCGCGCACGATCAATAGTGGTGCTTCCTTTTTTTTTGACTGCTCGTCATCGGTTTTCCGTATGATCTCTTTTTCTCTGGTTCTACCAAGACTTAGTGCGGAAAGGTGTGGTAGTGGTGTATTGCATGTGATGACCAATGCCGTTGGCAGCGTGCTTGATAAAAAACCATAGTTTTCTGCACTGATGACAGATGCTGCTTGCCGTAGTAGGCGCTTGCGTAATGGCAGGCCTTTGTTGCCAAGTACAAGGAAAAGATCTAATAGTGCTGCATATGTACTTTCAGCATCATCTTGGTGGCGGTAAAGAGAAATCCGTTGCGCATGGCTTGTCAAATCCAGTGGTATTTTGGAAATTTTATGTGACAGGTAATGTGCTATTTTTGCGATGTTGTTATTGACTGGTGTGTTTATCCAACGATTGCTATTGAGAAAGCAAGGTTCGATAAAATCATTGATTTCATCCGTGGCTGATTGCTGTGTTGTCTGGTTTTTATTCACGCTGTTTGGCTGTTTAAATTTATATTGTGGTCAGTGCTGTTGTGATCTATTGCTTTCGTTATCGTTAATTGTCTTCTTTATCTTTAAGGTCTATTAGATTTATATATATTGTTGTTTTTTCGGGTGTTTTGGTGTGGTATTACGGCGGCCATGTGAATAGAACCATTAATTTTTATATCGTTATTTATATGAAGCTGGGCGGTGGTTTGTTGCAGAATCGCTGCTATTTGAGTAAGGCCGTGTCGGATTTTTTTGACTCTATTTGTGAGAGAATCAATGATGGTGAATCATGCTGGGGGCGCTAGAAATGTGCGATACTTGGTTGTGGCTAGTATTGTGTGTCTGCGTATATATCTGATTAAGGCGTTCAAGATACGAGCCAATTCTGCGATGCAAATACCGCTTAAGAAACAGGTAGTGCAGGCTATGATGGGCGGCGGCGGTTCGTGATAAAGTACTGCCAGTATGTCATATTTAAATGAAATTTCGTGAATGAAAAAGCCGACCATGAAGGTCGGCTGATCCGTATTACCTGGTTGAACCTGGTTACTTGATTGAACCTACGAGGCTGCTACCCGTAATGCCAGGAAGTCTAGGCATAGTCTGGGCTGGAAACTCACCCGTGAGGGATTCCAGGAAAGCAACGATTTCGCTGATTTCAGCATCACTTAATTTTTTATCAAGCTGGCTAGTTGCCATTACATGTACCGCTTCCTCAAGGGTTTTAACTGCGCCGTTGTGAAAGTAAGGTGCGGTGGTGGCGATGTTACGTAGTGATGGCACACGCCAGGTGTTGATGTCGGCGTTGTCCTGGGTTACTTCATAGCGCCCTTTGTCTTTTGCCAAGTTGTATTTAGCGATAAGCGGGTTGTTAAACAGTGGAAATTTCTGGAAGAAACCAGTACCGGTGGCAAGTGCAGGCCCCGCAAAGTTAACGCCGTTGTGACAGCCAGAGCAGCCAATGGTATTGAAACGCTTCATGCCTTTGATCGCTTTGTCAGACATTGCTGTTTTATCACCTTTCATGTGACGATCAAACGGGCTGTTAATGGTAATCAGTGTGCGCTCATAGCTGGCAATTGCTTTTGCCATGTTGTCGTAAGAGACCGCGCCGAAGATGGCATTAAATTGTGCCTTGTAACCGGGAATGCTTTCGAGCCGATCAACCACCGCCTGTGCATTTGGCATGCCCATCTCGATTGGGTTTAAAGGTGGTCCTTTTGCCTGCTCTTCCAGTGTCGCGGCGCGGCCATCCCAGAACTGGGTGCTAAGGAATGCAGCATTCCACACGGTCGGTGCATTACGTCCGCCGCGTTGGCCGTTAACACCAACAGAAGTAGGGCGGCTATCGGTGCCGCTCGCCATCACGTTGTGGCATGAGTTGCAGGATACGGTGCCATCAATCGAAAGGCGCGGATCAAAAAAGAGCTGCTTGCCGAGTTCTACTTTGGCGTTGCTGATTGGGTTGTCCATTGGTGTTGGAAAGCTGTCGGGGATGGCGTCTAACGCGAGTGCTGGCGTAGATGCCAGTAAAACGATGCCAGCAATTGGGTATTTCATTGTGATCTCCTTGGTTTGTTGGTGTGATGCTGGTTCATATAATAGATCGTCTTAATTAATTGCTCTAATGAATTAATTTATTAAAACTAATTGATATTTCCAATTTATTAGGTCGGAGTTGAAGCGCTACATTTGTCGCGTGAGGCTGGGTTTAACAGTGGGTTGCTTTGGTTGGAATCAAGCCTGCTATTGATGATGGCATTTAAGCCACTTTCAGCCTGGCGTGCTGATGGGATTCGTATTTTTAGTTTGGTTTTGGCTGTATTAATATGTAAGGTCGTTAGCCGTTTTCTAAATATATGTGGCGTCAGGGTTTTCTGTTGTCATGATGCTTTGTGGATAACGCAATTCCTGCCGCGAAGTTTCGCTTTATAGAGCAGGGTGTCGATTTGCCTGATGAAATATTTTTGACAAGCGTTTTTTAATGGTGTGATGGCACCCGCACCTGCACTAATGGTGAGTATTTGGCCGATAGTTGACTGTGCGTGAGGAATGGCATGTTGAGTGATTTCGCGGCGGCATTCTTCAGCGATTTTGATTGCTGATGCCTCATCCGTATCAGAGAGAACGAGCACAAATTCCCCGCCGCCAAAGCGCGCCACAAAGTCTCGCGGCCTGGTTGCGACGTTACTTAATATCCTGGCGACCTGTTTCAGGCAGTCGTCACCCATGATGTGCCCGTAGTGATCGTTGTACTCTTTAAAGAAGTCGATATCTAGCAGGATGAGTGCGATCGGTTGCTGGTTTCGTTGTGCGCTGGCCCATTCTCGTTTGAGAATGGAATCGAACATGCGGCGGTTTGCGATGTTGGTGAGGGCGTCTTTATAAGAGAGTTCTTCGAGTTCTTTTTGTAGGTGAATGAGTTTCTCTTCAATTTTCTTTCGTTCGCTAATATCAAACATGAAGCCGATGATTGATTCAACTTCGTTATTTTTACGAATGACATGAACGACATCTCGAATCCAGATGTAGCCGCCATCCTTTGTTCGGGCGCGGTAATCCACTTCATGGTCGTTGCCTGCCTGTGATTGAGCAATGCAAAAATTAACCACAGATTCTCTGTTGTCAGGATGCATGCGTTCAACCCAGTCGTTAACGCTGTGCCAGCTTGATGTTGACCACCCGAGTAAGGATTCAATTTGTGGGCCGATATAAGTAAACTTTTTGCTCTGCCAGTCGATCTTCCATGGAATTGCATTTGTCGATTCCAGGAGTGTTTTATAGACGGAATCATCAATTTCCATTTCATTTTGGTCACGCATTTTTCGTCTTGACTGCAATTAGAACCATTTGCAAAAATATTAGAATATGACTGATTTACCCGTGGCAGAGATCATAGCACAGTGAGATATATATGATTTGTATAATATTCCGAAAACCTGTATTAAGGAGGAAAGGCTGTATGAGTGAAGCGTTTGATTTCCCCGTCTATTTTACAAGAACAGAGAAAGCTGACGAGATACTAAAAAGTGTTGATATTGCGTGTTATGCGGTGAAAGATGGCAAGCCCGATAAAAGCGTCACTGCAATGACGACTGATGCCGGTATGACATTGATTGAGAAGGGTGTTCCTTGTTGGAAGATTGATGTGGCTTCCAAAAGAGGTATTGAGCGGGATGATACGATACCGAAAATGGTGAATGTTGCGGCAACCTGGTACACCGAAAAAGAGGTGAAAGAAAAAGGGATTAAGGTAATTGCCGGCTCTAGTGCTAATGTGTTTAGTGGCCTGGGCGCGTTGCTGGTTCCGGATGGATTTAATATTCCGACAGTGTTGGCCACACCGGAAAATGTGAAGTACTACGGCCTTGAGTTAATTGAAAACAACCATGGATTGACTATCACCACCGCTAAATGTGATATCGTATTGATGAAGTATGACTACAAAGAGAATTATAAAAAAGAGTTTCTGATGAAGCTTCATGGCGGTGGTGGAATTTTTATCGAGACGCATGATTTTCCGCATCTGCATATTCCAACCTCCGAAAAGTGCGGTGGCTATATTGTGATTGGAAAGCGAATCTCAGCAGATGAATTTAACTTTACCGCATTTCAAATTCCATTTAACTATGCCCTCTATACACCAGCCAATACGATTCATGGCGATGGTACGTTGGTGGGTGAATATGCGTTGACAGTGGCTGACCCTGAGATGATCAGCGCGGATACAGTGCTTATTTATAACGAAAATAGCAAAATGATGGACGAGGGTGTTGTACCTGACTGGAAAACTTGAGGTATCGATGAGTTATTCGTCTCCACACAGGAACATGGGGCCGAATAACGACATTTATCGTTAACTTTCAATGTCGTGGTTTTTGGCTGCTGGGTGTACTAGGGGGCGGAGCAAGCGTGCTCTGCCGCCTGTGCAGAAAGTATAATACTGCAGACTTGCACCATTCCTTTATCCAGAATCTCAACCTTCACATCTAAATCATAAAGAAAAAATCCAAACTGTTTTTTATTGGCAAGTTTACGCACATAAACAGGACGAGGGTCGTATTGCAGCATATCTGAAATTAACTGGCGCAGTTGCGGGTGCTGCTTTTCAAATAAGTCAACCTGTCGGTTGGCCTTGTCACTAAAGCTAACCTGCAATCGTTGTTCTGGCGCAAGATGCGCAAATCCCCCGTGAGCGCTGGGGATTGAATCGACATAAGGGATGTAAGGTTTGATATCGATCACCGGTGTCCCTTGGATCAGGTCAAGCCCTTTTATATGTAAGATGGTTTTTCCATTGCGCGTCTCAATCCGTTCGAGTTCAACGACCGATTGGCCAAGCTGGTTTGGCCGGTTCGGTGCGCGTGTCGCGAACACCCCCATCCGTTTTCCTTCTTTGCGTGGTGGGCGCACCGTCAGGCTTGTCTCGTTGTTAAGGCTTTTGTGAAACACAAAGGTGACCCAAAGATGAGAGATACCTTCCAGTCCGCTAAATGCCTCGGCACGATTGAATGGTGGATGAAATTTAATCGTGCCGCGTGCGGCTTTTACCAGACCTGGCTGTCGTGGGATGCCGAAGAGCTCCTTGAAGCAGGAGTGGACGATGCCGATAGGTTCAATGGTGTGAGTCATGACTGGATTATAGATGTTTGGCTGGAATTGAGTGAGCGTTATTGACATTGGAATGTGTTATAGCAAATGATTTAAACAGGCTGCTCTTACAGGGTATACTCGGCAAAAGTATTAAAGGTGCTCGGAAAAACGTGATCAAATTTAGCAAAATGCATGGGTTGGGTAACGATTTCGTGGTGATTGATGCGATCAATCAGGAAATTACGTTGTCTGCGGCACAGATCCGCTTTATTGCTGATCGTCATATTGGGGTGGGTTGTGACCAGCTATTACTGCTGGAAGCGGCTCAATCTGCAGAAGCGGACTTTCGCTATCGCATCTTTAATGCGGATGGCGGTGAAGTGGGGCAGTGTGGCAACGGTGCACGCTGTTTTGCCCGTTATGTGCGAGAGCATGATTTGAGTAAAAAATCGCAGATATTGGTGGAGGTCTCTGGCGGTATTATTCAGCTAATGATGGAAAACAATGGTCAGGTGACAGTTGATATGGGCGCGCCGCAGTTTGTGCCTATTGAAATCCCATTTGTTGCGGAGGTGGAAGCGCCGCGCTATATGATTGATATTGACGATGCCGTTTACGAGATCGGTGTGGTGTCGATGGGTAATCCACATGCGGTATTGCAGGTGGCATCAATTGATGATGCGCCCGTAGCGCGCCTTGGACCGCAGATTGAGGCGCATGTAAAATTCCCTGAGCGTGTTAATGTGGGTTTTATGGAGGTGGTTGACCCTCGTCATATTCGCCTGCGGGTGTTTGAGCGCGGCGCGGGTGAGACGCTTGCTTGCGGAACGGGTGCCTGTGCGGCGGTAGCGGTTGGTCGTCGTTGGGGGGTATTGGAAGATGAGGTGCTGGTCGATTTACCGGGTGGTTCGCTTTGGGTAAGATGGGCTGGTGATGAAAGTTCGGTGCGGATGACAGGTCCCGCTACCCATGTATATGAAGGTACAATCGAATTATGAGTGTGCAGCAAAATCAGAATGCCGAAATTCCAACCATTGATGATAAAGCGGTGGCGGATTATCTGGCCGCTAACCCTGGGTTTTTTAATGACCGCGATGATCTGTTGGCGACAATGGTGGTGACGCATACCACTGGTGCTTCGGTCTCGCTGATCGAGCGACAGGTGGCCATTTTGCGTGAGCAGAATGGAGGTTACCAACAACAGTTGGCTGAACTGATAGATGTGGCACGAGTGAATGATGTGTTGATGGTGAAGCTGCAAAAGCTGGTGCTGGCGCTGCTGGAGACCAACGAGCTGGGGGCGCTGTTAACGCTGATCCAACAGAGCCTTAAAGATGACTTTAATGCCGATGGCGTCTCCTTATGCCTGTTTGCTGACCCGGCATCGCTTTCGCTGGAGAGTGACCTGATTGGTGATCTGCAGGTGAGGTTTGTCTCTCGGGAGGACGAACAGTTTAAAAAACTGGCAGATCTGACCCAAGGTGACGAGCCTGCCTGCGGGGTGTTAACCGATGCGGAATTGGCCTGCTTGTTTGATAGCGCACAAGAGAGTGGCATTCGTTCAGTTGCACAGCTGCCCTTGATGATGGGGGATAAAGGCGATAGTGCGGCTGTGTCGCTGGGTGTGCTGGCGATTGGCAGTAAAGATGCCGGGCGTTTTTGTGCCGGTGTGGGCACGGTGTTCCTTAAATACCTGGGTGCGTTGATCACTCGTAAATTGCGCCCGCATCTCTCTGCCGGGGATGAAATTTAATGCTCTCCTAATGGCCGATAAGGTTGCAGATCAAAAGGCCTATCCCCTGTTTGATGGGGGTGAGGCCTTTTTTGATTATCTACAAAACGAACGCCGCCTTTCGCCGCTGACGTTGGAAAACTACCGCCGTGATCTGCAAAAGGTCGTCTGTTATTGCCACGAGCACGAAATCGATAGTTGGCAGCGGCTAGATGTACATCATGTGCGTGGGGTGGTGGCGCAGTTGCACCGTCGTGGGCTTGGTGGGCGCAGTTTGCAGCGCCTGCTCTGTGCACTGCGTACACTCTTCAATTATCTACTGCGGGAAGGGGTGGTGAAAAACAACCCGGTGTTGGGGGTGAGTGCGCCAAAAACAGCGCGCAAGCTGCCGAAGACGCTGGATGTTGATCAGGTGAGCCAGTTACTGAATGTCGATAACAATGATCCGCTGGCGCTGCGTGATCGTACCATGATGGAGTTGATCTATTCGTCAGGCCTGCGATTGGCGGAGCTGGCAGGATTAAATATTAACGATATCGACCGGCGCGATGCGGTAGTGCGTATCACTGGTAAGGGCAGTAAAACCCGCATTGTGCCGGTTGGCCGATATGCGCTGGCAGCACTGAATAAGTGGCTGCAATGTCGCGCTGGATGGGTTGATGTTGATAATCCAGCGCTTTTTGTGGGTAAAGCGGGCCGTCGGCTGGGGCATCGCGCGATTCAGCTGCGCTTGCGTGAGTGGGCGATACAGCGTGGTTTGCCCGAGGCACTGCACCCTCATATGTTACGCCATAGCTTTGCCAGCCATATGCTGGAATCGAGTGGAGACCTGCGTGCGGTGCAGGAACTGCTCGGCCATGCAGATATCAGCACCACGCAGATCTATACCCATCTTGATTTTCAGCATCTTGCCAGGGTCTACGACAAGGCGCATCCGCGGGCGAAAAAGCGCTCTCCCTCGACCTCTGATAAGGAATAAATGCGAGGTAAGAATAGATTTCAGCTAACAGCAGGCCGCAATGACGGGGAGCGCTTAAGATAAGTGCCATTCGCGTATTGCGCCATTTTTCCAGTTTTCTCGCGGGATCAGGGATGGTGTACAATCTCAGGTTCAAATTCTTCGTGGTTGGTCACGGGTAGCGTAATTTTCGGGAGTTTTTAGTTTTGGAGCAATTTCGCGGAACCACTATTTTATCGGTGCGTCGCAACGGCAAGGTTGTTGTCGGTGGTGATGGCCAGGTGTCGATGGGCAATACGGTGATGAAGGGCAATGCGCGTAAGGTGCGTCGTCTCTATGATGGTCGTGTGATCGCTGGTTTTGCCGGTGGTACAGCCGATGCCTTCACCCTGTTTGAACGCTTTGAAGCGAAGCTGGAAAAACATTCCGGTAATTTGACGCGCTCTGCGGTAGAACTGGCGAAGGACTGGCGTACCGATCGTATGCTGCGCCGTCTTGAGGCGCTGCTGGTGGTGGCGGACAAAGAGACCTCATTGATCATTACCGGGAATGGTGATGTGATCGAGCCTGAAAACAGCCTGATGGCGATTGGTTCTGGTGGGCCATTTGCACAGGCGGCGGCACGTGCCCTGCTGGAAAACAGTGAGCATGATGCGCGCACCATCGTTGAAAAAGGGTTGGGGATTGCGGCAGATATTTGTGTTTTTACCAATAGCAATCTCACCATTGAAGAACTGGATGCTGACTAGTCATTTGACAACTCACATCACTATTAAATTACTAGCGGGAATAGAAATCGATGTCTGAAATGACACCTAGAGAGATCGTCCAGGAACTGGACAAACATATTATCGGTCAAAACGATGCGAAGCGTGCAGTGGCGATTGCGCTGAGAAATCGCTGGCGTCGTGCACAGATCAGTAATGAAGAACTGCGTAACGAAGTGACGCCGAAAAATATTTTAATGATCGGTCCGACCGGTGTGGGTAAAACCGAGATTGCCCGTCGTCTTGCAAGGCTGGCGAATGCACCATTTATCAAAGTCGAAGCGACCAAGTTTACTGAGGTCGGTTATGTTGGGCGTGATGTTGAATCGATCATCCGGGATCTGGTGGAAGTGTCAATTAAGCTGACGCGTGAAACTGAAATGAAGAAAATGAAGCATCGTGCAGAAGATGCGGCGGAGGAGCGTATTCTTGATATTTTGTTACCGCCTGCGCGTGGTGCTGATGGTGCGGTGCAGCGCACTGGTGATAGCTCCTCGACACGTCAAAAATTCCGTAAAAAACTGCGTGAAGGCGACCTTGATGATAAAGAGATTGAAATCGAAGTAAGCATGGGTGCTGCAGGGGTTGAAATTATGGCCCCGCCCGGTATGGAAGATATGAGCAGTCAGCTGCAGGGATTGTTTCAAAATATGGGTAACCAGCGCACTAAGAAACAACGCCTGCCGATTCGTGAAGCGTTTAACGTGTTGCGCGAAGAAGAGGCTGCTAAGTTGCTGGATGAAGAGGGCATTAAGGCTGCAGCGCTAGAGCGTGCCGAGCAGCATGGCATCGTCTTTATTGATGAGATCGATAAGATCACCAAGCGCAGTGATAGCGGTGGTGGCGGTGGAGCAGATATCTCGCGCGAAGGGGTGCAGCGTGATCTCTTGCCGTTGGTTGAGGGTTGTACCGTTTCGACCAAGTTTGGCATGATCAAAACAGATCATATTCTGTTTATTGCCTCCGGAGCCTTTCATCTTGCTAAACCTTCTGATCTTGTGCCTGAACTGCAGGGACGTTTACCGATTCGTGTTGAATTGAGTGCGCTATCGGTCGGTGATTTTGTGCGTATTCTGACTGAGCCTAATGCATCGCTTACGGAGCAATATAACGCGCTGCTTGAAGCGGAAGGGTTGACTGTTGAATTTACGACCGATGGGATTGCGCGCGTGGCGGAAGTGGCATGGCAGGTGAATGAGCGAACTGAAAATATCGGTGCGCGTCGTTTGCATACGGTACTGGAACGTCTGCTTGAAAAGCTGTCTTATGAGGCATCCGATCTTTCTGGTACTAGCGTCACGATCGATGTCGATTATGTTGAATTGCATCTTGGTAAGCTGGTTGAGGATGAAGATTTAAGCCGTTATATCCTTTAATTGTTAAGAGTATTGAAATAGATGACTGTACAAACAAAAAAACATCGCCCGACCGATATTCGCCTGCACCAAAAATCACGGGTGCTGGAAGTGATCTTTAATAACGGCGCAGAGTTTCGTTTGCCGTGTGAATTCTGAGGTACAGGGGCATGGTGTGGGGCAAGAGACACTGCAGGTGGGTAAAGAGGCGGTCAATATTACAGAGATTGAGCCGATTGGCGCTTATGCGGTGAAACTTCACTTTGATGATGGCCATAACACGGGGCTTTTTTCGTGGGAGTTCCTTTACCGTGTGGGGCAGAATCAAGAAGCGATGTGGCAGGCATATCTACAGCGTCTTATTGATGCCGGGCATGAACGTATTGTGCCAGAAGGTGACGGATGACCAATAAACAATCCACCACCTCAGATGAGACGACTCATTTTGGGTATGAGCAGGTCGATGTAAAAGAGAAAGTGAAACGTGTTGCGGGTGTATTTGATTCGGTTGCCAAAAACTACGACATCATGAACGATGTGATGTCGATGGGTGTGCATCGCATCTGGAAAAAGGTCGCGCTCGATACCAGTGGTGTTCGCCTGGGCCATAAGGTGTTGGATCTCGCATCGGGTACCGGTGATCTTGCGGCACGTTTTTCAAAGATGGTGGGGTCAGAAGGTAAGGTGGTGGCATCAGACATCAATCCCAATATGTTAAAGGTGGGGCGTGAGCGTTTGACCGATCGTGGCATTGTTGGAAACATCGAATATGTGCAGGCGAATGCCGAGGCGCTGCCCTTTCCCGATAATTATTTTAATTTTGCCAGTATCTCATTTGGCTTGCGTAACGTGACTGATAAAGATGCAGCACTGGCATCGATCTACCGTGTGTTGAAACCCGGTGGGCGTTTGATGGTGCTGGAATTCTCAAAGCCGATGGACGCGCTTAAGCCGGTTTATGATACCTACTCGTTTAAATTATTACCGTTGATGGGAAAGTTGATTGCCAACGATGAAGATAGCTATCGTTATCTTGCTGAATCAATTCGCATGCACCCTGATCAAGAGACGTTGAAGGGGATGATGCAAGCGGCAGGCTTTGAGCGTTGTGAGTTTATGCGTTGCATAAAGGTTATAAATTCTGATGTTGTTGATCCACTATTGATCTGGAGTTTAGTCATATGGATATCACATCATCGATTAAAACAGTATCGCTGTCGGCATTTGAAGCGGCTATCAATCATTGCCTTCAGTTTGATCCTGATGCACTGCAGCGGGTGCGCGCACTCACTGGCAAGGTGGTTGGCATTGAGTTATTAGGTTTGAACCTTAAGTTTTATCTGCTGCCGGATAGCGTTGACCTGCAGTTGCGCGCGGAATTTGATGGTGAGGTGGATGTGTGGTTACGTGGTGCACCACTGTCGATGATGCGCATGGGATTGGGTGGCGATCAACAGCAGGCGCTGTTTTCGGGGGATGTTGAGATTGAGGGTGATACAGAAACCGGACAGCATATCCGCGATATCATGAATAACCTTGACCTTGATTGGGAAGAGCAGATAGCAAAGTTGGTGGGTGATGTGGTTGGGCATAAAATTGGTAACGTGGTGAGCGGCGCGGCCGACTGGACGACACAGACACGCAGTACGGTAGAACAGGATGTGAGTGAATACCTGCAAGAGGAGAGTCGCTTGTTACCACATTATGAAGAGGTCGGGCCATTTCTGGAAGCGGTTGATACGCTGCGAAGTGATGTGGACCGGATGGAAGCGCGCGTGCAACGCCTGTTAACACAGCGAGGCGCTGTTGAGTGATGATTAAACCCAGCCAGCTGTTCCGACTGCTGCATATCAATCGTATTTTAGTTAAACATGGGCTGGACGAGGTGGTGCTGGAGATGCATCTGTTTCGCCCGTTCCGCTTTTTGTTGTATCTGTTGCCATGGAACTGGTTTGGCCGCAGTCGTGTACGTGAACCACATCCCGTGCGTATGCGTCGCACGTTGGAAGATCTGGGCCCGATTTTTGTAAAGCTTGGTCAGATCCTCTCAACACGTAAAGATCTGTTGCCGGATGATATTGCGGATGAACTGGCAAAACTGCAGGATAACGTGCCGCCATTTCCCGGTAGTGAAGCACGCGGTATTATCGAAGCGGCTTATGGTCTGCCACTGAATAAAGTTTTTTTATCGTTTGATGAAACCCCGCTAGCCTCTGCATCGATCGCACAGGTACATGTGGCAACACTGCTTGATGGCACTGAAGTGATTGTTAAAGTAGTGCGTCCCGGAATTAAAAAAACCATCAGGCGTGACCTTGGTCTGCTTTATATTATGGCCGAGATGGTTGAACGTTACTGGTCAGAGGGACGACGCCTGCGTCCGCTTGAAGTGGTGGCAGAATATGAAAAAACCATCTATGACGAACTAGATCTGATGAAAGAGGCGGCGAGCGCTTCACAGCTTCGGCGTAATTTTGAAGGCAGTGATCTGCTTTATGTGCCTGAAATACATTGGCCGCAAACGCGCCGTAATGTGATGGTGATGGAGCGTATCTTTGGTACGCCGATTAGCGATATCGATGAGCTGCGTCGACAAGGTGTTGATCTTAAAAAATTGTCTGAAACGGGCGTGGAGATCTTTTTTACTCAAGTCTTTAAACATAACTTTTTTCATGCGGATATGCATCCTGGGAATATTTTTGTTTCTGCGGAAGGGCAGTACATTGCGATCGACTTTGGCATCATGGGGACGTTGAGCCCGGATGATCAGCATTACCTTGCAGAGAACTTTCTGGCCTTTTTTAATCGTGATTATCGTCGTGTTGCAGAGCTTCATGTACAATCTGAATGGGTGCCGAAAGGGACGCGAGTTGATGAGTTTGAATCAGCGATTCGCAGTGTGTGTGAACCGATTTTTGAGCGGCCACTGAAAGATATCTCATTTGGACGACTGTTGTTACGCCTGTTTCAAACCGCGCGCCGTTTTAATATGGAAGTGCAGCCGCAGTTGGTATTGTTGCAAAAGACGCTGTTGAACATTGAAGGGTTGGGGCGGCAGCTTTACCCTGAGTTAGACTTGTGGCAGACGGCAAAACCATTTCTGGAACGTTGGATGGATGAAAATATTGGTGGTCGTGCCTTTGTCAGTTCGATGAAACGCAATGCGCCATTGTGGTTGGAACGGCTACCTGAAATGCCGGTGTTGCTGCATGATGTTTTACAGCAGGCGCGCGATGGTGAATTGAAGATTGAGTGGCAGTCGCAAGAGCTACGTAAAATTGAGCACACGTTGCGGGATTCAAACCGACGTCTGTATGCCGCAATTGTGGGCAGTGCATTGATTGTCAGTGCGGCTATACTATTAGGATTAGGTAGTGCTTCGATGGTCTCTTGGAGTCTGGGAGGCATGGGGATTATTGTGCTGCTGTTTTCATGGCCGCGTGACGAACGTCGCGACTAAAACAAGCGGGCCTGTTCACTAACGCACACGTTCTGTTTCAATCTTGCGCCGATGGGTCGAGTACTGTTGCCATTGTTACTCCTGTTTACTGGATGAGCGAAGTTGCTCGCGATTCAGCGGTATGAGGTAGTCCTATTTTGTTATGACGCTCTTTTGCGGCGAGCATGGTGTCTGGGGTAGTGGTCTCGAGTAGGTGCTTACGCTTGATGAGGCTGGAGGTTTTGATTAGCTCGATACCCTGCTGTTGGAGTGCGGGTAGCATCTGCTCGAGAAACTTGAGAGTCTCTGGATAAGGGTGGCCAATGGCAACGGCGGTGCCGTGACGCTTTGCAAGGATGAGTAGTCGTTTAAACTGTATGCCGATCTCCTTTTTAGTGCGAATGTTATCAAGGAATACATTGCGGTTTATTCTTGGGATCTCAAATTCGGCTGCGATGGTATAGGCGACGGTGTGTTCAGTGGTGCGGCTATCGACAAAAAACAGATCATCATGCTCTTCACTGAGTGTTTGCATTAGCCAGACCATCTTTTCTGGATGTTGGGTTAGCAGGCTGCCCATATGATTGTTAATGCCGCTGATATGGGGAATGGCATTGAGATTGTCTTTCAATGTTGCAATAAAATTTTGTTGTGACATGTCGAGCGTGAGCCCGCCTTTACCGAGGCTGCTATCGCCGACCGGTTGCATCGGTATGTGTATCATCACCTCTCTGTTTAGCTGGTGTGCCAACTCAGCCAGATGAACGGCATGGCTGGTATGTGGCAGGAATGCATAGGTGATTTCACCGGGCAGTGCAATGGCGCGTTCACCGAGTACGCGCTGTTCGCCAAGGTCATCAATGATAATACTGATAGCAGGCAGTGGTTGTTGGGTGTTAGTGGCGGGCGGGCGCTCAAAGCCGAGCTTTGCATCGCCCGCCAGCCCCGGTTTGGTGGTGCTGATAACAAGCAGCAGCGTGAGTATTAGGCGTAGAGTCATGGTTGATGTTAATTTATTTTAGCTGTTGTAACTATTCAGCATAGTGAAAGAGAGCCATGTCATTCAGATTGCTGCTGAAATTTGGCAGTTTCTTTATGCCCTCGGATGCAAGGCGAAAAATATGAGTTTACAGGTGTAAATGATCATTTTTCAATGCAGAAATGACAAATTTCAGGAGTGAACTGAATAGTTACTAGCTGTTTACTATTATTTAATGAGGATGTGCAGCCCTTTTAGCAGATTGAGTGCTTCGTAGAGTTGGTAGTCTTGGTCGACGCGATGTTTTTCCTCTTGTTGAATATTAACCGCATCATTTCCTCTGCTCTCTTGGCCGCTGTCCAGGTGGCCAGCAAGATCCGCTTCAGTGACGGGCGCAAATTCAGGTTCGTTTGCGGCCGTTAGATTGATCCGATCAAGCGGAATGTCCGGCACGATACCTTCGGCCTGAATCGAGCGACCTGCAGGGGTGAAGTAGCGAGCAGTTGTGAGTTTGAGTGCTGCGCCGTTGTTCATCGGCAGAATTGTTTGCACCGAGCCTTTGCCAAATGATTTGCTTCCCATGATGACGGCGCGTTTGTGGTCTTGCAGTGCACCTGCGACAATTTCTGACGCAGAAGCTGAGCCACTGTTAATCAGTACGATAAGTGGTGCCCCTTCGAGGCTGTCATTAGGTGTGGCCTTGAATTCAAGGGCAGAGTCATCAATGCGTCCTTCGGTGTAGACGATCATGCCCTGCTCTAGAAAGGTATCTGATACCTCGAATGCTGCGTTTAATACGCCGCCGGGGTTGTTACGCAGGTCAAGAATCAACCCATTAAGCGCGCCATCATTCTCTTTCTTTAATTCGTTGATTGCTTTTTTAAGGTCGCTACCGGTGTGAGACTGAAACTGGGTAATGCGTACGTAACCAAAACCAGGCTCGAGGCTTTCGTACTTAATGCTTTTAACTTGAATGATGTCGCGGGTGATGGTGACTTTCAGTGGTCTATTGGTGCCATCACGAACGATCGTGAGTAAGATGTCGCTACCCGGTTTGCCGCGCATGAGGTTGACGGCTTCACGGAGTGTGAGTCCTTTTATGGGGGTGTCATCGAGACGGATAATGAGGTCGCCTGCTTTGATGCCTGCGGCATCAGCGGGAGTATCATCAATGGGGGATACGACTTTTACAAAGCCATCTTCCATGCTGACCTCGATACCAAGGCCGCCAAATTCACCAGAGGTGCCGACCCGTAGTTCTTTGTAGGCATCAGCATCCAGATAGGATGAGTGGGGATCCAAGCCCGAAAGCATACCGCGAATGGCATTTTCCAGCAGCTCTTTGTCAGTGATATCTTCAACATAGTTATTTTTGATATTGGCGAAGACTTCGGTAAAGGCGCGCAGCTCTTCGAGTGGAAGGGCGTTGTTATCGTCGCGCTCTGCAAATACATGTTGGCCGATGGTCAAAGAGAAGCCTATTACCAGCCCCATTAGCACTAACAGGATATTACGTGATTGAGGTAGCATTGATGTTTTCCACTCCATTAGATTTGGTTTCGGCGTCCGCAGAGGTAACTTTATCAGAAACTACTGTTTTCGCCATATTTCCGTCGTTGCTAATATGTGGCTATTGACGTGCCAGCCATGGTCTAGGGTTTTGCGGCTTGCCATTCTTGCGGATTTGTTACTTTGGCCGCCACTCTCGCCAACGGTAGCAATGATCTCGCCACGATCTACCCATTCGCCGACAGTTTTATATAGGCTTTCATTGTGTCCATAAAGGCTCATGTAGCCGTCGCCATGGTCTAAAATCACCAGTAAGCCAAAACCACGTAGCCAGTCGGAAAAGGCAACTCTGCCGTGATGAACGGCATTGACCTGGGTGCCTGTTTTAGCCTTGATAGTGATTCCTTGCCATTTGATGCCACCACCACCTGTGCGTCGTTTGCCAAAGCGATTGTTGACCTTGCCTTTGGTTGGGCGCAGGAGTTTTCCTTTGAGCTGGCTGAACTGTTTGATATTGCCGACATCGGGTGGAATGTCTGCAAGGGCTTCACTCAGTGATTTTAATAACCGCTGGAGGTCTTTGCGCGCCTGTTCGAGCTGAACCAGCCGCTGTGATTGATTCTTGATATCTTTCTGTATGCTGGAAAGGATCGTTTTTCGTGAGCGCTGTTGTTTCTCTAGCGCACCTTTCTCTTTTTTGCGCTGTTGTTGAGCCGCTGTAATTTTCTGCTGCTTGTGTTGAATATCGGTTTCGATGCGTGAGAGCGCTGTGATGCGTTGATCGATCGTCTTGATATTGTGTGTGCGAGACTGGTTCAGGTAGTCGTAATAAATGAGGGTACGGCCAATCGCGGCGGGGTCTTCCTGATTGAGGAATAGTTTGGCGTAGCCCTGATTGCCCATCGCGTAGCTGGCGCGGATCTGCTGTGCCAGCAGTTGTTGTTGCTGTGCTAATTCACGTGATTTTTGTTTTTTCTCTTGTTGGCGATTGCGTAGGTCACGTTTTTGTTGTTTCAGTTGTTTGGCGAGGTTTGCCAGGGATCGGCTGATGTTGCCAATGGCCGTTTCACTTTTTTGCAATTTGTGCTGTAGCCGGTTCTTTTCGCTGGTGGATTTTGTCAGTGTTGTACGAACGTCACTGATCTGTTTTTTTAAATGTAGCAGTTTTGCTTCTTTCGACTGTTCATTGGCATTGGCAAACAGAGAGGGGCTAGCAGTTAGCAGCAAAAGCGTTACGAGTATGATGCTCGCAACGCCTAGGGGAGTGCTTGCTGGCTGTGATCTCATGCCCTGAAAGAGACGAAGTATCAAGGTACTACACTTGCTACTTTAACTTCAGTAGTGAACGGCCAGTCATTTCAGCAGGTTGCTCTAGTCCCATTAAATAGAGCATGGTAGGGGCGATGTCAGAGAGGCTACCACCTTCTGAAATTTCCGCATCACGACCGATATAGAGGAGTGGTACTGGATTGGCGGTATGTGCGGTATGAGCCTGACCAGTTTTATCATCGCGCATTTTTTCTGCGTTGCCGTGATCAGCAGTGATTAACAGTTCACCACCAGCGGCGGTGATTGCTTCGTGAACGCGTGCCAGACAAGCGTCGATGGTTTCGATTGCCTTAATGCAGGCATTAAGGTTGCCGGTGTGGCCGACCATGTCTGGATTGGCGTAGTTACAGATAATGGTGTCGAACTTTTTGCTGGTGATGGCCTCAACCAGTTTATCGGTTAATTCTGCGGCGCTCATTTCTGGTTGCAGGTCATATGTTTTTACTTTTGGCGATGCGATGAGAATGCGCTCTTCTCCCTCGAATGCACGCTCTTCACCGCCATTAAAGAAGAAGGTGACATGGGCATATTTTTCGGTCTCTGAAATGCGTAATTGTTGCAATCCCAGGTTCGAAATGTACTCGCCAAAAACATTTTTCATGCGAGTGGCGGGGAATGCGATCTCGGTTTCCAGGCTTTTTTTGTACTCGGTAAGGCTAATGTAAGCCCCGAGTTTTGGACGCTCTTTGATGGCAAAACCTGTAAATTCGGGTTCAGCAAAGGCCTGGGAAATTTGGCGTGCCCGGTCTGCGCGAAAATTCATGAAGATCATGGTATCACCAGACTCCACGCAGGCAGCTTCTTTGCCTGCGGGGATGATGCTGGTTGCCTGTACAAATTCATCGGTTTCATCACGTTGATAGGCTGCTTCTAGACCTGCTAGTGCGTTGCTGGCCTGAAAGGCGGATCTGCCCAGGGCTATCAATTCATAGGCTGTTTGAATGCGCTCCCAGCGATTGTCACGATCTAACGCATAAAATCGTCCAATGATACTGGCAATTCGCCCCGGGTGTTTGTGTTCGGCAAAAAGCGCATCTATTTCTGCAAGCCAGGGTGAGGCGCTCTTGGGCGGCGTGTCGCGCCCATCAAGAAAGGCATGCAGGTAGACCTTCTTTGCGCCTTGCTGTATGGCGAGTGTGAGGGCTGCCTTAATTTGTGACTGGTGGCTGTGGACGCCGCCGCTCGAAAGTAGCCCCATTATATGCACTGCTTTATCTTTTACAATTGCTTGCTTGATGGCGCTAACGAGCACTTGGTTTTTGCAGAAGCTGCCATCTTCGATCGCTTGATCGATGCGAGTCAGTTCCTGTTTGACCACGCGTCCAGCACCGAGATTAAGGTGGCCAACCTCTGAATTGCCCATTTGATTGGCTGGAAGGCCAACTTCGTTGCCCGATCCGTGAATCAATGTATGTGGGTTTTTTCCCCATAGCCTATCCCAGTTAGGTTTTTTTGCATGGTAGATAGCATTATTATCTGTTTTTTCGCTTATGCCCCAACCATCAAGGATGATTAGCGTGGTTGGTTTGTAACTTGTTGATTTATCCGGGGAGTTCATTTTTAAAGCGAAGTCCTTGTCAGTTTATTGCGTAGGAAAAGTCCTACATTATGAAATTTAGTTATTCGTTATAATATGAATTGATGGTGGGTTTGCAGTGCTTGATTTAGTTTTTGGTACTTCTATTATGTCGCCCACTGAAAATTTCTTTGAGTACTACAAGTTTAATCATTGAAGCTAGGGTTTTATTGGGTTAACACTCTCAAGGCTAAGTCATGTAGGTTAATTAAAGGTGACGGCAGTTTCTAATGATTTATTCACTTTAAATAACAATAAATTATAACTGGTTAAGGGTCGGATCACCATGGGGGGGGTAAAAGAAGTGGGGAAGGTCGATTATCAGGACCTTGAGCAGACATCAATGGTGCTCAAGGCGTTATCGCATCCACTTAGGTTAAAAATTCTCTGCATGCTGGGGGATGGTAGTGGTGAGGTAGCAGTGCAAGAGATTGTCGCGGCAACGGAGGCTTCACAAAGCAATATCTCACAGCATCTTTCTATAATGAAAGGTAAGGGGCTTATTAAGGCGCGAAAAGATGGAAACCGGGTCCTGTATCGACTTAGTGATAGCCGCATGGTCGAGCTGTTTGGTATGATGAGAGAGGTGATCTGTCATGACTAGCGAGTGCTGTTTGTACGGCTTGTTTGATGGGTTGTTAAGCAGTGCTTGGTGACGTAGGTCTTGTTGGTATTTAATATAGTCTAATTGCATTTTCCCGCTGTAATTCTATAGCAGATGAGCTAGACTGCGTGCTTTTAGTGTGTCCTGACATTCTTGATGTCTATTTGTGTGCTGGCGATATTTGTGCTGCGGCACATTGTTGAGTGGTGATAATATGCAGCAGTTTTTTGAATTTATTGTAAATAATTGGCTTTTATTTTTGGCGCTGGTCATTGTGCTCACCTTGTTGGGGGTGAATATGATTCGCCCTAAGCTATTGGGCTTTAAAGAAATTAAGCCTAACGAGGTTGTGCAGCTGATTAACCGTGATGATGCAGTTGTGCTGGATGTGCGTGATAATAGCGATTTTGAGAAAGGGCATATTCTTAATGCGAAGCATATCCCTTTTGGCTTGCTGGAAGAGCGCTTGCATGAATTGGACAGTTTGAAAGAGAGTCCGTTAGTGGTTTATTGTGAAGCGGGTCAGCAGTCTGCGCGTGCCGGTGCTATTTTACAGAAGCAGGGTTTTGCATCGGTTTATAAGCTATCGGGTGGTTTATTGACGTGGAAAAGCGCCAATTTTCCATTGAGTATCGAGTCGTAGGTGTATGTATCTTGATGTGAGCGTTTGTCACGCTTACTTTCTGTTGAGTGGATGCTAGTTATTGTTAATCGGTGGTAGATAATGTCAGAAGTGGATGAAAAAAAAGAGCAGGCAGCGGTGGCAGCAGGTGGAAAGCAGTTTTCGATACAGAAAGTATATATGCGAGATATCTCATTTGAAACACCCAATACCCCACTGATTTTTCAGGAAAAGTGGCAGCCTGAAACCAATATGCAGCTTGGAAATAAGGCTGTTGTGTTGAGTGAAGATGTTCATGAGGTGATGCTTTCGGTGACGGTGACTGCAAAAATTGGTGCTAAGACAGCTTATCTTGTCGAGATTCAGCAGTGTGGGATATTTAATATCTCTGGTTATGATCCAAAAGAGCTGCCCGCTATTGTTGGTAGTGTCTGCCCAAATATTCTATTTCCATTCGCTCGCGAGGCGATTTCAGACTTGGTGGCGCGAGGTGGTTTTCCACAGTTGCTGTTATCGCCAGTTAACTTCGATGCGTTGTATGCGGAGTATGCGCAGCAACAGCGTAAGCAACAGGAAGGCGCTGGCGAGGAGTCAGTTCAGCATTGATTTAGTCGTCTGAGGGGGGTCGATGTTGGACAGAGAAGTGGTGCCTCATTCTCAGTTACCAATTGCACTGTTAGGTGCTGGTTCGTGGGGGAGTGCACTCGCTATATTGATCGCACGCAATGGGCGTGATGTGGTTTTGTGGAGTCATGATGTTGCTCAAGTTGCGTGGATGCAAGAGCAGCGCCGTAATGTTGCTTTTCTTCCTGATATAGCATTTCCTGATCGTCTGAGTATCAATGCTGATCTAAGGCAGGTGCTGGAGATCTGTGGTGATATTATGGTTGTCGTGCCAAGCGAGGCATTTCGTTCCGTACTGACACTGTGCCGGCCTGTAATGGGGACGGCTGCAAGGCTCTCATGGGCCACAAAAGGATTCGATCCTGGTAGTGGTAAATTGCTGCATCAGGTTGCCGCAGAAGTTTGTGGTGATGAGGTGTCGTTTGCGGTTGTGTCGGGGCCTAGTTTTGCGCATGAAGTTGCGCTTGGTTTGCCGACGGCGCTAACGGTCGCTTCGGGCGATTCTCAATTTTCTCAAGATATTTCTGATGCGCTGAGTAATGATTGCTTTCGTGCCTATCGTTCAAGTGATGTGGTGGGTGTTGAGGTGGGCGGGGCTGTTAAGAACGTGCTGGCAATCGCAGCGGGTATTTCTGATGGGCTTGGCTTTGGTGCGAACGCACGTGCGGCATTAATCACGCGAGGCTTAGCTGAAATTACGCGCCTGGGAGTCGAGCTGGGTGGGCAGGCGGATACCTTTACTGGTTTGGCTGGTCTGGGTGACCTGGTATTGACCTGTACTGATAATCAGTCACGTAATCGACGGATGGGATTGGCGCTTGCACAGGGCAAGACGTTGGAGCAGGCACTGCAATCGATCGGTCAGGCGGTTGAGGGTGTGCAGGCGGCCAGAGAGGTGCTGTTGCTGGCACGTCAGTGTGGTGTCGAGATGCCGATTGCAGAGCAAGTGTATCGTGTTTTGTACGAAGGGTGCCCTCCTCGGAATGCGGTAAGTGCATTATTTGAGCGCGCTCAAAAATTAGAATAGCGTTAATTGATCAGCGAGGTTGATCAATTGGCTTTTCGATTGCATTTTCTTTCTTAAAATTGTATTAATAACATGGTATTACGTATGTGATTTTCTTGAGAATAAATGCCCTTTTTCTGGCGTGAGCCCCATTGGCTTTGATAATTCATTGATAACATTAAGTTTTATCTGATTTACAGCATTGTTTTAGATTGACAAACACATGTGCTCTGTGTTTAGAATCGCCATTAGAATGAAAAACTAATGGTAGTTTGAAGTGTTTAAGGGTGGGTGTAATGTTAAATAAAGCCTTTATAGGCATGTTTTCAGCTTTAGCTGGAATCTGGTGTGTGAGCATCTCTTGGGCGGAACAATCTGGTTTTCAGCTTGGTTTTGTCAATGAGGCTGAGGATCCTGTTTTAACGATCGATTGTAATCGCGGGGGGACTGAATTGCGTTGTGCCTTGGGTGGTAGTAATGCTCGATACACGGATCCAACCCCGTTCCTGCAGGAAGTGGTTTATATTGATGGTATTCGCTATTACCATTCAATTATTGGTGATTTAGATAGCGATTTTGCTCAAGAGGTTTACATCGATGCCAGTGGTTGCTGTTATCAGGCGAGTCGATTCTATGACCCATTCCCCAGGTCGGCCAGTAATAGTCTTGGTGGATTAGCTAACGGAAGTGGTTCAGGTAACCCGAGGCGAGTGGTGATGAGAACTATGATCAAGGATGAGGAAATTACTCAGTGGTTTTTGAAGGATAGCCTTCAGTTTAAGCCATTAATTAGCCAGCTGATCACCAATGCTGATGTGAGAATGGATTTCCAGATCGACATGAGCATGATCGATTATGGCACGATAGATACCCCTGGGATTGTTTCAAACCAATTTGAGTTGCTGACAGATAATTTTGGCGACCAGGGTGATTATGATAACAATGCCATTCCGACTTTCTTTAGCGATAAGTCTCTGGTTAAGCAAACGGTCAGTGGTGGGCAATATACGTATACTACTGGCCCAGACCAGGGTGGCAGTGGTGGGGTGTATACTTATTGGGATGGTGGTGGCTTTCTTGAGTACTTAGCGGATCATAATCTCTTTCGGCGCGATGATCAGAATGAGGGAAATCAAATTCGGCAGTGACACTCTGTTTCGAGTTTCCTGTTGAAATTTGTATAATGCCTGCCCTTGTTTGTTGCCACGCGTCCTTTTAATTTGGTTGCCTTTCTAAACAGATGAAAGCGATGATTTTAGCGGCTGGGCGTGGTGAGCGTATGCGCCCGTTGACAGATGTGATGCCAAAGCCACTGTTAAAAGTTGGTGGGGATTATCTTATTGCCTATCATCTTCGTTCGCTTGTGGCCGCAGGGATTACTGAAATCGTCATTAATCATGCCTGGTTGGGTGAACAGCTTGAGCAAGTGCTCGGAAATGGGAGGCAATACGGCGCACAAATTCGTTATTCTGCTGAAGGTGATGTGGGGCTTGAAACCGCTAGTGGTATTAAACATGCACTACCGTTGTTAGGTGATATGCCATTTGTGGTGGTGAATGGCGATGTGTGGAGCGATTTTTCATTTGCATCGTTGCCTAAAGCGCCAACAGGTTTAGCGCATCTAGTATTGGTTGATAATCCACTATTTCATCCCGAAGGGGACTTTTCATTGCAGCGAGGGCAAGTGCAGCCTGATGGTGAGCCGAAGCTTACCTTTAGTGGGATTGGGCTCTATTGTGCTGAATTGTTTGAATCGCTGTCAGAGGCGCGAAGCCCTTTAGCGCCGCTCTTGAGGTCTGCAATGATGACAGACGCTGTCAGTGGTGAGCACTATCGTGGCGGGTGGGTTGATGTTGGTACGCCAGCGCGTCTCAAGGCGCTTGATCGCGAGCTATTGGTGAATAAGTAAGAGGCTTCAGTATGGCGTGAACCTCATCACTAATACTTCAATATCGCGTTAGTGATGAGGTGTTAGTTAACATTGAGTCTACCGTTTGCCATTGTCGAATTGTTTGAGCGATTATGAGTGATACTGTTTTAATTCACTATACAGTTGGTCTTTAAGGTTTAGGCGTTTCACCTTAAGATCAAGCATACGAGCATCGGTGGTAGGTTGTTGTTGCTTTTCAAGCACGTGAATGGTTTTGTCTGTGTGCTCGTATTCTTTTAAAAGAGACGCAAAATCGTTGTCCTGGTTTTTGAGTTGATAGATGGCGTGTTGCAAGTCCGGGAATTCATGCGTTAATTGATGTCGTTTTCCGTACATATTATGGGTCTCCATATGTTTGGTTCAAAACGTCTTTTCCGACTCTTTCCTCGCGCAAGTTAGCGCGGCGGAAGATCAGCTTGTCACGAGACTGTGGCTGTAGTCAAGGTTTTGCAGTGGCGAAATTAGAGAAGGAATAGCTGTTTTCAGGGGATGCTGATGGAATTCAATTGGTTGCAGATAGTGGTCTATTATTTGCTGTAACAGCTAGGTTTGCAGGGGAATAGCGGTATTTCTCAGCCGTTTGCGATTAATTCGTTGTTATCGTCATCATCAGGAAAGTTATATCCCCACTCTTTGATCAGGTGTTTTTCCTGGATGCGCAGCTGGTTTTTGCGTGCGAACTGTAGAATGAAGCTGAATGCTTCCGGGTCGTTAAGGCTGAGGCCTCTGGCAACAATCAGACAGCGTGCGCCGTTGATGATGCAGGGCTGGACATGTTCTGAGTAGCGTAATTTATGGTCAGGGCCGAAGCTGGCTAGCGCGGATGAGATTCGCTCAACCCAGTCTGACGGGCGGAACTTTTTGCCGTCGTTGCAGACGCCCTCAATGATAATCTGATTGTTTCCGGAATTATGCGACATCTCTTTCTCTTGCGGTGCGGCAAATATTATATTCGTTGACCTGTGTGGCCGTGAGCCGCTTGCGAGCGATTATACCTATATCGCACGCGAATTGATAAAGTTTAATGATGCGCATGCGGTGGTTATTGAATGGCGACCTTTATGGCGCGAGCGCGAGCAGCATGAATTTTGTCGGCAAGTGCTGTACCGTGATGGCCTTGAGCAACGATAGTGCGAATATCAACTGCATTTGCGGCGCGATAGGCAAGTGAGAAGAGTGCTGCCTGTGGATAATCGCAGGTTTCATAACCCGTGCGCCCGCGTGAATCTGCTTTACATGCAGTAAGGAACTGTTCAAGGCGTGCGGGACGACGAAAGGCATCGAGGGATTCTAGCGTTTTTAACAGCGTGGTTGAACGGAGTTCGGCGGCGCGATGGCAATGAGTGTGGTAACGTGCGACCAGTATTGCAAGCGCCTGGAAACGTTTTGGAACACGCATTCGTTTGCACAGTGTTTGTGTTAATTTCACGCCGCGTTCTTCATGGCCGTGGTGACTAGGCCATTTGTCTCGTGGCGTATTGCCTTTTCCCAGATCGTGACAGAGTGCGGCAAAGCGTACTTCTGGATCGGTGGTGAGTGTGGCTGCGCTATCAAGCACCATCATGGTGTGAATACCGCTATCGATTTCTGGGTGATAGTGTTCTGGTTGCGGTACGCCGAAGAGTGCATCGACTTCTGGCAAAACGCGTGCGAGTGCACCGCATTCGCGTAGTGTGGTGAAAAAGGTTGAGGGGCGCGGTTCATTGAGCGCACGCTCGATCTCGGCCCAGACGCGTTCGGGCACTAGTGCGTCCACTTCGTCGGCTTCGACGATCTCTTTTAATAGTGCTTGTGTCTCCTCCGCGATTGTAAATCCTAATGGTGCCAGGCGTGTAGCAAAGCGCGCGACACGTAGTACGCGCACAGGGTCTTCAATAAAGGCGGGCGAGACATGTCGGAGCAGTTGCTGCTGCAGATCACGCACGCCGTGGAGCGGGTCGACCAGATTGCCATTGAGGGTGAGTGCCATCGCGTTGATGGTGAGATCGCGGCGCTTAAGGTCTTCTTCAAGAGTCACATCCGGTGAGGCATGTACTTCAAATCCGGTGTAGCCCGTAGCCGTTTTTCGTTCAGTGCGTGCGAGGGCGTACTCTTCTTTTGTTTCTGGGTGCAGGAAAACGGGGAAGTCCTGCCCCACCTGGGTATATCCCTGTGCGAGCATCTCTTCCGGGGTTGCGCCCACCACCACCCAGTCGCGGTCTTTGATGGGCAGCCCCAGCAGTTTATCGCGAACGGCACCGCCGACCATATAGATTTCCATCTACGGTGGTGCCTTAGTCGTTTAGGTTAATCGTCACGCCCGGCATAAAGACGGAAGCGATCAAATTGGCCGCGCTGATTCTGGTTCATCAGGTAGCGTGGTACGATCGCTTCCATCGGTTGCGGTGTGATGTTAAAAATGGTGGGAAATTTCTCGTTGCTAACGCTATCGATCTGCATAGAGAGGTAGTTATCGTAAGTGAGTGGTTTGCCCGGTGCGATGCTTAAGATACGCGCCATTAATTTAGATGTGCCGTTGCCAAGTGGGATCACCTTGCGATTAATGCCGAGTGTCTTAATCGTGAATTCGACCAGCTGTTGCAGGGTATAGACGCGAGGGCCGCACAGGTCATAGCGTTGGCCGAAGGTTGCCTTTTCGCTGAGCGATTTAACAATGACATCGACCACGTCATTCACATAGACCGGTGCAAAGCGTGCGTTGGGGCATGCCAAAGGCAGGTGCGTGACAAATTTAAGCAGTGATGAGAAGCGGTTAAAGAGGTTGTCGCCAGGGCCAAAAATCACAGATGGGCGCAGGGTGGTCACATTGATCCCATCATCAGCGCCAGTGTGAATGGTGTCTTCTCCTTTTCCTTTGCTGGTGAGATAGCGGCTGGGTGCTTTACCTGAATAGGCATTGAGTGCGCTCATGTGAATCACGCGGTCAATTTTATTGATGACACAGGCGTCAATGATCATCTGTGGCAGGTCAACATGCAGGCGCTGAAAGACCCCTTTTTTATTTTCATTCAGTACGGCGACTAGATTGATCACCGCGCTGCAGCCAGCGAGGTGTTTGTGCAGGTTTGAGAGGGTCATGATATTGGTGTCGATGACGCTGACGCGAGGTAACACCAGTAGTTCACGGCAACGCTCGCGGTGGCGTGCCAGCACGCGTACCTGATAGCCTGCTTCCACCAGTGTGCGAACTAAATGTTGTCCGACAAAGCCGCTTCCGCCCAGAACAGCAATAATCTTATTATGTGTGGCTGAAACCTTTGGATACATCTGCCTCTCCCCCATTTTCACTATTGATCTCAAAAAATAACGTTAGCGTGTCGATCATACCTTTTTTATAAAGGCGCTATACTGAACCTTGGGATTTTAGCACTCAATGAGGGGTTAGGGTAAACGATGATCGAGGCGCTGCTCTATTATTTATTGCTGGGCGCGTTGGCGGGAACATTGGCGGGAATGTTTGGTATTGGTGGTGGTCTGATTATTGTGCCAGTGCTGGCGTTTATTTTTAAAGCGCAAGGGTTTGATCCGGGTGTCATTATGCACCTCGCACTGGGGACATCACTGGCGACGATCGTGGTAACTTCACTGTCATCAATCCGTACCCACCACCAGTATGGCGCGGTGCAGTGGGCGGTTGTTGTTCGCTTGAGCGCCGGGATTATGGTGGGCGCACTGTGCGGTGCATTTTTGGCAGGCCAAATTTCCAGTGGCTGGCTGCAGAAAATCTTCGCGGCATTTGCGTTGTTGGTGGCGTTTCAGATGGTACTGGAGTTGCGACCTGAGGTGGGTCATCACCTGCCTGGTCGTGTTGTGCTGGCCGGTGTCGGTGGTGTGATTGGGATGATCTCTGCGCTGATTGGTATTGGTGGTGGCTCGATGACTACGCCGTTTCTGTTGTGGTGCGGTGTCGCTGTGCGTCAGGCGATTGCGACCTCTGCTGCATGTGGGTTGCCGATTGCGATGGCGGGTGCGCTGGGTTATTGGTTGGCCGGTATAGGTGCTGATGGCTTGCCCCAGTGGAGCAGTGGTTACCTGTATTGGCCTGCATTGATTGGCGTGGTGACAAGTAGTGTTGTATGTGCGCCATTTGGGGCGCGAATGACGCATCAATTATTGTCACCGAGGGTGTTGAAGAGGGGCTTTGCATTGTTATTGTTTGTTATCGGGTGTTATCTAATTATAGTATAAACCCTGATGCCATCTTAGAATTTGGCTAATATTCTTTCTGGTGTTTGCTATATGATCAATACATGGATGATATAACCTTTCTTAGTAGAGGTATTTTTGACGTGAGGCGCAGTAAATGAAGACGGATAAGCTGGTCAATCCAGCCATAATGGGCATCTTTTCCCCGCTGGATAAACTTGATGCAGTGGCGTTACTGCAGCTCTCTCGGGATAGTTATTTTGAGACGCTGCTAGCAGGTGAGACCATCGCGCATCACGGTTCGAATGAGCCCTGGACTTATTTTCTGGTGTCAGGCGATGTCTCTATGGTGGCGCCTGGTCGTGATGATGAGGTGGTGAGCGCAAACACTGATAAGGCTAAATTGCCGCTGAGTTTCACTAAGCCTTGCCAATGGACGATTCGCGCTAGCAGTCGAGTGGTTGTTTTTCGTTTGAGTGATGATGAGGTGAGAAAGGCGCTGGGTGATGCACCACCGCCAGATAAGATAGATGGCAATATTTCGCTCGATAAGGCGGCGTTGATTGAGCATTTGATGGCCGATATTGAACGTGATTCAAAAGCCAGTAAACTTAAAATCCCCAGTCTGCCTGATATCGCACTGCAAGTGCAGGTTGCGGTCAAGGATAAAGGGTCTGATGTTTCTGAAGTGGCACGGATCGTGATGGCTGACCCGCCGTTGGCAGGACGTCTGTTGAAGGTGGCAAATAGTCCTATGTATCGTGGTAAATCGGCGATTACCACTTGCCAGATGGCAGTCTCTCGAATGGGATTGCAGGTGACACGGGATCTCGTGATTGGTTGTTCATTACAACAGTTATTCGAAAGCGAATCGCCATTGCTTCAAGCGTTTATGCGTAAAGCGTGGCAGCGTAGTACTCACTTGGCTGCATTGTGTGCGGTAATTTCACGCCATGGGCGAGGGCTTGATGAAGATCGCGCGATGTTAGCTGGGTTAGTATATAACATTGGCGCGCTGCCTGTGATTAACTATGCGGCAAAATACCCAGAGCTTGTTGAAGATGCCGCAATGTTGAGTCAGGTGATTGAAGAGTTGAGTTGTGAGGTGGGCGTGCAAGTGTTGAGGCGTTGGGATTTTGATCTGGATGTGATCGATGTGGTGCGTGGTTCACATGATTGGTATCGCGATGGTGGTCCTAAGCCTGACTATTGCGATGTGGTTGTATTGGCACAGCTCTATAGTTTTATCGATACACCGAAGATGGCGGAATATCCGGCAATCGATGCGGTTCCTTCATTTACTAAATTTTCGCTTGGCAGGCTTGGCCCAAAGATGACATTGCGTGTGCTGGAGGCAGCACAGGCAGATGTTGACGCGATAGAAAAGATATTGCGAGGGTAGGTTGGTTAAAGTGATCGCCGTCCCGGTTTTTTAGGATACCGGAACAACGACTTTATTCCAGGCGTGAATGCCTACTTTATTTAGAGAGCGAGATTTGTTCTTTGCTCTTTGGTTTTTTAGCCTGACTGGCGGCCTTTTTATTCACGAATTTTTCTTTGCCCGATTTCTTTTGACGATCACCGCCTTTTTTGTCGGAAAATTCACGCTTTTTATCAGTGCCACTTCTTGCGCCGCCCTTATTGCCAAATGCGCCATCTTTAGTGATTGAGATTGCTAGTGCCTGTTGGCGTACGCGGGCTTTTTTCAGTAGCTGGAAGACATCGGCTGGCATGTCAGCGGGTAGATCGACAGTGCTGAAGTCATCATAGAGTTTGATATCGCCAATGTACTGGCTGTCGATCTCTGCTTCATTTGCAATGGCGCCAACGATGTCGCCTGGCGAAGCTTCATGATGCTTGCCAACTTCAATACGGTAACGTGCCATTTCAACTTCAGGATGTTTTTTCAAACGGCGTGCCTTGCCGAGTGAACCAGGTGCTGGACGTTTTTCGCGAGGGCGGTCTCGGTTGTCCGCGGTACGGTCACGCGCTTTACGGTCTTTTGGCATCGCCTGCGCCTTAGGCATCAATGGCCGTTCTTTCTGCAATAGATAGGTGAGTGCGGCGGCAACATCATTTGGACTGATGTTCTGCTCTGTTTCGATCTGCATCAACACTTCGTTAAAAAATGTTAGGTCTTCAGACTTGATGGTATCGAGGATCTGCTGCTTAAATTCGGTAACACGCTTGTTGCTAACTGCTTCAATCGAAGGCAGTTGCATGCGCTCGATCTTTTTATTGGTAGCGCGCTCAATCGCACGCAGCATACGGGTCTCGCGTGGCGCGACAAATAAAATTGCGGTGCCTTTGCGGCCGGCGCGACCAGTACGACCGATACGGTGAACATAGGCTTCTGTGTCATACGGGATGTCGTAGTTGATCACGTGGCTGATGCGAGGCACATCGAGGCCACGCGCCGCAACGTCGGTCGCAACGATGATATCGATCACCCCTTTTTTCAGTTGATTAACGGTGCGTTCGCGCAGCACCTGAGTGATATCACCACTCAGTGCCGCGCAGGAATAGCCGCGTGCTTCGAGTTTCTGCGCCAGTTCAGCGGTGGCATTTTTGGTGCGCACAAAGATGATTGCGGCATCGAGCTCTTCGACTTCCAGGATGCGGGTCAGCGCATCGAGCTTATGCAGGCCGCTGACCTGCCAGTATTTTTGATTGATGGTATCAACAGTGGTCGATTCAGATTTGATCTTGACCGTCTTTGGGTTTTTCAGGTAACGATTCGCAACCTTACGGATCACATCTGGCATCGTTGCTGAGAATAGCGCGATTTGACGCGTCTCTGGTGTCTGTTCCAAGATCCATTCAACGTCATCGATAAAGCCCATCTTCAGCATTTCATCGGCTTCATCCAGTACGAGTGATTTCAGGCCAGCGAGTGACATCGTTTTACGACGCAAGTGGTCCATCACGCGACCAGGAGTACCCACGACGACATGTACCCCGCGTTTTAGCTGGCGTAGCTGGGTGTCCATGCTTTGGCCGCCGTAGATTGGCAGCACATGAAACCCCTTTAGGTGACGTGCATAGCTCTGAAATGCCTCGGCCACCTGGATCGCGAGTTCGCGTGTTGGGGCCAGTACCAGTAGTTGCGGGGTTTTTTGTGTTAGATCGATGTTGTTCAGTAGCGGTAGTGCAAATGCAGCGGTCTTACCGGTACCGGTCTGCGCCTGTCCTATAATGTCGTGTCCTTCAAGTAGATGCGGGATCGCTTCTGCTTGAATGGGTGATGGTGACTCGTAGCCAACATCATCCAGTGCGCGAAGGATAGGGGCGGAAAGTGCTAGCTGCGAAAAGCTATCAGAGGGTGATGACATCTGTAAAATACCTGTAGTGTTCTAGGGTCGTGCACCTCAATATGAGTCTAAGAGGGCGCACGAACTTGCGGGATGATTCCAGCAAGGCGACAAATTATACATTAAATTGTTTGTTTTTGCTGTGTTTTTATTTAACTCATGAGAATGGGCTGTGCGTTTTGTCTTGATGAGGAGGCGTTATCGTTAGTAATTCAGGTGACACCCATCTCTATAACTGGAGTGTAACGAATGCGGCCTGTTGCAAGCGGACCAGTCTGTGCAAGTTGTGTTGCCACAGCTCGCAGCGTTACCGGTGGATGCTATTTATCGGAAATACGATGGCCAGTGGCTGGCAGGACTTTTTTGAGGATGCCAACAAGACCCTCGCCTCAGCAGCGGGCTCACCGGGCGGCTGTGGTAACGGTAATCACTAATAGGGGTAGGCGATGGCATTCTTCGACAAGGCAAAAGAACTTTCCGTCAAGGTGATGGATAAAACGACCGAGTTCAGCAGCGATGAGCTGATTGCGGATACGATTATGGCGGCGATGAAAAAGCAGGAGAAGGTGAACGATATCCTAAAACAGCGCGGTTCAAACTATCGTGTTAATGGTGTCGATCTCGAAATGGGAATACCGCCGAAGGTGATCTTTGGGGTGCGGCGTATTGAAGAGGAGTCACAGGAACTTCAGAAACCTGGTGAAGGCGATGCGGTGGGATAGGGTCGCTATCACTTGAGTTGATGGTGTAACTAGCTGATCTTTTGTTTGCTAATCATTAATCAGGGATTCTTGTTGGAGTCGCTGGCAACGGCGATGCGATTGTTGCCAGCGTCATCACTGTTTATATTGTTATACGCTATAGGCAGGCGGTGCACTGCACTGTTTCAACGATGGTCTGAGTTCCCTCGATACAAGTAAAACACGGCTTCCTGGTTGATAAGGGGAGATAGCATCACAGCAGGATTTACCATGGATTGTAACAACCCGTTGTATTCAGCTAAGGCAGCGTTGGCCTCACCAACCAGGGTGATTAGTTTGGCGTAATCCAGGTTTTTAAGGGGGAGTGTTTGGGGTTGGTAGGGTTCCAAGCGTGCCTCCCTTTGTATTTAATGGTCATAGTGATGTTGTGTGGGTTGAATCATGTTCAAATTTTGTTGTGTATAGCAAATTGCTAAACCACCATACATGACATATTTAGTGTTTAGTGTGCTAAACACAAGGATTGATCTTTAATGTCGAGAAAAGAAAGGAGCGTGCTTATTTCATGGGAATGCTTCCATGAATTTTGTTGGATAGCGGGTACGGTGTGTAACTTATTGATTCGTATGGTGGGCCCGGTAGGACTCGAACCTACGACCAAGGGATTATGAGTCCCCTGCTCTAACCAACTGAGCTACAGGCCCTTATTAGGGTGTGCAGTATAACGTTTTGCTAAAAGCTACGTCACCTGATTTTTGTCATTCTGTTGTGATAAAAGCAAAAAAGGCGAAGTGGTTAGCTTCGCCTTGCTGTTTCTGTTGCGGCTAGTGATTAGTCGCTGAAGCTGCGCAGTGGATCGGAGCGGCTGGGGTGGCGTAGCTTGCGCAATGCCTTGGCTTCGATCTGACGAATACGCTCACGCGTCACGTCAAACTGTTTGCCGACTTCTTCCAGGGTGTGGTCGGTGTTCATGCCGATACCAAAGCGCATCCGCAGGACTTTGGCTTCACGTGCGGTGAGGCTTTCGAGTACTGAATTAGTCGCTTCACGTAGCCCTTCAACGGTGGCGGCATCGGGTGGTGCCATCACGTTTGGATCTTCGATGAAATCACCGAGGTGCGAATCTTCATCATCACCGATAGGGGTCTCCATTGAGATAGGCTCTTTGGCAATCTTCAATACCTTGCGAACCTTATCTTCTGGCATCTCCATGCGGATTGACAGCTCTTCTGGCGTTGCTTCACGCCCCATCTCTTGCAGCATTTGACGCGAGATACGGTTGAGTTTGTTGATGGTTTCAATCATATGTACCGGAATACGAATGGTACGTGCCTGATCCGCAATCGAGCGGGTGATCGCCTGACGAATCCACCAGGTGGCGTAGGTCGAAAATTTGTAGCCACGACGGTATTCAAACTTGTCGACAGCCTTCATCAGGCCGATGTTACCCTCCTGGATTAGATCAAGGAACTGGAGGCCACGGTTGGTGTATTTTTTTGCAATCGAGATAACCAATCGTAGATTCGCTTCAACCATCTCTTTCTTGGCGCGGCGTGCTTTCGCTTCACCGATAGATATTTTGCGGTTGATGTCCTTGATCTCATGGATAAACAGGTGTGACTCTTCCTGCATGGCAACTAGCTTGCTCTGTGCGCGCAGAATCTCTTCTTCGTATTCTTTGAGGACAGGTGAGTAGCTGTGGCCGCTATCGATCTGCTTTGGAAGCCAGGTCAGGTCAGTTTCGTTATCCGGGAATGAGGTAATGAACTGTTTGCGCGGCATGTGTGCCTTACTCACACAGATGTCCATGATGACCTTTTCCTGCTCGCGGATACGGCGAACCATGCCGCGCATGTTTTTGATCAGTACATCAATAAGCTTGGGGGTTAGCTTAAGCTCTATAATGGGCTCAGCCATTTCGCTACGCAGTTTCTGATTGGTGACCAGGTCGCTATTGTCTTTTTCGATCGCAGTGATTACCGCATTGTAGCGTTTTCTGATCTCTGCAAAGCGTTCGCGCACTTCTTCAGGATCCGGTCCAGTGTCGACAACTTCTTCATCATCGTCGGAATCATCACTGCTCTTTGGCGGCGCTGGTGGTGGAATGACATCTTCAGCGTAAGGGTCGATAAAACCGGTTAGCAGGTCATTTAGACGGGTCTCTTCATTTGCTACCTTGGTTTGCACTTCAAGCAGCTTATGAATAGTTTGTGGATAGGTAGCCAGTGCCAGCATCATCTGGCGTTGGCCAGCTTCGATGCGTTTAGCGATCTTGATTTCACCTTCGCGGGTGAGCAGTTCAACTGTGCCCATTTCGCGCATGTACATGCGCACAGGGTCGGTGGTGCGACCAAATTCACTATCAACACTGGCGAGTGCGGCGGCGGCCTCTTCGGCGGCGTCATCATCGGTGCTGGCGGCAGAGGAGTCTGAGATCGCAAGGCTATCGGTATCGGGCGCGACTTCATGTACTGTGATGCCCATGTCATTGATCATACCAACGATGTCTTCGATCTGATCTGGATCGACGATATCGCTTGGCAGGTGATCGTTCACTTCACGGTAGGTGAGGTAGCCCTGCTCTTTGCCTTTTGCTATCAGTATCTTAAGCTGAGATTGCTGCTGTGCTTGATTCATGTGGCGTGAGCCCTTCCTTCATACAGTGATGCGTGAGCAAAAAATAGCCCGCTATTCTATAACATTTCAGTGGGGTCTGAGAAGCCCAATAACATGCCTTTGGCGCTTTGGCGACGCTAATAGTGATTAAATGCCTGATTTCTCTTTAAGTAGACGTTGTAATTCCAGTTTCTCGGCATTTGAATGTTCAGATGTTGGTTTGTTGCATAGGAACTCAATCCGTTGCGTGCGGTATTGACGGTAGAGTTGCTGCAACAGATCGCGAAATTCCTGCTCTTGATGTTCATTGTCGACCAAGTTTTCCTGCTGTACTAATTTAGCTAGATAGCGGCCCTCTTCTCGTTCACGCCATCGTTCTAGCACTGCACCGGTAGTGAGATGTGGGCTGGTTCTCAACATTTCAAGTAATTCGATTAAAAGTGTGATGCCGGGCGCATTGAGTGAGGCAAAGCGCTGTGGTTCTGCTTCAAGTTGCGCCAATGCGGGGGTGTTGAGCAGTAGGGTGATCGCTTGGCGTACCAGTGATGGCTGCTTGCCTTGCTTATTGCCGCGTGGTCTCTGCTTGCTTGGTCGAGGAGCGCTTGTGGTCATGGGCTCGTTGCTGCCAAGTAGATGGCTAAGTGTACGTTCTTCCATGCGTGTGATCTCTGCGAGGCGAGTCACCATCATATGTTTGAAGACGCCTGTGGGTAGCTTTTTGAGGTGCGGTCGTGCCAGTTCCACCAGGCGCGCCTGCCCATCGATGTTGCTCATGTCGACCTGTTTAGCGAGGTGTTCGTAGAGATAGGTGGAGAGTGGTGCGGCCGTATCAATGCGTGCTTCGAGCGCTACTTTGCCCTCTTTTTGTACCAGTGAGTCTGGGTCTTCACCATCGGGCAGAAACAGAAAGCGTGCCTGTCGGCCTGCCTGCATCGCGGGCAGGGTGTTTTCCAGCGCGCGATTGGCGGCCTCGCGCCCGGCGCGATCGCCATCGAAACAGAAAACGACTTCGCTGGTGGTGCGAAACATTAACTCTAAATGTTCGACGGTGGTGGCGGTGCCGAGGGTGGCGACGGCATAACGGATGCCATGTTGTGCCAACATCACCACATCCATGTAGCCTTCGACGATCAGTAGGCGTTGGATGTCTCGATTGGCCTGGCGCGCCTCAAACAGACCGTAAAGTGCGCGCCCTTTGTGAAAGAGTGGGGTCTCGGGGGAGTTGAGGTATTTGGGGGTGTCGTCGCCTAAAACACGTCCGCCAAAGCCGATGACGCGCCCGCGTGAGTCACGGATCGGGAACATGATGCGTTCGCGAAAACGGTCGTAGTGACCGCCGTTATCCTTTTTGATCAGCATACCGGTGGCGGTGAGTGGCTGGATGCTGTCATTACTGAAATATTTTTGTAGCGTGTCCCAGCCGGGCGGAGCGTAGCCGACACCAAACTCTGCCGCAGTATCGCCACTTAGACTGCGCGCCTTGAGGTAGTCGATCGCCTGGTTGCCCTTGGGGTGCTCTTTGAGTTGCTGGCGGTAGAAGTTGGCGACCTGCTGTATTAGCTCATAGAGTGGTTTGCTATCGTTTTGTGCGCTGCTGGCTGAGTGTGGAACTTCCATCCCGACGTGGGCGGCGAGATCGCGCACTGCATCGAGAAAGTCGAGACGCTCATATTCCATCAAAAAACCAATTGCGGTACCGTGTGCGCCACAGCCGAAACAGTGGTAAAACTGTTTGTCCTGGCTAACGGTGAAGGAGGGGGTCTTTTCGTCGTGGAATGGACAGCAAGCGCTATGGTTACGGCCGGTCTTTTTGAGCGGCACCGAGGTGTCGATCAAATCCACGATATCGACGCGTGCGAGCAGTTCATCGATGAACTGCTGCGGGATTTTGCCAGCCATCGTGTGGTTGTCTATCTAGTGGGGCTTGTCTGTGCCGCCGTTTGCATTTGGCGGTATGACAGGCGGATGCGGCGTTTATGCGCCAAGTTTGGCTTTGATCTGTCCGCTAACGGTGCCCATGTCAGCACGACCTTGCAGTTTGCCTTTTAACAGACCGATTACTTTACCCATATCTTTTGCTGAGCTGGCACCGCTGGTGGCAATGGCATCATTGATCATTGTTTCAAGTTCTGTTTCGCTGAGTGCAGGCGGCAAGTAATCTTTAATGACTTTGATCTCGGCGCGTTCAACATCGGCGAGGTCTGGGCGATTGCCCTTGGTGTATTGCTCGATGGAGTCGCGACGTTGTTTGTTCATCTTGTCGAGAATGGCGAGCACCTGGCCGTCATCCAGCTCGATACGCTCGTCGATTTCACGCTGCTTAATCGCGGCGCGGATCAAACGGATGACACCTAGCCGCTGCGCGTCTTTGCTGCGCATGGCGCTCTTCATATCATCGCTGAGTCGCTGTGTTAGCGTGCTATCCATCGTGGTCGGCTTACTAAATATTGATTAGTAAGGGGCGCGAACGGTGCGCATTTTTTCGCTATAGGTCTTCTTCAGTTGTCTTTTAACGGCAGCCGCTGCTTTGCGTTTACGCACAGCGGTAGGCTTTTCGTAAAATTCACGACGACGAACCTCCGAGATGACCCCTGTTTTTTCACAGATGCGCTTGAAGCGACGTATAGCAACTTCGAAAGGCTCATTTTCTCTTAAACGAACAGCAGGCATTTACTTCCCTCTTTAATGATATGGTTTAGCCTAAAACTAGCGAACCGCGAATTCTACCCTCTGGAGCGGGGACTTGTAAAGCACGGGAATGCGGATCTGTGCCAGGCTTCAGGTTTTCGGGTGGAATCAGTGGATCTTAAGTGGTTTAGGTGCTGCTCGAGCAGGCTGGACAAACAGGGTCTTTTTGTAGTTTTAGGCTGCGCCATTCCATTGTCGCGGCGTTCAGAATGAGTAGCCGGTTGTCGAGTGGTTTGCCAAATGGAACCAATAATTTGAGCGCTTCAGCGGCCATCATGCTGCCGATAATCCCGGTGAGTGGGGCAAAAACACCGCTTTGGGCGCAATTCTCTTCGTCGGCGATGGTGGATTCATCAAACAGACAGCGGTAGCAGGGGGTATTGCCGTCGTTGCGGAACACGCAAATCTGTCCTGAAAGCTGGATGGCTGCGCCGGAGACTAGCGGTGTGTGTGTGTTAACGCAGGCATCGCTGAGCATAAAGCGGGTGGCAAAGTTATCACTGGCATCGAGCACAATATTTGCGTCGGAAATGGCTGCCAGTAACGTATCACTGTTTAGGCGCTGCTTGATGGCGATAACGGTGGTTTCTGGGTTAATTGCGCGCAGTGTTGCTCGTGCTGAGTCGGCCTTGTTTTGTCCGACGCGCTCGCTGTTGTGGGCGATCTGGCGCTGCAGGTTGCTGAGATCGACGTCGTCATCGTCGCAGATAGTGATCTGGCCGACGCCACTGCTGGCGAGGTAGATGGCGGCGGGCGAGCCGAGCCCGCCTGCACCGATCAGCAGAATCTTTGCTTGAAGCAGTCGTCTCTGCCCTGCAATATCGATCTCGGGTAGCATAATGTGACGGCTGTAGCGTTCAAGTTGCTGGTTGTCCATCTATTTAATAGGTGTAGGCAACGACACTGTTGAGTGGGGTGCGCCCGTCGTCCGCCCAGCCCCCGACTAAATAAATGGTGCGGTTGATGTGTGCCACGCCCATTGCCGCGAGTGGTGCGGGCATCGGTGGCAGCAAGTGCCAGGTTTTGCTGGCTTTGTCGTAGCAGGCTGCGTGATCACAGATGCCGTCGCCGCTATAGCCACCAAAGATAAACGGGGTGTCGTCGACCATGATCGAACCCAGGCCCGCGGCTGTCCACGGCAGTTTGAGGCTGTCTAGATGCCATTCGTTGTTGGCAGGATCGAAGGCTTCGATGTGGTCAAAGTTGTTGAAACCCTCGGGGGTGAAGGCGACGCCGCCCATGGTGAGGATTTTTTGATCCATTACCACTGCATCGAGCGCGAAGCGAGGGGTTGGCAGTGGTTTGAGTGCTTCCCATTTGCTGGTGGCGAGGTTGAGGCGCTCACAGAAATCAAAGCCGGGATCGGTTTTGGGGCCAGAGAGTGTCGCGTCAGGATGGTGGCCTCCCAGGATGTAGATATGATTGTCATACAGTGCGCCAGCTGGGTAGTCGTGTGGCTGGAGCATCTCCGGCCCTGTTTCCCAGCTATCGGTTTTCGGATAGTAGATCTCGGTGGCACGCAGGAACTGGAAGTTGCCATCAGGTTTTTTAAAACCGCCGCCAGTAATATAGATGGTATCGCCTACAGTGGTCGCGATTGCACCTGAGCGCAGGGTTGGCATCTCGTTGCCCACTGACCAGCTGTCTTGCGCTGGGTCATAGATGGAGGTGGCGTTCAGGCTTTTAAAATCGGGCCCGCCGCCGCCAAAGACGTAAATTTTGCCATTATAGGCAGCCGTTGGGCCGTGTGAACGGGCAACTTCCATGGCGGCTTTGCTGGTCCACTTTCCTTGATGGTATTTAATGTTGTTCATAATTTTTGAGTGATCTATCCGTTGCTTATCGGGGTTTTTATTTTCTGAAGATAGCATGGAAAACGGTTTAGTTGCAGTGATAGGGGTTAGAATAAAGGTAACTACTCAGCTAACCCATGAAATCCACCCGTTCAGCGTTAAAAAATGATCATTTACACGTGTAAACTCATATTTTTCGCCTTGCA
>QIJH01000145.1 GCA_003232725.1 Chromatiaceae bacterium | reverse complement strand
ACCACCATCATCAAAACAGACAATGCACTGACTCCACCCACCAATCCCGGCGAATGGCAAGATACCACCAACTGGATACACCTCAAGGTCGGTATGGACTATCAGGATGTACGCGATTTGCTCGGTGAGCCGCTCAAAATTCGCCGTGGTGCTTCTGAGTTCTGGTATTACACCAAACAAAAATTCGATGGCCCCCATCTCAAGTTTCTTTTCAAAAAAGTGAACGGGTGGACAGCACCCGAACCGATTAAGCGCCATCACTCACCATGATAAAACGCGTTAGACAGATCGCGCTACTACTCGGCCCGACCCTTGGGCTATCGATAGCCGCCTTTGTCGATATCCCCGGTCATCCTCATGCGGCCTCAATGCTCGGCGTAGTGGTGTGGATGGCAATCTGGTGGCTGAGTGAATGTGTACCGCTCGCTGTCACCGCACTGCTACCGCTGATCACCTTTCCATTAATGGGTATCGCCACTGCCAAAGAGACGGCCCCGCGCTACATGGGCAGCATCATGTTTCTCTTCATTGGTGGTTTTTTAATTGCACAGGCGATGGAGCGCACTGGACTGCATCAACGCATTGCACTGGTAATCCTGTCGCATTTGCATGGCAGCCCATTTCAGATATTGGTCGGCTTTGCCCTCTCCACCGCCTTTCTCTCGATGTGGATCTCCAACACTGCCACCACCATGTTGATGGCCACCATTGCGATCGCAGTACTGGCGCGCCTCGACAAAGTCTTCGACGGCAAAACAATGGTGGTGATGGCGAGCACGCTACTACTCACGATCGCTTACTGCGCCAACATCGGCGGCATGGGCACCCCGGTTGGTACAGTACCGAATCTGGTCTTTCTCGAAAACATGCGCGCAGCCGCACCTGATGATGTTCCCAGCTTTTTAGAGTGGATGATGATCGGAGTACCGATGGTGATCGTCGGCATCACCATTGTGGTCTTTTATCTGGGGCGCCGCGTACGTAACCTGAGCTGGTCAAATGCAGCGGTTGAAGGGATTGCCGACGAGCTGCAAAGCCTCGGCACCATGCGCCGCGATGAACGCTTTGTTGCCTGGGTGCTAGGCCTCACCGCCATGGCGTGGATGACGCGCAAAGGGATTCAGGGCGAAGGGATCGACATCCCCGGCTGGGCCTCACTGCTTCCCTATGATGGGGTTGATGACGGCACGGTGGCGGTCGTTGCGGCATTGATTCTCTTTCTGGTGCCAATCCGTGATGGCAAGCCGATCATGGACAAAACCACCATCGGGCGTCTGCCGTGGGATATCATCCTGCTACTTGGCGGTGGTTTTGCCCTCGCCATGGGGATGAAAAACTCCGGCCTCTCATTCTGGATAGGCGACCAGCTGCAATTTCTTAGCGCCGTACCACTGCCGCTGATGCTACTCGGCATCGCGTTGGTGATTGTCTTCCTTACCGAGGTCACCAGTAATACCGCTACCACTCAGGTGATGCTGCCGGTGCTGGCGGCCGTCGCCATCGCCAGTGACCATGATGTCACGCAACTGCTACTCACTGCGACGCTCGCCGCCTCATGCGCCTTTATGCTGCCGGTGGCCACGCCGCCCAATGCGATCATCTTTGGTACCGAACGGGTCTCGATGAGCGAGATGATCAAGGCCGGTTTTCGCCTTAACCTGGTCTTTCCGCTAGTCATACTGGCCGCTGTTCTGGCACTACGCCCATTTATGCCGTAAAAGCTATTATGAGACCTTTGCACGAGTCTATTTTCCGCTCCAGCCGCGTTATAAATGATCTCAAAATACTCATTTACTGCGTGTAAACTCCGTTTTTTCGATCATTTATGCCTTGCTGGAACGAAAACTAGCTCTCGTGCAAAGGTCTCAATATCTAGATAAATTACCGCGATCTTCTTCGATTTTGTTGCAATCTCCACGGATCTAGACAAAATCCTCCAAATGGTGCTAAATTAGCATTCAAGAGAGTGGGGTTACCTCATAACCACCAGTTTGATAGCAATTTAACGGTATTTAGCAGGACTTAACAGGACAATAACCACGCTGATGGCTAAGTTACTCATTTTAAACGGGCCCAATCTAAACCTGCTTGGTGAACGAGAACCCGGACTCTACGGCAACGATACACTAGCCACTATCAACCAGCGCCTCGAAAGCGCTGCACAGGCCGCGGGGCATACGCTAACCAGCTTTCAAAGCAATGCTGAACATGAACTGGTTGATCAGGTACAAGCAGCAAAAAAGGATGGTGTTGCCTTTATCATCATCAATCCTGCTGCCTTCACCCACACCAGTGTTGCGATTCGGGATGCATTCAGCGCCACCCACATCCCCTTTATTGAGATTCATCTTTCAAACGTCCATGCACGAGAAGCGTTCAGGCAGCACTCCTTCTTCTCGGCTATCGCCGTGGGCGTGATCTGCGGGTTCGGGCCAATGGGCTACGAGCTGGCACTACAGGCTGCTATTAAACGACTTGAAACAGACTAATAACTTACATTAAACAATAATGTTAAAGAGTGCCCTTAATGGATATACGAAAAATAAAAAAACTGATTGAGCTGCTTGAAGAATCAGACCTCGCAGAGATCGAAATTCATGAAGACAAGGAATCAGTGCGCATCAGCCGTACCAGCCAGATCGTTGCTTCACAACCCGCAATGGTTGCCGCAGCGCTACCCGTAGCTGCGCCAGCACCCGTTGCAGAGGCAGCCAAAGTAGTAGAGGTTGCAGCTGTCAGCGGCAATCCCATCACCGCGCCAATGGTCGGTACCTTTTACCGCTCCGCAGCACCAGGTGCAAAACCGTTTGCTGAAGTAGGACAGCGCGTTAATATTGGCGATACGCTATGCATTATCGAGGCGATGAAGATGCTAAACCAGATTGAAGCCGATAAGGCGGGCGTGATCATCGACGTGTTGGTCGAAAATGGGCAGCCAGTTGAGTATGGCGAAACCCTTTTCACCGTTGAATAATTCGGGATAGCTGTCATGTTTGAAAAGATCGTCATCGCCAACCGGGGCGAAATTGGCCTGCGCATTCTGCGTGCCTGCCGTGAACTCGGCATTAAAACCGTTGCAGCGCATTCATCTGCCGACCGCGACCTGAAACATGTGCGCCTTGCGGATGAATCGGTCTGCATCGGCCCACCGGCATCAATCGACAGTTATCTTAACGTACCGGCCATTATCAGCGCGGCTGAGGTAACCGATGCCGTTGCGATTCACCCTGGCTACGGCTTCCTCTCTGAGAATGCAGATTTTGCAGAACGGGTCGAACAGAGCGGCTTTGTCTTTATCGGACCGCGCCCCGACACCATTCGCGCCATGGGTGACAAGATCGCGGCTATCAGCGCCATGAAAAAGAGTGGCGTCCCTTGCGTACCAGGCTCTGACGGTCCCATCGGTGATGATACCGAGACCAACCTGAAAATGGCGCGTGAGATCGGTTACCCAGTGATCATCAAGGCCGCCGGTGGCGGTGGAGGACGCGGCATGCGCGTAGTGCACAGCGATGCGGCACTTAACAATGCCGTTGCGCTCACCCGTGCCGAAGCCGGTAGCGCCTTTGGTAATGACACCCTCTACATGGAAAAATACCTGGAAAATCCGCGTCACGTCGAGATTCAGGTACTCTCTGATTCACATGGCAACGCGATCCACCTCGGTGAGCGTGACTGCTCAATGCAGCGTCGCCACCAAAAAGTAGTGGAAGAAGCCCCTGCACCCGGCATTACCGAAGAGCTACGCAACCAGATTGGTGAAGTTTGTGCCAACGCCTGTCGCGAAATCGGCTATCTTGGCGCGGGCACCTTTGAGTTCCTTTACGAAAATGGCAAGTTCTACTTTATCGAGATGAATACACGCCTGCAGGTAGAGCACCCGGTCACCGAGATGGTGACGGGTGTCGACCTGGTAAAAGAGCAACTGCGTATCGCATCCGGTGAAGAACTAACCTACCGGCAGAGCGATATCGTGCTCCGAGGGCATGCAGTCGAGTGCCGTATTAATGCCGAAGATCCTAAAAAATTCACGCCGTCACCCGGCAAGATCACCCAGTTTCATCAACCCGGCGGCCCCGGTGTACGGGTTGATACCCATCTCTACAATGGCTACACCGTGCCACCTTATTACGACTCGATGATCGGCAAAGTGATCACCCATGGTAATTCACGCACCTCGGCCATCAACCGTATGCGCACTGCGCTGGGCGAGTTAGTGATCGAAGGGATCACCACCAATACCCAGCTGCATCGTGACATCATGAATGACCCTAATTTCCAGGAAGGGGGTGCCAACATCCACTATCTGGAGAAAAAGCTGGCGGAAGCCAACAACTAAAACTCAGCAACACCACACCCCGCACTTGAGTCTCAAGTGCGGGATGATCTTTCTCACGGCATATCCACCCAATGTGCGATAATCGCGCCTCATTAAGCACTACCGAATACGGAACACCCTGAACCATGGCACTCATTACCCTACGCGCCGTTAACCTCGGCTTTGGCGGCCCCGCACTGCTCGAACATCTTGATCTAAAGATCGAACGTGGTGAGCGCCTCTGCCTGGTCGGTCGTAACGGCACCGGCAAATCGACCTTAATGAAGTTGATTGCAGGTGAAATCAAGGCTGACGAAGGCGAAACTGTCTACAAACAGGGAATCACCATCGCCCGTCTCACGCAGGAGGTACCACGCGACCTCAGCGGTACCATCTTTGATATCGTCGCCGAAGGGCTTGGCGAGCAAGGGAAGCTGCTGGCTGAATTTCACCACATCAGTCATGAACTGGCGCACGACACCAGTGACAAGATCATGAAACGTTTTGAGCAAGTGCAACATGAACTCGAAGCGTGTGGTGGCTGGGAAGTGGATCAAAAAGTCACCGCCACGCTGACCCGTATGCAGCTCGATCCCGAGATGGAATTCAGCGCGCTCTCGGGCGGACTCAAACGTCGCGTGTTGTTGGCGCGTGCACTGGTGAACAATCCCGATCTATTGATGCTCGATGAGCCAACAAATCATCTCGACATTGAGGCCATTCGCTGGCTGGAAGAATTTCTGCTCGATTTCGACGGCACACTGCTATTTGTGACACATGATCGCGCACTGCTCAAAAAGCTCGCAACACGCATCATCGAACTTGATCGCGGTCGCCTCACCAGCTGGCCGGGCAATTACGAGACCTATCTGCAACGTAAGCAGGAAGCACTTGATGCCGAGGCGACCGAGCATGCGCTATTTGATAAAAAAATGGCGCAGGAAGAAGTATGGATTCGCCAGGGGATCAAGGCACGCCGTACCCGTAACGAAGGCCGCGTGCGCGCACTGGAAGAGATGCGCCGCCAACACAGTGACCGTCGTCAAAAGATGGGCACTGTGCGGATGGAACTACAGAGTGGTGCCAACTCCGGCAAGCTGGTGGTCGAGGCCGACCATATCTGCCAGGCCTATGGTGATAAAGTCATCATCAATGATTTTTCCACCGTTATTTTACGAGGCGATAAAATCGGCATCCTCGGCCCTAACGGCGCGGGTAAAACCACGCTATTGAAAGCACTACTAGGCGAAGAAGAGCCGAAATCCGGCACGATAAAACTCGGCACCAAGATTGAGGTCGCCTATTTTGATCAACATCGTTCCGTACTTGATGAATCAAAGAGCGTGATCGACAACCTCGCTCAGGGCAGCGACAAGGTAACGATCAACGGGATTGAACGTCACATCATCAGTTACTTGCAGGATTTTCTTTTTTCACCCGAACGTGCCCGCACGCCAGTGAAGGCGCTCTCCGGTGGTGAACGTAACCGCCTGCTATTAGCGCGCCTTTTCACCAAACCCGCTAATCTGCTCATCATGGATGAGCCGACCAATGACCTCGATATTGAAACACTTGAACTGCTTGAAGAGCTGCTGCTGAACTATCAGGGCACACTCTTACTGGTTAGCCATGATCGTGCCTTTATCAATAACGTTATCACTAGCACGCTTGTGTTTGAAGGTGACGGCATGATCAACGAATACGTCGGCGGTTACGACGACTGGTTACGCCAGAAGTCAGATACCAAACCTGCGACACCAACAAAAAAGGCGAAGGCACAGACCAACAGCACAGCCAAGACCGAGCAAAAGAAAAAGCTCAGTTATAAAGACCAGCGTGAGCTTGATACGCTGCCAAAAACAATCGAAAAACTGGAAGATGAGCAAAGTGAGTTGCTGGCAAAACTAGGGGGTCCCGATTTTTACCAGCAACAAGGTGATGTTGTGGCGAAAGCCAATGAGCGAATTGCTGAGATCGAAGCGGAACTTGCCATCTGTTATCAACGCTGGGAAGCACTGGACGCATAACCAATATCCTCATGGCAGATCACAAAGACAATGAATCCTACGCAGCACTCGGCCCCGATGCGATTTTGGATGCGGTTGAAAGTCTGGGCTATCACTGCAACGGTCAGTTCCTTGCGCTTAACAGTTATGAAAACCGTGTCTATCAGGTCGGTATTGAAGATGAAGAACCACTGATCGCCAAGTTCTATCGCCCGGCACGCTGGAGTAATGAAGCGATCATCGAAGAGCATGAATTTACCCGGGCATTGAGTGATCTTGAGATTCCGGTGATTGCACCCATCGCAGACAAAGATGGTGCCACTTTACATTGCCATAACGGTTTTCGGTTTACACTATCACTCCGCCGCGGTGGCCGCTCACCAGAACTCGATGACCCCGAACATCTGGAGCAGATGGGACGCTTTATGGCGCGCATTCATAACATGGGCGCGACGCATCCGTTCAAACACCGCCCTACCTTAAACATCGAGAGCTTTGGCGTCGATTCATATCTTTACCTGTTGGATAAAAATTTTGTACCCGAAGGGCTCACCGATGCCTATTGCTCGCTGGCCAAAGACCTGATTACACGCGTGCGTACCTGCATGTCGAGATCATTCGCCTGCACGGCGACATGCACCCCGGTAATGTCCTGTGGCGCGACAATGGCCCTCACATCGTTGACTTTGATGATGCGCGCATGGGACCCGCTATTCAGGATATCTGGATGTTTCTCTCCGGTGACCGGCCGTACATGACCGCCCGCCTTGCCGATTTTCTAAACGGCTATATCGAATTCCGCGAATTTGATCCAAAAGAACTACACCTGCTCGAAGCACTGCGCACATTAAGGATGATGCACTACGCAGCATGGATCGCACGCCGCTGGAATGATCCTGCTTTTCCCCAGGCATTTCCATGGTTCAACACAGGCCGTTATTGGGATGAACATATTCTGGCGCTACGTGAACAAGCGGCATTGATGGATGAACCACCGCTAGTGTGGGATTAAACCTCACTTGCCCCAAATTATCCTTATAACCTCAACAGAGCCTAGTGATGGAGAATTGCTGACAAAGCATCGAATTCGACACAAGGATTTCATTATATCGGAAACTACCCGGTTATTTGACACAACGAACCAGAAAGGATATGTTTGCAACATTAAAATGCCATTATATCGAAAACAGTAGGGGAATTTGATATAAGATGGATTTATCCGCTTACAATGCAGGCCAATACAAGCAGCAATATGAATACAGGAGCTTTAGCCCCTCGCTCATCAACCACCCCTGGAATATCTCTGGCGGAGAACTCCAACGGCTGCTGAGCGATGCCGATCGGGCACTCGGAGAGCTAAATGCATTCTCTCAATTAGTGCCGAATGTGGATTTTTTTATCCGCATGCACATTGCAAAAGAAGCCACGCAATCGAGTCGCATCGAAGGTACTCGCACCCACATGAAAGAGGCACTACTGGATGAGCAGGATATTGCCCCTGAGAGTCGTGATGACTGGCTCGAAGTACAAAACTACATCGAGGCCATTAATGTTGCCATTACTCAACTGGAAACCCTACCACTTTCCAATCGCCTGTTAAAAGATACTCACAAAATTTTGATGTCAGGCGTACGCGGACAAGCCAAGCTGCCCGGAGAGTTCCGCAGCAGCCAAAACTGGATTGGTGTCAGTTTGGAAAATGCCACCTTTATCCCACCTCATCACGAAGAAGTAACAGCGCTTATGAGTGATTTGGAGAAGTTCATTCATAATGAAGCGTTACAGGTACCACATCTCATCAAGATAGCGATCGCCCATTACCATTTTGAAACCATCCATCCTTTTCTTGATGGCAATGGCCGGCTGGGACGATTGATGATCGCCCTATATCTAGCCAGCTTTGGTCTGCTACATAAACCAGCACTCTATCTTTCCGATTATTTTGAGCGTAACAAAACTGAATACATTGATCGCCTAATGGCCGTGCGTCAGGCAAATAAAATGCAGGAGTGGCTGGTATTTTTTTTATACGGTGTACGTGAAACTGCAGAAAACTCTATTCAAGTTTTTAAAGATATTCTTGCGCTTAAAGCACGACTGGAAAGTGAAGTGCTCCCCCATTTCAGCACACGAAGACAATCCAATGCACAAAAATTGATGCAACACTTATATCAAATGCCAGTAGTGAATATCAATGGAATTGCAAATTTACTGGGGTTAAAACACAACACGGCCACTGCGCTGGTCAATGATTTTGTAAAACATGGTGTCTTGAAAGAACTCACGGGTAAGCGACGCAACAGAGTCTTTTGGTTTAATGATTACCTCTTAATATTCAACCAATAAAATCAATGAGCACTGCGTTTCATGTCCTTTCACCCCAGTATAGAAAACTCACCATAAAAACATCTTTCTAAAATTAATCATCTAAACAAGCAATCTAAAGCCGAATAAATATTTCCTCAAGAATTCCCGCAGTCACATTAATCGGTTTTAACACATAACTACTCATACCAAGCTTGCTACATTCTACAATCGAATCTTTATCTGCCTTTGAGGTGACCATAATCACGGGCAGATCTTTATTGGTTTCGCGAATTTTTTTCAGCGTTTGTTTACCATCCATCACAGGCATAACAATGTCTAAAAAGACAGCGCCTATATCATGTTTACCACTCTCTATAATGTTTAACGCCTGTTTACCATGTTCTGCCTGCACAGTATTTTCATAACCCATCGAGGCCAATACTCGACGCAATCCCTCTCGCATCATCATCGTATCATCGACGATTAAAATAGATTTTTCTTTATCCAGCATACGATCTTCCCTTATTATTACTATCGTACAAGAAAGCTCAAATAAAATCGGCCTGCATTTTCTAAGTCTACCGGCACCGTCATAATATTTTTTACGCCATCTAATAAAAACTCGCTATCCTCTTTATTATATAAATACAGCGGAACACCAAAAGATATTTTGTGATTGGTTTCGTTGATTTCACGCGCAGACAATCCAACCACGGTATTCAGAAACTCAGCCAGCGCTTCTTTATTATCATTCGTTAATGAGGTATCCGCTTCATTGGTACCAAACATTACCGAACGGACTTTGTTACCAATAATAATCGCCGTCTGAGCATCAAAGTTCATCACTACGTTATTGGTAATGCCATTGGCAAAGGTGGCATTAATAGAGACGGCGAAATCTTTAAAAACAAAAACATCCAGCGGCTCATGATAGGTTAATAGATCACTTGAGCCTTTTAAATCAGCCATTGTTTGCAAGGTGTTAATCGTTTCGCTAACAAAGGGTAGCAAGACAGAGTTTCGGATATTATCCGTTGAGATCGCTTCAAGTTTCATATTACCAGCATGACTATCCGTTACCTGATAATCATCTATCGTCTAAAGCAAAGCTAACTTAAGCATTTTATGAGCCAAATCAACTGATAACACATTAAAAAAACATACCGTCTGCATACAACCACAAAAAAGGCGCCATAGAGACGCCTTCTTCAGCATCAATTTTCACTAACAGTCTAACAGCCCTCGTCGCTACCCTCATCAGTCGTCACATCAACACGACGCGCTGAGTTAATTACGACAGGCTCGAGCGGCACATTTTGATGGCCACCACTATTACCGGTCTGAACCTTGGCAATCTCGTCAGCAACATCCATACCATCAACCACTTTAGCAAACACTGCATAACCAAAGTCACGACTACCGTTATCAAGGAACTCATTCTTAACTAGGTTAAGAAAAAACTGTGAAGTCGCGCTATCAACCACAGCGGTACGCGCCATCGACAATGTACCGCGCTCATTTTTCAGACCGTTGTCAGCTTCGTTTTTAATCTCTTCACGAGTCTCCTTTTGCACCATGTCGGCAGTGAAGCCACCGCCCTGCAGCATAAAGCCCGGAATCACGCGATGAAAGATAGTGCCATCAAAATAGCCATCATCAACATACTGCAGGAAATTCTCAACCGTAATTGGTGCTTCGTTAGGGAACATTTCAATGGTGATGTCACCATGCGATGTTGAAAAAATAACCATTTTCGACCTCCACGCGATCTTTCTGTATAAGTTGGCGCATTGTAACGGCTGCGCGTTTTCATTAACAGGGATAACCGTTATCATCATCAAACTATAGCCATTATTTCCGCTAACAGGACTGTAAAAATGAAAATAGGTACCCCCTTATCCACCACTGCAACCCGCGTGATGCTGCTTGGCAGCGGCGAACTTGGTAAAGAAGTGATTATTGCATTACAACGCCTTGGCGTTGAGACCATTGCAGTAGATCGCTATGCGAATGCACCTGGCCACCAGGTGGCACACCGTGCACACGTAATTAACATGGCCAATCCAGCACAACTGCGTGCACTGATTGAACAGGAAAAGCCGGATATCATCGTGCCGGAAATCGAGGCGATTGCGACCGACATACTGGCAGAAATTGAAGCCGATGGCATCGCTGAGGTGATCCCTACCGCGCGCGCCACACAACTCACGATGAACCGCGAAGGAATTCGTAAACTCGCGGCCGAAGAACTTGCATTACCAACTTCACGTTACGCCTTTGCCGAGAGCCTTAATGGGCTTCGTATGGCAATTGATGGCGGCGTCGGTTACCCCTGCATCGTTAAACCGGTAATGTCATCATCGGGTAAGGGGCAATCTACCATCAATGAGCCAGAAGAAATTGAAGCCGCATGGAACTATGCGATGAGTGGCGGCCGTATCAAAGGCGGACGCGTGATCGTTGAAGAGATGATCGAATTTGATTTCGAGATCACATTGCTAACCGTACGCGCATATAACCGCAATGGCGAGATTGAAACTCACTTCTGTGCACCAATCGGCCATCGTCAGGTTAACGGTGATTATGTCGAAAGCTGGCAACCACAACAGATGACTGAAAAGGCTCTGCATCGCGCGCAGGAAATTGCCGCTGCTGTGACCGCTAATCTCGGCGGCCGCGGCATCTTTGGCGTTGAGTTTTTCATCAAAGGTGATCAGGTGTGGTTTAGCGAGGTAAGCCCGCGCCCACATGATACCGGCATGGTGACGATGAGTAGCCAGTATCAAAATGAATTTGAACTACATGCGCGCGCCATTTTGGGTCTGCCGGTATCGGTTGAGATGAATGTCGTCGCCGCGGCTAGCGCGGTAATCTACGGCACAATGGATGAAAAAGGCATTGCCTTTGAAGGGGTTGATAGTGCGTTACAGGATGCTCAAACTGATCTTCGATTATTTGGCAAACCAGAGGCGTTTAAACAACGCCGCATGGGTGTTGCGTTAGCCTATAGCAACAACACTAACGATGCTCGACAGCGTGCAGGCCACGCCGCCGAGCAAGTCAAACCAGCCAAAAAATAAGCGATGTTATCTAAGCCTTTTCAAGCGCCTGACTGATATCGGCAATAATGTCGTCCTGATGTTCAATGCCGACTGAAATCCGCACTAACTCTTCACTGACACCTGCAGCCTTTAATTCATCCGGGCCCAGTTGACGATGCGTTGTAGAAGCAGGATGGCAGGCAAGGGATTTTGCATCACCAATATTAACCAGTCGCAAAATCATCTGCAGCGCATCAATAAAACGACCACCCGCCTCTTTACCTCCTTTAATACCAAAACTCAGAATACCGGAGGCCTTGCCTTTGGTAATTTTATCAGCGGTATTTTTATAAGGGCTATCAGCTAATGCGGCGTAATTGACCCACTCGATCTTCGGGTGGTTTTGGCTTCAGCATTTTCACAATGACGCTCCATACGAAGCCCCAGTGTTTCAAGCCCCTGCAAAATCAAGAAGGCGTTCATGGGTGAAATTGCTGCGCCCGTATTACGCAATGGCACCACACGCGCACGACCAATATAGGCAGCCTCACCTAGCGCCTCGGTATAAACCACACCATGGTATGAGGGGTCTGGTTCATTCAGCATTGGAAAGCGAGCTTTATTCTTCACCCAGTCAAACTTACCTGAATCAATAATGATGCCACCAATAGAGGTGCCATGCCCACCAATGTACAATATCAGCACCAAAATCAAATGGACGACACAGGTAAGGCGTTGCAACCGTGTTATCAACAATCACTGGTACGCCATGTTTATGGGCGATATCGGCCAGCCTTTTAATATCGACTACATTTCCGGCAGGGTTTCCGATGGTTTCACAAAATACGGCGCGTGTTTTGTCATCGATCAATTTTTCAATACCCTCAAAATCATCATACGATGCCATCCGCACATCAATCCCTTGACGTGGAAAGGTGTGCTTAAACAAATTATAGGTACCACCGTAAAGTTGCGAGATAGAAACAATATTATCACCCGTTTCTGCGATGGTTTGAATTGCATAGGTGATGGCCGACATACCCGAGGCCAGTGCCAACGCACCAATGCCACCTTCCATTTCAGCCAGGCGCTGTTCCAATACCGATGAGGTAGGGTTCATGATCCGCGTGTAAATATTGCCGGCAACTTTCAGGTCAAACAGATCTGCGCCATGCTGCGTATCATCAAATGTAACTGGTGGTTTGATAGATTGGAACCGCAGCAGATTTTGTAGTCGCCTCAGATTCATACCCATGGTGCAAGGCCAGTGACTCCAACTTCATTTTTTCTCCCCTTCAAATGATATGAATAATAACGACGGTACTATTCTGCTACCGCTTTATTTATTCAAAACCTGTTTTCAAACCACCCTTCAATTCTTTCGATGCGTCACGCATACGCTGTTGCATATCACGCTGCTGCTGTATCACTTCATCCATATTGATCTCAGGCATCGCATCGATCTGATCCTGAATGGGCTTCACTCGATCAGCAAGGCGCTTACGCATCTCAGCACGACTCAACAACTCATAACCAGCAGGGATCGTCATCTCGTCATTGGTTAACATGCTATGTTGACCTTATCTACTGAACGCATTGGTAAACCTTTCTCAGCGTATTCATCATCCACAATATCGGCTGCGGCCTCACACATCTGCTCTTCGCCAAACAGTGATGCCATGATGATGCTATCCACTCCATCGGAGCCACGCGCCATCGCCGCGACAAAGTTTTTCACAAGCTCGTTTTCAGTCGCTGTTGGTGCCAGGTACTCATCAGAGCAGTGAATGGTGTCGTTAATCATCACGCGATAATGAACTGTAGCAAAACCATTCACCAGCGGGCCTTCACCCTGCTTTAACAGTTCAACCTTCGGCATCATGCGATCTTTGATGGCGCTGGTAATATGTTCGCTGGTGGCAACGGCCGACTCAAGGTCGATCACTACCCCTTCGAGATGATTCACGGTGTAAGTCTTGCCGCTGGCGAGATCCATTAACAGATAATCATCAGCCGAACCGCTATCGATTCGCGCACGCGTTGCCTCAATACTAACCTTGCTATGCATTTGATGTTTATTAACACTTTCAATCACCACACCGGCATTTAGCGGAGATGCGATAACAACCATGGCAGCCGCCAATGAAAATGGCGCTATAATCGATCTGGATAAGCTCACAACAATCCTCACTACTAATTAAAACCATTCCGCTAAAATAGGTAACGATCCTGTTTAATACAATTAAACAGGAGCGCACATTGTGCGCTGCTTAGTCTAGCATGAGAAAAGTATTAGATTGGAAGACTATCCTGATGCAGAGCATCGAATAATCATCCATTGACAGAGGCTCTACCAGAAGAGGCTTGCCGTCTCAACAAACTGAATACCGGCTTCTCCGATAATGCCTTCACGATCAAATTTATCTTTCTTCAACCCCGTCGCAAGCCATGCCGCGCCATCAATCTCTGTCTCAGGCACCTTAACTTCACAAAAAGCCCCCAATTCCGATTGGTTAGCCAATACATTCGCAATATGCACAATCGCGGCCTCCATCTTGGCTCCTTTGGCTCCCCCTGGTTGGTGATGAAAAGCAACCGCTTCCTGTAAACTCTCGGGCAATGTCCACTGTTTTAGCAATTCCCCACCTAGATCTGCATGGCTAAAACCCAGCTCCTCAGACTCTATCGCAAAAAGCATCTCTTCATCGCCATTAGCGGTATCCAGCATTCGTTTCGCAATATCAGGCACACGGTTATAAATAACCAAACTACCGATATCATGCAATAATCCCGCAATAAACAGGCGTTCGGTATGCAACACGTTACAGCGTTTGGCCAGCAGGCGGGAAATGATGCCGCAGTAGATACTATGTCGCCAGAAGGTATCCATATTAACCACGTCATTAGGAATAGCAGAAAAAGATTTTACGGCTGATACCGCCACCACCAGACTGTAAAGCTCACGCAGCCCCACTACTGCCACGGCGCGTGAAACGGTATCGATGCGCGAACTAAAGTTGTAAAAAGGGCTGTTGACGATTTTAAGCAGACGCACCGTCAGACTGGGATCCTGACTAATAATCTGCCCCATATCGTCTGCGGTAGCCGTTGGAGACTCCATTAGGTCGAATATCTTCACATAGACATCAGGTGGAGAAACCAGACCTGACACTTCACCGAGCCAACGTGATGAAACCTTACTTGCAGCCACATCCTCTTGATATTTAAGAACATTCATCTCGCTCACTCAATTCTCCAAAATTTAAGCGCTACGCGCGTACCGTCACACACAACATATATTTTATGATATCGCTCGCTAAATAGAATTATTGAGGGTGAAGTCACAATAAAAGGTAAATAATTTTGCTATAAATAGCTACACCAGCTAGGGATTTTACATTTTCAGGGCTAGAATTATGACATCAGATAGAGACTCCTCCGCTTTACTCAAGCGCCCACAAGATGCTCAACCGTCCATCTCCAGCAGAGCGCTCCAGGAACAGTGCCTGGCTGCAGCAGAGCGTTTTTCCGAGCATTTCATGTTAATCATTGATGGTCTTAGCGAAACCCTCTATCAAATGGCCGACCAGGCTGATGAACACGAACTGCGCCGTCTCTACTTCAGCGCGCTACAAGAACTTTATAGTAGCCGAAGCAAGTCTAAAAGCGACTTCAAAAAGCAGTTTCTGGCCACTATCAAAGCTGAAATTCAATCACAGCCCAACAGCCAGTCGGCCACTATATTTACAAATGCAGCCCTTGCGGGCATCGAACAGCTAACCCAATCATCCCCTCAACAGAAGCCTCTGGAGGAAACGATGCCTAAACCACCAACAACCAATCAACATGCAGAAGATGAATATAGTCAGATGGCTAACACATTACCTAAAGGCAGCTGGCTCGAATTCAACTACCCTGATTCAGCAACGCTCAAAGCTCGCTTTACCTGGGTAAACCCCGTCACGAGTATCTATCTATTCATCGACCGCGATGGTAGAAAAGCACCCGATAGAACACCAGATGAGCTTGCGACTGCATTTCGTAACGGCCATGCATCAATCATTCAAGATGCCGCTCAGCTTGCCCGTACCGCTAGCAACCATTCGCGCTAGCTCGCTTTTATTGACTTCGACTCACTTCACTGGCAGACTGCGCGTCATGAACAGAACTCTGAACAAACCGATGTGCGTCATTCGCGTCCAGCAGCCTAAATGGCTGGTGGCGATTAATCATGCGCGCCTGAAAACAGAGAACCTGATGTAACAATAACCCCCATCAATCTGTTTTCTCAAAAAGGCCGCTGAATGAAAATTCCGCGGCCTTTTTTGTTTTTAAACCTAAAGAAAATATGGAAATATAACCGTGCAAGTTCCCGCCGCCTTTGCGGCCGTCGTTCTCATCTGGTCAACCACGCCACTCGCCATTCAATGGAGCAGCGAAGGTCAAGGCTACCTTTTTAGCGTCTTCAGTAGAATGGTGCTAGGCACCGTGTTATGCCTGCTAATCGTCAAAGCAATGAACATTCCATTACCCTGGCATAAGCCTGCCCGTCATGCATACCTTGCAGCCGCGCTAAGTATTTACGGTGCAATGTTATCTGTCTACTGGGGGGCGCAGTTCATTCCATCCGGGGTCATCTCTGTGCTATTTGGATTAACACCCATTGTGACAGGCGTTTTGGCGGTCATCTGTTTAGGTGAAAGCAAATTTACCCCGACAAGGATCACCGGCCTGATATTGGCCGTGGCAGGGCTGGTCGTTGTCTTTGGCGCTGACTTTTCACTCAATGAAAAGGCAACACAAGGCACCTGTGCAATACTGCTTTCGGTCATCCTGACTGCGGTAAGTACGGTATGGCTTAAACGCACCAATGCAGGCTTATCGCCTGTTGCAGTCACCACTGGGGCATTGATTATCTCAACGCCACTTTATGCGCTGACATGGTTGCTATTTGATGGCCAACTGCCCACTGAAATCCCGATGCGCGCACTCAGTGCCACTGTGTATTTAGGTGCCATTGGTTCTGTTGCTGGATTTATTCTGTTTTTTTATCTACTAAAAAACATGGAAGCCAGTCGCGCAACATTGCTCACGTTAATCACACCGGTACTAGCGCTATTGCTTGGTCATGTACTAAATAGTGAGCGTGTTGGAGTCGAAGTGTGGCTTGGCACCGCAATGATTCTGATCGGCTTAATGAGTCATGAATGGGGTGACATTTTACTCAAAAAAACGACACAGCGGTCATAGACCACTGCTGAAACTAACCAAACCCAGGTCGCCTATCGCTGCCTGGCTTGTTTAGCATCGCTGTCGTTTGTTCAATTACTCGCGCTTTGCAATGGCACGCTACTACGCGCAGCACAGTCATAGAAAACCTTAATGGCATAGCTATGCGGAGTGTCATCCCAAAGATAGGCTGCAAGAATAGTGTTAAGCATACTAGTAGAATATTCATCCCCCATCGCAACACGCAACGATGAGTTCAAGCTTAATCCTAATGCATGTTCAGCAGGAACACCGAGACGCGAATTAATCACTGAATCCATTCCAACCATCGCTTGCCCATAACAACTGCTTTCTGCCATACCAACCACATGGCTCTCGAAAGCCTGGGAGCTACCTGCCAATAACATCAACGCCAATCCTACAAGTGTGTTTATTGCCTTTTTCATTGTAAACGCCTCCTGTGTTACCGGGACGAGGAAAGCCCTGAAAAATCACAACCCTTATCATTATTATCGGCCTTTACAATTTTTGTTTTAGCTAAATATCACCTGTTAACTATCCTAAAAATAGAATATTTGAATAAATTCAATTTCATCTCACAATCACAGCAACAGCACCATTAATAACATGAAAAAGTTAAAAAGAGAGAGGATACCCAACACACGCACAGCAATAACAAAGCTCTTTTTATCAATCCAGTTTCGTAACGGGTTCATCTCTGCAACGAGATGGTTTTTCTGATGCAACTGCAACACCCACTGCTGAATCACTTCAGGTCGTTTAACAAAGTGCCAACCGACCACTAGAAAACTGCCCGCCATCAATAACGTCAATAACTCATTCATCACATACCTCTCAATCGCATCATTTACCAGCGACTTTTAAATACTACAAAGCAAAGCATTGCGCCCTTCTCAACATACGCCAATAAAATCAGGTTCGCCATACTCCTGCTCATGCGCGTACAATAAAAACTTATCAATAACCAGAAGCGTGATAAAACCAACGATGCCGTGGCAGGAACTTACATTTGATGTATCACCCACAGAAGTCGATACACTTTCAGATATTTTATGCGCAGCAGGCGCCGCCTCTGTCACATTCAAAGACAGTGCTGACACACCAATCTATGAAGCCGCTGCGGATGCAAGCGACCTATGGGCCAGTACTTGCGTGGTTGGTCTGTTCGATGCCAGGACTGACTTTGATACGGTACTCGCACGAGTTCAGCAAGCTGCACTATTTTCTACTCTGCCGCCTTACCGCATCACCAAGCTAAAAGAGCAGCAGTGGGAACGCCTCTGGATGGATGAATTCAAACCAATGCGCTTTGGAGAGCGCCTTTGGATCTGTCCAACAGAAACCACACCGCCAGAACCCGACGCCCTGAATATCATGCTCGATCCCGGCCTCGCCTTTGGCACCGGCACCCACCCCACCACCGCTCTCTGCCTGGAGTGGATCGATCAAAACAATCTCAGTGGAAAAACAGTCATCGACTTCGGCTGCGGCTCGGGCATTCTCGCCATTGGTGCAGCCATGAGTGGCGCAACATCCATTGACGCAGTCGATATTGATCCTCAAGCACTACTTGCCACCAATAGCAATGCAGCCCAGAACCGCGTTGACTCGAAGATCACAACGGTACTAGCCGATGAGGCCACTGAGTTATCAACCGTTGACTGCCTGCTCGCTAACATTCTCGCTAACCCAATCATAGAACTGACCGATTATTTCTCGACACTGGTAAAACATAACGGCATGATCGTGCTATCGGGAATTTTAAGCGAACAGGCAACACTGGTCACCAGCGCCTATGAAAAATGGTTCGAGTTTCAACCCATAGCCGAAAAAGAGGGTTGGGTACGCCTTGTCGCCACCCGTAACGCACACTAACAACACCGATCGTTTTTTAAACGTAGATTGACCACAGGAACATGACAGAGATAGATGTTTACCCAATGCCCACAGTGCCACACAAATTTCAGCATCAGTGATCAGGATCTCACTGCCGCCGGCGGCAAAGTACAGTGCGGAAAGTGTAGCAACACCTTTAATGCACTCTACACACTCTCAAAACACCCCCTGAGTAACAGTGAACCGGCTGAAATCCTGGAGATATCGTCCATCAACCGCCTTAACAATGACAATATTGCCGAAAGTTACCAGCTCACTGACAGACCCACGCCACCAATAGCCATCCCATCCGGTAAGCCATCAATCCTGGCCTGGAGCGTACTTGGCATGCTCTTATGCGCACTACTCTTTACTCAGGCAAGCTATTTCTTAAGCGACAAACTGGCACAAGGCTACCCAATATTACGCCCATGGCTCGAACACTTTTGCGCGCTGAGCGATTGCCAGCTTTCACTACAGCGTGCAGCGGATAAAATCAGCATCGTTAATCGTGATGTTCGTAGCCATCCAACGGTTACCGGAGCACTCTTGATCAATGTCACGCTGCAAAATAACGCCAGCTTCACCCAACCTTATCCGCAACTCAAACTGAGTTTTTTTGACATCAACCATACTCTGCTCGCCACCCGCGCCTTCCACCCTGATGAATACCTATCGCAAGAGATTGATATTATTAGCGGATTCCCGGCAAGCAAACCATTAAGCGCCATCCTCGAACTAATCGACCCCGATAAACAGGCCGTTAATTTCGAATTCGAGCTCAAATAATCGATTAAAAAAGCAACAACTTCTGCTTTATCCGCATCCCTGGAGCAGGTATCATGTGGCCTCTGCATTTCCCTCCAATCGACTCAGATCGAAGTGCTGGAAATCAATAATATCGCGCTAAAGAACATGCAAATCGGACCATATAAACTCGCTAATAACCTCATGCTCGCCCCCATGGCGGGAGTCACGGATCGCCCATTCCGCCAGCTCTGCAAGCGGCTAGGCGCTGGCATGGCCGTGTCTGAGATGATCTCATCGAATTCACTGCTGTACGGCAGTGCGAAGACGCTACGACGCGCTAACCACGATGGCGAGACAGAGCCTCGTTCTGTGCAAATCGCCGGTTCTGACCCCGCGATGATGGCCGAAGCAGCCAAACACAATGCCGATAATGGCGCTCAAATCGTCGATATCAACATGGGCTGTCCTGCCAAAAAAGTCTGTAACGTCATGTCCGGTTCCGCACTATTGCAAAATGAAGACCTCGTCGCTCGCATTCTCGACTCCGTAGTCAACGCCATTGATATCCCGGTGACACTAAAGATTCGTACTGGCTGGGATCTGGAAAACCGCAACGGTGTCGCCATTGCACGAATTGCCGAACAGGCAGGCGTTCAGGCACTCGCCGTACACGGTCGTACACGCGCCTGCGCTTATCGCGGCGAGGCTGAGTACGAAACCATCAGCCAGATCAAAGAGGCGATCAATATCCCGGTGATCGCCAATGGTGATATCAACACCCCTGAAAAGGCAAAATGGGTATTTGAACAGACACGCGTCGATGCCATTATGATCGGCCGCGCTGCTCAGGGCAGACCATGGATCTTCAATACGATGAACCATTATCTTACGACTGGCGAACACCTTACTGAACCATCTATCAAAGAAATAAGCACCATTATGCTCGACCACCTTGAACGCCTCTATGAGTTTTATGGCGAGTACATCGGGATTCGCATGGCGCGCAAACATATCTCGTGGTATAGCAAAGGCCAGGCGGGTGGCGGGGCATTCCGCCAGTTAGTCAATCGCGTCGATAGCATCGAACAACAACTGGCACTCACCCGTGAATTTTTCGAACAACTAGAAGCAGCAGCACATCAAAAGTCAAAACAACCTAACCTGGAAGAAGCCGCCGCATAATGAACACAGACAAACAGGAACGTCGCAAACAACCTATCAGTGCTTGTATCGATAGTGCACTGGAACGCTATTTTCACGACCTCGATGGGCATCAGCCTGCCGATCTCTACCGCATGGTGCTGAATGAAGTGGAACAACCACTCCTCAAAGCCGTACTGGATTACACCCGTGGCAATCAGAGTAAAGCATCAGAGATCCTCGGCATCAACCGCAGCACACTGCGCAAAAAATTAGAAGTTTACAACCTCAATAATTAATCGAACTGAATCGATATCACAGTCAGATGATTCGCTATCGATTCAATCTCGTTTGTTTCACCCAACCTAAAGACCACAATTGCCCATGACTATTAAACGCGCACTCATCAGTGTATCGGATAAAACGAACATTCTAGAATTTGCCCAGGGCTTGCAATCGATGAAGGTAGAGATACTCTCTACCGGTGGCACTGCCAAATTACTTGCCGATAATGGTGTCAAGGTGATTGAAGTCTCCGACCACACCGGTTTTCCAGAGATGATGGATGGCCGCCTTAAGACCCTGCATCCAAAGATTCACGGCGGTATTCTTGGCCGTCGCGAGATTGATGGCGATGCGATGACGGAACACAACATCGCCCCGATTGATCTGGTCGTGGTAAACCTCTACCCCTTTGAACAGACCGTCGCCAAACCAGACTGCGACCTCCCGCTCGCGATTGAAAACATCGATATTGGCGGGCCTACCATGGTGCGTGCAGCAGCTAAAAACCACAAAGATGTCGCGATCGTTGTGGATGTTAACGACTACGCAGAGGTACTGGAAGAGATGGCTGAAAATGATAACAGTCTCAGTCATGCCAGTCGTTTTTCACTCGCAGTTAAAGCCTTTGAGCATACCGCCGCCTACGACAGCACCATTGCCAATTACCTGGGTAGCATCACCGACAACGGGGTTTCAAATAAAAATCGTGCGACATTCCCGCACAGCTTCAATGCGCAATTCATCAAATTACAAGATATGCGTTACGGTGAAAACCCTCATCAAAAAGCAGCATTCTATATTGAAGCACGTGCGCAAGAGGCCTGCGTTGCAACAGCAGCACAACTACAAGGCAAAGCGCTGTCATTTAATAATATCGCCGATACTGATGCCGCCCTAGAGTGCGTTAAGCAATTTGAAAAACCAGCCTGTGTGATCGTAAAACATGCCAACCCCTGTGGTGTTGCGATCGCCGGTTCGCTGATCAATGCCTACGATCGTGCTTATAAAACAGACCCAACCTCAGCCTTTGGTGGCATCATCGCCTTTAATCGCCCACTCGACACCGAAACAGCACGCGCGATTATCGACCGTCAGTTTGTTGAGGTTATTATCGCCCCCTCTGTAACGAAGAGCGCCTTGGCGATTATCGCCGAGAAAGCAAACGTCCGTCTGCTCGCCTGCGGTGAATGGCCGTTAGAACGCACTGTATCACTCGACTACCGCCGAGTAAATGGCGGCATCTTGCTGCAAACCTCAGATATCGCAATGGTCACCAAAGATGACCTTAAGATTGTCACCAGGATTGCGCCCTCTGACGAAGTGATGAGAGACCTGCTATTCAGCTGGAAGGTAGCGAAGTTTGTCAAGTCTAACGCCATTGTCTACAGCAAAGCGCTTACCACGATCGGCGTTGGTGCGGGCCAAATGAGCCGTATCTATAGTGCGCGTATCGCCGCGATCAAGGCAGCCGATGCTAACCTGCAAGTGAAAGGGTCCGTCATGGCAAGCGATGCCTTCTTTCCGTTCCGTGATGGTATTGATGCCGCAGCCGAAGCAGGTATCACTGCGGTAATTCAGCCAGGCGGTTCAATGCGAGACCAGGAAGTGATTGATGCTGCTAACGAACATGGCATGGCGATGGTCTTTACTGGCATGCGCCACTTCCGCCACTAAAAAGAGATGATTCGCGTGTGGGCAGCGTTAATGTCACGTCGCCCGCATGCTACGCCAACGCACTAGCAATCCGAATAGTGCAAACAACCACACCGCAAAACCGCTCGCCCCTACCCCACTCTGGGCCACGCTACTAAAGGTAAAGGCGTAAACCTCAAAACCAGAAATCTCTTCGTTCCCCAGCTCATCAATAGAGAGAAAGCGCAATATCGATGCTGATGAAATCGCAATCGGCCCGCTGTAGACCTGTGTTGCGCCACCCGTTCCCACCTCAGATGGTGTTGGTATCCCACCACCAATCGTATAATACGTGCTGCCCTCTCTACAGCCAGAACCCGTCGCCTCTGTCGTCACGCCTGTCGGTAGAACACTAAAACCAGATGGCACATCTCCATAATCATAACATTCCAGTACCACATGGATTTCAGAGGTAAATACATTACCCTCTGTATTCGGTGTCGCCTGTGTTTCTGGCGCGCCGATATCCACATAGTAAATCTCACGTTTCACACCCGTATCAGGCGAAGGCGCGAGCGCCTCGCTATTACCCGCCCTGTCGATTGAGAAAAACTGCAACTCAATAAAGCCATACAAACGCGTTCCCGGAATAAATTCAGCCGGGATCTGCTCTAAAGTAATTTCCTTTTTACGCACCGCATCAAGCACTATACGATTATCCGCCCCACCCGGCACCCTCTGAATCAGCGGCACCTGAGAAGCGGTAATATAGGTCGGCGGCGGTGTATCCGATGCTGGAATATCGGCCAAAGAGTAGGCCTCCCTTGAAATTGAACCGAGGGTAATTTGATTCAGATCCAGATTATCTGGATCAATATCTGCAAATGTCTCGGCCCCTTCAGGGATATTAGCTGATGCCACCACATTCGCCAATATATTCCCTGGAATCGAATCAATCCGGATCGCCGCTAAATCTACATGTTCAAGAACACGTGCCACCTCAATACTATTACGCGCAACCGCCACCGGGGGAATATCAGCTAATGTAAATTTAGTTAAATCAATTCGAATTCTGGCTTCCTCGACCGAGGAGACAATATCAGCCAATGTCATCTCCTCAAAAACATCCTGCTCATTACCCACCAAATCATCCAAGGTGTAAGAACCAAGCGGCAACAGTTGTTGTGGTGTTAGCGGTGATTCATATAGCTGCGCGCCGTCACTTAGCGTACCATCATCCTTGTTTGGTGCTGAACCATCCGTGGTGTAGTAGGTATTACCACAGTTAGCACCGCCACTATCCTCACATACCAACGCAATTTCGATCCCCGTATTTGAAATTTCCATATAACCATCTCCATGTAAAATATCCTTCAAGAGAATGTTTGGCTGCGCTGTTGTCGTTGGGTATTCATTATCAATGCCATAGTTCGCTGAATTAATCTCACTGACCGTGCCATGTGCATCTTTTGCAAAAAACTTCACCTCAGCATCCGCTGCAATCACATCAATTCTAGGTGGTGGTGGTGGCTCAGGTGGCGCGGGGGGAGGCTGAACATAGAGCACTGACAAAGCAGTCAGTTGTTCTGGATCGAAACCATCTAACGTGTAAAAAATCTCGCACGGCCCTGCGGTGCTGTTATGCGTACATGAAAGAATCACATCCAATGAGGGAGTATTGTAAAAACCACCCACAACATGGTTTGTCACGGTAGGGCGTGCCGTATCAAAAATAGTAAGATTATTGCGGGGAATAGCCGGGCTACTGCCAACAGTATTAAAGCCACCACCAACAATCATCAAAGAGTCATCGGTATTTCGTTCCACCGCATAAACAACTGGGTTATTGTCGGGGATATCAGCGATATCAGGGTTCCATTCAGTCAATAAAGACTCAGACAAATTATAACGTGCCACATGATTTCTTGTAATTCCAGCAGCCATAATATTCGAAAAATTCCCACCCAGCCATAACATTTGATCATCACTAGAGAGTGCCAGCGAATGGACGCTTGTGCCTGTGACATTTGGATCAACAGCGACATCCAGACTCCACTTATCAATATTGTTAGGCACATCAAAAGGCAGCATCTTTAGCACGGCAATACGATTGCTGGTGTTCTCGGTAAAAACACCATCCTTATCAATAGTTTGAATTGATGTAAACTCCCCCCCCATATATAACACACGGTCATCACTACTCAGCGCCAGAGTACGTACTGCTTGATTGACATCAGTTACTGCCCAAAAATCATCGTTAGACAATGGCTTGCCGCTTGCAACGCTTAACGCAGCGACTTTCGACTTAAAATCCCCACCAATAATCGTAAAGGCACCGCCAGCAAAAACTAACTCGTTATCACTGCTGGCCGCCAATGCATACACCTCTCCATTCGCACCATCAAACTGCCCTATTGCACTACCGCCAGTATTTAAAATACCCTCCCCATCAACACCTGTCACAAGCGCATTCAACTCCGCGATATTATTACGACTTATTGTGGTAACGTGCGAAAACAATCCGCCCACATAGAGTGTTTCCTCATCAGGTGATAATGCCATCGCCCTCACTTTAGCATCTGTACCCGTCACCGATGGGTTCCAGAGCGCAACATTGTTAGAAGTGGCACTTAGTAAAGCAATATTATTTCTTGGTGTTGAGAATTGACCGCCAATATAGATCCCCTGGCCGTTACTCGTTGATGCAATGCTATACACAGGCCCATTAACAAACACATCCCACTCGGTCGCCATACCTCGCAAGGTACTCGTACTTAAATCCAGTTCTGCAATATTACTGCGAATACGACCACCACCAGATTCAAACGTTCCGGCGACAAATATTTGATCATCGACAAAGGCAATTGTATTAATTAACCCACCACTGGTATCCGTCGACCAGGAGACTGCGCCGGTAGCTGGGTTCAGCGCCGCCACTCTAGAGACCGCACGATCAGATGCATCGGCATCAAGCTCTCCGTTCGAAGCAACATAGATCAAACTACCTACAGCTATTATCTGTCTCACATGGATACTTGCTTCCTCAGCACCGGTAAAAGGAAGCCTATTGCCACTCCAGGCAACAATCATAACCGAAGAGAGATCAGAAACATCGCTGACAGCAAAACCAGGTCTGCTGGCGCCATTGATTGTAGAAAAATCACCGCCGATATAGAGAAAGTTACCTAATAATTCCAGCGTACGAACAATACCGTTAGCATTCGGGTGCCAATCCAGGTCATTATTTATATTTTCTGTGGTATCAAATGCCGCTAAATAATTACGTGGTGTCACTAGCACACCATTCACTTGCGTAAAATCACCGCCAGCATAAAGCCTGCCATTGACCGCATCCAGTAGCAGTGTGCGAACAATCTCATTAACATTCGGATCCCACCCAGAAGCGACATCTTCACTACCCGCAATCAATAGATTAAAGTGTGCAATGCGATTTCTTGTTGGCTGTGTCGCCTGGCTGCCAATGTTTGTAAAATCACCGCCCACATAAAGGCTCTCATTGGTACTATCCAATGCCATCGCATGCACTGGACCATTGGCATTTGGATTCCAGCTCATCACAGTATTATCAGACGTATCAAATGCCACCAACCGATTACGCGTTGTTGTACCATTCACTGTCGTAAAATCACCGCCAACATACAGCGTGCTATTTGCCATATCGAGCAACAGTGTTCGAACAATTCCATTAACATCAGGATCCCAGTCAAGCACATTACCATCGACGTCTATTTCAGCAAGATAATTACGCTCATGAATACCACTACTATCTATCACCTGGGTAAAATCACCTCCGATATACCAGCCACCATTAGCGGATGCTATCGCAATGTGAACGCCAGAACCAGTAAACGTCAGATCAAAGAGTGTGTGATTTGGCGCTTCTGAACTAATCGCCACGGCACTGCCAGACTCAGGGCCAACATAGGTAAAATCGCCGCCAATAAAAGCACTATTGGCTCCGTCACCCTTCACCATCTCAACCGCATAAACCGGGCCGTTAGGCTGCCATGTGCCATCCAGCGGAACTGTGGCAGCCTGCAGCACCACGCTGAACACTAATGACAAACAGATGAACATCAGCAGCAATAAATTCTTCATGCGAACATTCGATGACAACATCATATCAATCCCCTGTCACGACACTCCTGGCCCACCAAATGGTGTCGATGAAAACGCCAACATAGCCATGATAGCAACAACAAACCACCACCTAATGGCCCAATAGCGCCAACATTGTCACTATAATTTTTTACATAACTGGAGCGCTTGAGTATCGACTGATTACCAATACGATCTAGCGCGATGAATTTCACCACCGTACTATCTGACAAGCGAAACGGCCCCGTGTAGAGCATCGATGCGGTGGTTGGTGTTGAGTTATCCAGCGTATAATATACCCCACTACACCCTGTTATCACATTATCATTTTCATCAACACTCTCCTCTCCCGTCACCGGCGGATCATCTGGCTGCGGTGGATTATTCGCATCAGGAATATCACCAATGGACGCCTGCGTGACTTCCGTGTCATCACTACATAACAGCGTCAACTCAAGTTCTTCAGTATAAAATACTTGTGTTGGCGGCTCAGACACCACGGTAGGTGCAGCTAAATCAAGCCAATACTGCTCTTCATTGATATCTGGTTCATTATTACGCGCCTGATCAAATGCAAAATACTTCAATGTTGTATTTTGACTAAGGGTAATCGGCCCCGTGTAAACCGTTGATGCATCCGTCGGCTCAGTGCCATCAATCGTATAATAGATTTCCGCGCAACCTGCACCACCGACATCAACACAGTCCAATACAATATCCAGGTCATCATTGCGATTCAGTATTTTTCCATCTGGCAGCAGGCCTGCAGGTAAGGCAGTTGTTGCTGGAGGCTGCTCATCGATCACATAAAGCATCGTCTGTATTTCAGATTGATTGCCCGCATCGTCTCTGGCAATCAGTTGAAGTGTTGTGTTAAACGAAATATCAATTGTCTGTGATGGTACTGGGCCACTAAAATCAGGTGCTGTATTACTGTTAATGGTGTAATACACCGCTTGCCCACTGCACCCTCTTGGCACATCGATACAACTCACGGTAACATCATTTGATGTGGCGGATTCTAACAGCTCTTTATATGCACCCGCAGGCGGATTAGTCACCACTCGAGGGAACCCCACATCCACCGCCGTCAAACCCTCACGTAAGTAGCGCGTGATCGGCGTGATGGTCGCCGTTACCTGCTTAAAATCACCCCCAATAACCATTCGCTCATCCGCACCATTAATACCCAGATGTCGTACGGTTGTGTCTGCCCGTAAATCCCACCACGAAAGTGGTGCACCATCAACAAAATCGAGTGCAGCCAAGCGTTCACGTGAAACAGTATTAATTTCAGTAAAATCACCACCCACAAAAACAGCATCTTTCGTTAAGGCAATCGCCTCAACCTTGCCATTTGCTAGCGGCTTCCAACTGAGCAGGTTAAAGGCATTAGCAGAGGTATCAATGGCTGCAAGATAGTCTCGCGCCTGAGTAAGGCCGCCGTCATTAATAAAGCGGAAGTCGCCACCAATATAGAGGGTGGAACCAGCATTCGCCATGCCATACACAGGGCCATCGACAGCAGGCGCCCAGGCTAATGCATTGTTTATCTCCTGAGCCGTATTTAACGCCGCCAAGTGAGAGCGAAATATATTCTGGCCATTCGTATTAATATTAGCAAAGTCACCACCAATAAATAGAGCATTGTCATTTAGGGCAATCGTATAAACAACCCCGCCCACTGATGGATCCCACTCAGTACCTCCACCACTCGTCACATCAATGGCCCCCACGTTATTACGCGCAGTGCCACCTATCGTCTCAAACTCACCCGCCACGTACAGTACGCCCTCATCCGGCGAGAGTTCAATATCATGCACTGTTGTCGTCGAAGAACTGCCATCTATATTAGGATCCCACCCCCAGGCACTACCGGTTGCCGTCTTTAATGCAGCAATATGGTTACGTGATTGACCACCCACAGAGGTAAAGTCACCGCCCACATAAAGCGTGTCCCCATCTGCGCTTAACGCCATATCTCTTACCGTCGCATCTGACCCAACATTGAAATTGGAACTCAAAATACCAGTACTCGAATCAATGGCAGCCAGATACTCTCGAGTAACGCCGCCAACAGAGGAAAAAGCCCCGCCAATAAAAATATTTGTTGCACTATCAGGTGATAGTGCATACACCGTATTTCCAACCGAAGGGTTCCAGCTCTCGGCAACATCACTACCTGCCGTGAAAGCGGCCACTCGATTACGAAGCAATCGGCCTATAAAGGTGAAATCACCACCCACATAAAGCGTTGTACCATTAAACATTAACGCGGTAACACGGCCATCCGCATCGGGGTCCCAGTCGGCATTCACCACCCCTGCATTATCGACCAATGCAATATGATTTCTATCCAGGCCACCTATGCGTGTAAAGTCACCGCCCACATATACATCGGCACCGTTAACGGCTAACGCCCGCACGACATCATTGGCATTAGGGTTCCAGTTAGTAGCAGCGCCCGCAGCAGCGCCACCAAGTTCTGCAATATAATTTCTTGTTGGCGCGCCACCGATGGAACTAAAATCACCGCCCACAATTATATTAGTACCACTCACGGCTAATGACCGAACAATATCATTAGCATTTGGATTCCAGTCAGTAGCAACGTCGTCATTAGCCGCATTCGAAAAATCAAAATGTGCAACATGGTTTCTTATTGGCTGTGATGTTTGGCTACCAATGAGTGTAAAGTCACCACCCACATAAACATTGTCGCCATTAACCGTTATCGCCCGCACGACATCATTGGCATTGGGATCCCAGTCAGTAGCAGCACCAACACCAGTACCAATAAGCTGCGCAATATAATTTCTGATTGGCTCGCCACCGATGGAGGTAAAATCACCGCCCGCAACAACATTTGTACCGCTAACGGCTAATGTGTAAACAGTACCATTTGCGTCTGGATTCCAGACATTGACACTTCTATCAGCATTTATTCTGGCAACATTATTACGCGGAATATTATTGACATAAGAAAAATTACCGCCAATATACCAACCATCAGCACCATCGCTTATTGCTGTGTATATCTCACCATCAATCTCCGGCCAACTAGGCTGCACATTACCAATATCGTTTATTACCACCCCACTGCCCGTACTCGGCCCGATATAGGTAAAATCACCGCCAATATAAAGGCGCGATTCGTCCGCCACGGAGGTGAACTTGCCACCGGCAATCAAAACATCCCCTTCGCGCACAACCGCAAGTGCCATAACAGGGCCATTGGTTGGCTTAGGATTCCAGCCAGTTCTCAGTGTACCATCCACGGTCAAGACTCCAGCCAAATTAGCAAAACCGACATCACCCTCGACCGCTGAAAACTCACCCCCGACATATACCGTTTCATTTGTTTGTGCCAGTGAAGTCACTACACCGCTACTGAAATCCACATCCCATGAGGTCGCATTATTACCCGCTAAGCTGATGTCAAGCACTGCAAAGTTACCACGATCCTGTCCACCGATACGCTCAAAATCGCCGCCAACATATAATAGGCCAGTCTCGTTTGCCGTCGCCTCACCTGTGCTAAATTCTTGCAGCAACATCGCTTTGATTTCTGTCGTTTCCTTTGCTCCAGGGTCCCCAGGGTCCCCAGGGTCCCCAGGGTTCCATGGCGTTAACACATTAATATCAGTTGTCACATCAAGTTCAGCAATGCTCTGCCTAGCAACATCATTAGCCGCACCCGTTTGAACATTAACCGCAATGTTCTCAAAATCACCGCCAATAAACAATCGTCCACGATCCCCTGCAAGCACCATTACCTTTACCGGGCCATCAACATTAGGGTTCCATTCACGCACCACCATGCCATTGCTTGTTTGATTTAAATCAAGGGAGGCGATACCCTGCCGTACATCACCTGCCAGCGGATATGTTTGCTCGAATGGAGTATCTAATGCGATCCCGGAAAGATCATATTTAACATCAATCGTTTGATCTACATTGCCATCGTCATTCACATCAATATCAATATCGCCATCGCCATCCACATCAATATCGAATATCAGATCCGCAAAAATTGTCTTTGTTGTTTCAAAGATGCCATCACCGTCCATATCAATGCCAACCAGCCCCGCGATATCGACATCTAATTGACCATCTCCGTTACTATCACGCGGCCCAGTGCCTTGAACCATGGTAAACTCACCGCCGATATAGACTAGGCGATCTTCTAATTCATCGTTAGCATCAATCGTCTCTATTGCATACACAAATCCACCCGGATTTAGCGTTATATCAAGCGTGGTTACCGGCTTCGAGATCGATCCAGTGTGCAGTTCGGCAAAATACGAACGTGGCTCACCGTGTATCTCCGTAAACTTACCGCCGACCAGCAGGCGCAAGCCTGCTTCGCGTGTATGAAATTTCAATGCATGTACAACACCATCAGGATTTGGACGCCAGTCACTACTAACCGTTAAATCCGCTTGAATATAGGCAAGATTTGTTAACGCAATCCCACCCACATGAGTAAAATCGCCGCCAATCACCCAGCCACCCAGGCCATCTTCAACAATGGCATTGATCTGTCCCGTCCCACCTGAATTCGTCACTTTTGGGAAAGCCGGATCAATCAGCGCCGTGTTCACATCAATGGCCACACCATGCCCCGTATCCTCACCAGCACTTGAACCAAATGATGCGCTCGTCAACACGGAACCATTGGTAACCAGGTTACTTGCAGCAGGAAATGCGGCTTCAATATCCGGTGCAGCAACAGTCTGAACTGGAACAGAGAATAACAACAGAACCGCATAAAACCACCGAGTGGTGATGCCTCGCGACTGAAAAATCTTTTGCTGGCACTGCGTAGCCGACATACTTAAATCCTGCTCGTATGATGGAATAGAGTTTCTGAATGAATTTTTGACGGAATGCCAAAAATAAAGACCCAGACCTACCAAATACACCTGCATGATACCATATTTTCCTTTTTATTTCAATCGATTAGACATTATGTATAACATTGCAAAACAATAACTTAGCCGCCCGATGAGAATTACATCGCCAATGCAGTGCGAAGATGACCCGACACCCTTGAATGCGTTACTCTTAACACTCTTGAAAAAATAGAGCGCGATGGCCAAAGACCGACCAGATCGAAGCAAAAAACCATCCTGCACAATGTTTAATAGCGTCATTTAGATCAACATTATAAAGATATATATTAAATCATGAAGGTACTCATCATTGGCGGCGGTGGTCGCGAACACGCGCTGGCCTGGAAGGCAGCGCAATCAGCACGCGTCGAAACCGTCTATGTTGCGCCTGGTAATGCGGGCACAGCAGGTGAAATAAAGCTTGAAAATATCGCCATCAGTGCTGAAGATATTCCAGCGCTGCTCGCCTTTGCCAAAGAAAATAGCATCGACCTCACCATCGTTGGTCCTGAAGCACCGCTGGTTGCCGGTGTGGTTAACCGCTTTGAAGAGGCCGCTCTGCGCTGTTTTGGCCCGACAGCAGGTGCCGCTCAGCTGGAGGGCTCCAAGGCATTCACCAAAGACTTTTTGGCACGTCACAACATCCCAAGCGGCCGCTACCAAAACTTCACCGAAGTCGACCCCGCCATCGCCTACGTACGCCAACAAGGCGCGCCAATCGTAATCAAGGCCGACGGCCTTGCAGCAGGCAAAGGGGTGATTGTGGCGATGACAGTCAATGACGCCGAGGCAGCAGTCAAAGACATGCTCGCCGCTAACGCCTTTGGCGCAGCGGGCCACCGCGTCGTGATCGAAGAGTTCCTGGAAGGCGAGGAGGCGAGCTTTATCTGCATGGTCGATGGTAAAAATATCCTGCCGATGGCCACCAGCCAGGATCACAAACGGGTCGGTGAAGGCGATACAGGCCCTAACACCGGCGGCATGGGGGCATACTCCCCCGCACCCGTCGTTACCGATGAGATCCACGCCCGCATCATGAAAGAGGTGATCGAACCTACCGTCGCAGGCATGGCAAGCGAAGGCAATCCTTACACCGGCTTCCTCTATGCAGGATTGATGATCAACGCCGATGGCGCGCCGCAGGTGATCGAGTACAACTGCCGTTTTGGCGACCCTGAAACACAACCCATTATGATGCGACTAAAGTCAGACATCACCGAGTTATGCGATGCAGCACTTGACAAAAAACTAGGTAGCACTCGCGCAGAGTGGGATGAACGCGTCGCGCTCGGTGTAGTAATCGCCGCTGCGGGCTACCCCGACAACTATCCAACAGGTGACGAGATCAGCGGGCTTGATAACGACACTGACAGCAGCAAAGTGTTTCATGCGGGCACCAAAATGGAAGGCGATAACGTGGTCACTGCAGGTGGGCGCGTGGTTTGCGTGTCTGCACTCGGCGCAACCGTAAGCGAAGCACAACAAAATGCCTATGCCCACGTTAAAAAGGTCAGCTGGAATGGTGCATTTTATCGCAACGACATCGGTTACCGCGCCGTTGCACGTGAGCAAAGCTAAATCGCGATTAAAATCAGATGACCATAGTCAAGGAACACCCTGTCAACCGCTGGCATACTTTACACGCCGTCGAAGTGATTCGCCGCGGAGGCATAATTGCCTACGCTACCGAGGCGGTTTTTGGGCTCGGCTGCGACCCATACAATAGCGAGGCGGTTAAACGACTATTGCAACTCAAACAGCGCAAGCCAGAAAAGGGGCTGATTCTGATCGCGTCCAGATTTGAGCAGATCGAACGCTTCATCTTGCCGCTCAATGCCAAAACAAAAAAGCGCATCGATAAAAGATGGCCCGGCCCCACCACCTGGCTACTGCCCGTACGCCCCGAAGTGCCACACTGGATTAGCGGCGGTCAGAAAAAAATCGCGATTCGTATCACCGCACATCCGCAGGCCAGCGCACTGTGTGAAACACTCGCTGGACCACTGGTTTCAACTAGCGCTAATCGCCATAAACAACAGGCCGCACGCAGCGTAATGCATGTACGGCGCATCTTCACCAATCAGCTCGATTACATTTTGCCAGGTAAGATTGGCGTACAAGAAAACCCCACTGAGATCAGGGATGCCGAAACCAATAAAGTCATCCGCGCCTCATAGACATGAGGCCAGATCATAAAAACCTTTATAATCCAAAATAAAGCCAGATGAATCAAGCAACACAATCACTACAACGACGACAAAGAGAGCGACAAAGATGAGTGACACACCCAATATCGACGACGTCAAAGCCTACCTGCTAGCCCTACAGGAGAGCATCTGCAAAGCACTAGCAGCAGAAGATGGCGAAGCTAAATTTGTTGCCGACAGCTGGCATCGTAGCGAAGGTGGTGGCGGTACCTCTCGCGTCATGACCAATGGCAAAGTCTTCGAACAGGCGGGCGTTAACTTTTCTCATGTAATGGGCGACAAGCTACCCGGCTCCGCCACTGCACATCGCGCCGAACTTGCCGGACGCAGCTTTGAGGCAATGGGCGTCTCGCTGGTGATCCACCCACACAATCCTTACATCCCAACCTCTCACGCCAACGTACGTTTCTTCATCGCCAGCAAGGAAGGCGAAGCGCCCGTTTGGTGGTTTGGCGGCGGCTTTGACCTGACCCCATATTACGGTGCAGAAGAGGATGCGATTCACTGGCATCAAACGGCAAAAAATGCCTGCACACCTTTTGGTGACAACGTCTACGACGACTATAAAAAATGGTGTGATGACTACTTCTATCTCAAACATCGCGATGAACCACGCGGTATCGGCGGCCTCTTTTTTGATGACCTCAACGCAGGCGGTTTCGAACGCAGTTTTGCATTCATGCAGAGCGTCGGCAACCACTACATCGATGCCTATCGTCCCATCGTTGCGCGCCGCAAAGAGACCCCTTTTGGCGAACGCGAGCGTGACTTCCAGCTCTATCGTCGCGGCCGTTATGTTGAGTTCAACCTCGTTTATGATCGTGGTACGCTGTTTGGGTTACAGAGTGGCGGACGTACTGAGTCGATATTGATGTCACTGCCACCGCTGGTGAAATGGCGTTATAACTGGCAACCGGAAGCAGGCAGCCCAGAAGCAGAGCTCTACGAGGTTTTCCTGAAGCCTCGCGACTGGCTCGCTGGCAAAGCATAACATCAGTCGATAATCCAACAGCCGCAATATAGATGACCAACTAATCAGATAGCAGGCAGAGGAAAAGAGGAAGGCGATAACAAGCATCGCTGTCTCTTGTTGTTTAGTCTAAACGCTATTCCGCATCGTAACCCAGGTTCGGTGCCAGCCAGTACTCTGCATCCTGCATCGACATCCCTTTGCGCTCGGCATACTCTTCAACCTGCTCACGATTGATTTTTCCAACACCAAAATAGATCGCATCCGGATGCCCATAATAGACACCACTGACGGCCGCTGTCGGTACCATCGCCTTCGATTCAGTTAACCAGATACCACTGTTTTCTTTCACCTGCATCAAGTCCCAGATCAAATCTTTCTCGGTGTGATCAGGGCATGCCGGGTAACCCGCGGCCGGGCGAATCCCCTTGTACTCTTCTTTGATCAACTGGCTGCTATCGAGTGTTTCATCACTGGCATACCCCCAGAACTCTCTGCGCACATGCATGTGCATCCGTTCAGCAAAGGCCTCAGCAAGACGATCGGCCAACGCCTTCAACATGATGGAACTGTAGTCATCATGATTTTTTTCGTACTCAGCAATGCGTTCGTCAATACCAATACCGGTAGTCAGCGCAAAATTACCAATGTAATCTTTCACGCCACTCTCTTTCGGTGCAACAAAATCAGTCAAGCAGCGATTAGGCTTACCATCGGCCTTCTGTTGCTGCTGACGTAGATTGTGAAATGTCGTTAACACCTCACTGCGTGATTCGTCGCGATAGACTTCGATATCATCTGCAACACTGTTCGCCGGATAAATCCCAATCACAGCTTTTGCCTGCAACCACTTTTCATCGATGATTTTTTGTAACATCGCTTGTGCATCCGCAAAAAGTTTTGTCGCCTCTTCACCTTTTTCTGTGTCATCAAATATCTTTGGATAGCTCCCTTTTAACTCCCATGAATGGAAGAACGGTGTCCAGTCGATATAACTAACCAGCTCTTGTAATGGATAATCATCAAATACTTTTGTACCGATAAATTCAGGCGTGGTTGAGTGATAATTGGCCCAATCAATCTTCGTTTTATTGGCACGTGCCTGTGCCAATGTTAACCACTTGGCATCGCTCTGTCGTGCCGCGTGCCGCTGACGCACCACTTCATATTCTGATTTCAGGTCACCGACAAATTTTGTTCGTAGCTCGTCAGAGATCAGGCTCTGCGCTACACCCACTGCACGCGAGGCATCCTTCACCCACACAATAGGATGATCATAGTGCGGATCGATCTTCACTGCCGTATGTGCCTTTGAGGTCGTCGCACCACCCAGCATGATCGGTATACTCATACCCAGACGTTTCATCTCTTTGGCAATATGGGTCATCTCCTCCAGTGACGGGGTAATCAGACCCGACAAACCAATCACATCAACGTTATGCGCTTTCGCCGCTTCGAGGATAGTCGCGGTCGGCACCATCACACCGATATCGATCACTTCAAAATTATTACACTGCAATACAACTCCAACGATGTTTTTACCGATGTCATGCACATCGCCCTTCACCGTTGCCATCAAAATTTTGCCATTACTCTGTGATGCGCCTTCCGCCTTGGCGGCATCAATAAATGGAATAAGATGCGCCACCGCCTTCTTCATCACGCGTGCGGACTTCACTACCTGTGGCAGGAACATCTTGCCTGCGCCAAATAGATCACCGACCACATTCATACCGTCCATCAACGGCCCTTCGATCACCTGAATCGGGCGCTCAAATGTCAGGCGAGCCTCTTCGGTATCTTCAGTGACAAAGGTATCGGTTCCCTTAACCAGTGCATGCTCAAGGCGTTTGCCAACTGGCCAGCTACGCCATGCTTCATCTTCTTTCTTTTCAACCTTACCATCACCACGATATTTCTCTGCGATCTCCAGCAGACGATCGGTACTATCGTCACGACGATTCAGCACTACATCTTCAACACGTTCACGCAACTCTTCCGGCAGATCATCATAAACCGCCAGTTGCGCTGCGTTAACGATTCCCATATCCATCCCCGCCTTAATCGCGTAATAGAGGAAAACCGAATGAATCGCTTCACGCACTGGGTTGTTACCGCGGAATGAAAAGGAGACGTTAGAGACTCCGCCGCTCACCCTTGCATGCGGCAGATTTTGTTTAATCCACGCAGTCGCTTCGATGAAATCAACAGCATAGTTATTGTGCTCTTCAATGCCAGTCGCAACCGCGAATATATTAGGATCAAAGATGATATCTTCTGGCGGAAAGCCGACCTCATCAACTAGCACATCGTAAGAATTTTTACAGATCTCAATCTTACGTTCAAAAGTATCGGCCTGCCCTTTTTCATCGAAGGCCATGACCACCGCCGCTGCACCATAACGTTTGATCAATTTAGCATGATGGACAAACTGTTCTTTGCCTTCTTTCAGAGAGATTGAGTTAACAATGCCTTTACCCTGAATACATTTCAGCCCTTCTTCGATAATCTCCCACTTGGAGGAGTCGACCATTACCGGCACCTTGGAGATATCAGGCTCCGAAGCAACTAGATTCAGATAGTGAACCATCGCCTCTTTACCATCGAGCATCGCTTCATCCATATTGACATCGATCACCTGCGCACCATTTTCGACCTGCTCACGGCAGACACCAAGTGCCTCGTCGAACTGTCCTTCAAGGATGAGGCGTTTGAATTTAGCAGAACCTGTCACATTGGCACGCTCACCGACATTGGTAAACAGTGACTCGGCGGCAATATTAAATGGTTCCAATCCGGAGAGACGACACTCAACCAGGATCGTCGGCAGCTTGCGCGGCGCAACATCTTTGACTATCTCGGCAATCGCCGCAATAAAATCAGGCGAGGTGCCACAGCAGCCGCCGATGATATTCAGAAAGCCACTCTCGGCCCACTCTTTGATAAAACCAGCCATGTTGTCTGGCGTATCGTCATAACCGGTCTCGGCCAGCGGATTTGGCAGACCAGCATTAGGGTGTGCACTGACGTAGCAGTTGGATACACGTGAAAGCTCTTCCACATATTGGCGTAGCTCTTCGGCACCCAGTGCGCAGTTCAATCCAATCGAGATCGGTTTGGCATGTGCCAATGAGTTATAGAAGGCCTCGGTTACCTGGCCAGAAAGGGTTCGACCTGAGGCGTCGGTGATGGTACCAGAGATCATGATTGGCAATTCACGCCCGATCTCATCAAACACCTGTTGCACTGCAAAGATCGCCGCTTTAGCATTGAGGGTATCAAAGATAGTCTCGATCAGAATCGTATCGGAACCACCTTCGATCAAACCTCGCGTCGCCTCACTATAGGCAACCACCAACTCATCAAAGGTGACATTACGTGCAGCGGGATCATTGACCTCTGGCGAGATCGAGCAGGTACGGTTTGTTGGCCCCAATACACCCGCTACAAAACGTGGCTTATCGGCAGTCGTCACCTCATCACACGCCTCACGCGCAAGGCGCGCACCGGCGACATTCATCTCATAGGCGAGCGCTTCCATGTCGTAATCGGCCATCGAAATGGTGGTTGCGCCAAAGGTGTTCGTCTCGATAATATCTGCGCCAGCGTTCAGGTATTCGGTGTGAATATTACGGATAATCGCTGGCTGGCTGAGTACCAGTAAATCATTATTTCCTTTTAAATCAGAAGGGTAATCAGCAAAGCGCTCACCACGATAATCCGCCTCTTCCAGTTTATGGCGCTGGATCATCGTACCCATCGCACCATCAAGAATCAGAATGCGTTCTTCGAGAAGCTGTTTAAGTCTATCCATCAAGTTACCTATTTGATTAAAGCTGTACGGGCGGTCTACATCTATTAGCTATATATAGAATAGCCTGAAAATCGTGGCGGGAGTCTAACATGCCTAAATCGTATTGTAGATAAATTATCCCTTTAACCTACTGTTCCATAAGCCCATTACCAAAAACACATTGTTAACACTAAAATTATATAGAACAATATTCATAGAACTTTCTATTAAATAGAAAAGCCACCTGGGCCATGCCTCATCGGCATAAACCACATAGCTAGTTGAAATACAAATAAAAAACAAAATTATTAGTGTTTGTTAAATTAATAGGCTAAACTTTAAATAATTAGAGCACTAAATTTCAAGGAGATATAAATGGCCGCCAAACCCAAGATTCCACTTCGCGAACGAAAATATGCCCGCACCAAACTGGCACTGGTTAACGCCGCCATTCAACGCCTTGAAGCGACCCCGATGGAAGAGATCACCGTCAATTCACTTTGCGATGACATTGAGATTTCTGAAGCGACCTTCTTCAACTATTTTGCCAAAAAAGGAGAGCTGCTCGACTACTACGTGCAGTTGTGGACATTGGAAATTACATGGCAAATTCGCCATAGTGGCCAAACAGGTACCGCCGCCATCGATGCCCTGTTTGCAACCGCCGCGCAACAATTTCAACAACATCCGGGATTAATGGGCGAAGTATTGGCACGTCTTGCTCGCCTGCGCAAAAAACCAGCACCACAACCGATTGGCCGCGCCGAACGACATCGCACCTTTGAGAAAGTGATCAACGATGAAAATGCTAGCGAAATCGAAGCGCTGGATGTCAGTGGTCTTGATTCCATATTGGTGCCAGCACTACAACAGGCAATCAGCAAAGGCGAACTACCCGGCAATACACATGTACCAACCGCAATGTTGGGGCTAGTGTCACTCTTTTACGGCATACCACTACTGCTGCGGATGAGTAACCCGGATGCAATTCCGATTAGCTATCGCCAACAGCTTGCCATCTTTTGGCAAGGGATGCGCGCAGCAAGCCAGCGAGCTTAATCATCATTAAGTGGCCTTTGCACAATACACTCACATGTTGCACAAAAGTTCGCGTGTGTATGCGGCAATAAAAGATAACAAAACAAAGCACCTTTATAATCCTGATTGTTTACTCAAGTTATTCTGCCAAAATGAATAATTAGGTTTTTGCTATGGGAATAGGGTATAGTATTTTGCTTGCATTGGCTCAGGCTGGCTTTCTTAGAACACCATACGGCTCCCTCTCTGAATCCTCTATGCGTCACATCATGCACGCTAACTATAATGATAATTACTTTAAGTTTGAGGATTTCAAGAGAATGAATACTGGTACCGTAAAATGGTTTAACGAATCTAAAGGTTTTGGCTTTATCAGCCCGGCAGATGGCGGCGATGATGTATTTGTACACTTTCGCGCAATTGTTGGTGATGGTTTTAAAACCCTGGCCGAAGGCCAAACCGTAAGCTACCAGGTCGAAACCGGGCCAAAAGGTCTACAAGCTGCACAAGTTCAACCTCAGTAAGAAATCGCTGTCACTATGTAGCCTCGCGATTATGGGCTACATAGACTTTTATCCCGCTTGATCCCATATCAAGCCACTGCTATTAAAATAGAATTCCTGATTCTATAAGGACATCGCCATGAAAAAACTCTTTGTTGGTAACCTGCCTCCTTCGACCAATGAAGTTGAGGTCACCAAACTATTTTCACAATTCGGCAAAGTACGTTCTATTAAACTAGCAACGGATGTCTTCTCTAATAAATGCAAAGGCTTTGGCTTTATCGAGATGGAAGGACACGAGGCGCGCGCCGCAATTTCAGGTCTTGATGGCAAAGACTTCAGCGGAAAATCTTTACGCGTGAACTTTGAAGAACCCAAAAATAAACGTGGTGGTCGCCGCTAGGTAACGCACCATACAAAAATAGGTCTGGGACCGTTTGTTAATAGCATTGCCGATACAAATGATTCACTTGTGGCTCCCTCTCTCACATCAAACCATTTCTCCAAGCGGAAAAATCAGGCGCTCTGCCCACCGTCATAGCACTCATCAAGTAACGTGAAAGCAAGCGGAAAATTATTTTCTGCAGGATTGAATTACATCAACATCAGGGAAAAGAGTCGTTTTTTACTTCCTGACAATCCCTAACCAAACCACCCACTCATCGAACAGTTCTTTATTAAGTGCAGCCACCGCAGAGCGCGGCTCAAGACTGACAGACAAGACCGCGTCACCATCAAGCGTCATAGAATAGCCACCTGCTTCATGTAACACTAGACTAGCAGCACCATAATCCCAGATACGTTGCTTACCATGCAGATAAACATGGCAGCGCCCTGCAGCCATCCAGCACCATTCCAATGCAACAGCACCAACATTGCGTTGTGAGCTAAAAGGTTTTTCATCGATGATGCGTATTGCTAACGCTCGCGGTAGTCTTTTTAAATCAATCATGCCAATCCCTTTGGCGAGTGGCGGTTCAGGCATACACTTACCCAGTAATTCACCATTGAGCCATGAACCTTCACCCTTGATAGCGGTAAAACATTCATCACGCATCGGATCGTATACAATACCCATCAATACATCACCACCTTTTAACAACGACAATGAAACAGCACAAAAGGGGATGCCAGCGGCGAAGTTACTAGTACCGTCAACGGGATCAAGACACCACACCGCCTGATCGTTAGTGGACAGCAGTACAATCTGTTCCGCCTCACTCATCTCCTCGCCGACAAACAGAATCTCTGGCCACTGCTGTTTTAGCGCACCTTCGATCACTTGCTGTACTGCACAATCCGCTTCAGTAACGATGCTGCCATCCGATTTATATTCACGCTCACTGTGTCTGAAACGCGGATTTAACTCCTGCTTTGCTGCATTAATAACAATCTCAATAACGGCATTTAGATCGGGTAGTGACATCATGC
>QIJH01000006.1 GCA_003232725.1 Chromatiaceae bacterium | reverse complement strand
TATACACTCTTTTAGCTCGTCGAAGGCAAAACAGTTCCATGATCCATACAGATATGACCCCGATTGAAAAGCGCGCAGCGTTCTCGCTTGCCGGTATCTTTTCCTTGAGAATGATGGGGCTTTTCATGATCCTGCCGGTCTTTGCGCTCTTTGCGACAGACATTGAAGGGGTGACCCCAGTGATGATCGGTCTCGCGATCGGTATCTATGGTCTCACTCAGGCGCTGTTCCAGATTCCATTTGGCATGATGTCAGATAAGTTCGGGCGCAAGCCGATCATCGCGCTCGGTCTGGTGATTTTTGCGATTGGCAGTGTGGTTGCCGCTACCGCGGATAGCATGATGGGCATTATTATCGGTCGCGCGTTACAGGGCAGTGGCGCGATTGCGGCGGCGGTCATGGCGCTGGCCGCAGATCTTACCCGTGAAGAGCATCGCACCAAGGCGATGGCGGTTATCGGCATGAGTATCGGCCTCTCCTTCACCGCATCGCTGGTACTGGGGCCGATGTTGAATGGCGTGATCGGCGTGCAGGGTATCTTCTGGTTGACCGCAATCTTGGCGATTGGCGGCATTTTTGTGCTGAAGTTTATCGTGCCGACGCCAGTAAAGAGTAGCTTTCACCGCGATGCGGAGCCGGTACCGGGCTACTTTGTGAATGTTCTGAAAGATCGCCAGTTACAGCGGCTTGATTACGGCATCGCCTCACTGCATGTGATTCTCACCTCGACCTTTATCGCACTGCCGTTTGCACTGCGTGACTATGCGGGCCTTGAGGTTGAGCATCACTGGTATGTTTACCTGCCGGTGCTGTTGTTGTCACTGGGCATCTCGATTCCTTTCATTATTATTGCGGAAAAGAAACGCAAGATTAAGGAGGTCTTCGTTGCGGCGATTGGCGGTATTCTGATTGCACAATTAGGTTTGGTTTTCTTTTATGATTCATTGTGGGCGATCTGCCTGCTGCTGGCCTGTTTCTTTATCGCCTTTAATACATTGGAAGCGTTGCTACCGTCACTGATTGCCAAGTTTTCACCGGCAGACAAAAAAGGCACCGCGATGGGTGTCTACTCTACTTCGCAGTTTCTTGGCGCCTTTGTTGGTGGTCTGTTGGGCGGTGCCATCTATGGCTGGTATGATCTGGCGGGTGTCTTTTTCTTCTGCACTGTGGTGGCGGGGGCATGGTTCTTCGTCGCGAGAACAATGGAAACACCGCGTTTTCTCGCTAACTTTATGCTGCACGTGGGTGATATTCCTGCAGACCGGGTGGAGAAGCTTGAGTATGACCTGAAACAGGTTAAGGGCGTGGTTGAGGCGTTGTATGTTGAAGAAGAAGGTGCCGCTTATCTGAAGGTCGATAACCGCGAGCTAGATGGCGATGCGCTGGAACAGTTTGTTGAACAGGTCGATGATTCAGAACTAGGTACCGCGAAAGATGGCGCGGCTGATGATGCAGATAAGCGTGTGCCTCAAAATTGATTGAAAATTAAATAGAGTGAGACCTTTGTACGAACAGGGGCTTTGTTCTCTGGCACCAACAGTAGGCGCTTTAGGCGAGGCAAAAGTGTACGGAGTGAGGGGATTATCGCTATAAATGACCGATTAAGTGCGTTTTTAACGCGGCCAGAGGACAAAAGAACAATCACGCAAAGGTCTAGAGTATAGTTAAACATCACAATTGTGGGAGAAGAACGATAATGGCAAGAGGCGTAAATAAAGTAATTTTGGTCGGCAATTTGGGTAAAGACCCAGATGTCCGTTACATGCCAAGTGGTTCAGCGGTCACCAATGTTACGATTGCAACCAGTGAATCATGGAAAGACAAGCAGTCGGGTGAGAAGCAGGAACGTACCGAATGGCACAACGTTGTCTTTTTTAACCGCCTCGGTGAGATCGCGGGTGAATACCTGAAGAAGGGTTCAAAGGTCTACGTAGAAGGCAGCTTGCGGACTCGTAAATGGCAAGACAAAACCAGTGGCCAGGATCGTTACTCCACCGAGATCGTCGCCAGTGAAATGCAGATGCTGGATAGCCGTGGCGGCGCTGGTGACGGTGGTGGTTATGGTGGCGGTCAAAACCAGAGCCAAAATCAGAATCAAACCCAGAACCAAAATCAAACCCAGGGTGATGGAGCGCCAAGTAATCAGAGCAAGGGTTCAGCACCCGCGCAGGGTTTTGATGACTTTGATGATGATATCCCGTTCTAACGGGATGGTTGTTTAGAGAAGTTTTGTGTTTAAAAAAGGCCTGATTTTCAGGCCTTTTTGGGTTTCAAGATATTATATTCTTTCTGTTTTTATTACTGCCTTCTTCGAATATATCCATATTAATGTGAGAGTTTTAAAGCGGCGAATAAAAAAACATAGTTTTGAGCTTTATGTCGAAATGCTTGATGGTCGGCCAGATAGTTTTATTGATCGTGAGTTTCCATTGATGAGAAGTCCTGACGACCCTCGGATGCTGAAAGTCTTTAAACAGACGGTTCTAGCTGGAAAGTGTGATGGAGCTGCTACCGTTTAAGTCCAGGGGGCTATATCGTTCTTTGTTTTGGATTAAAGTGGTATTAATCTGTTTGATAGTTTTAATCATTGTATTTGAAAATAGTGGTGTTTAGGTGAAGCAAGTAGCCTAGGTTGAATGAAATGAACCCCGGGTTTCGTAAACGGCACTAAACCCAAGCTACAAGGCATGATATGCTTGGAGGAAGGCAGCCCGTTATTTGTTCGAACAATTATTTTATACGTCGCTCCCAGAACGTGTTCTCTTTGAAACGATTTTCCTGCTGATAGATAGTGGTGCGTGAATTCAGGAACTCCTGGATTCCGGCGGCGACTTTACCTGTATAGCCGATAGATGGTTCACGGTTTCCGGACAGGTAGGCAATTGCGGCATCGGCACCGGTAATCGCGGTCCAGAGTGCGGTGGTCATACCGTGCGACGACAGTGGGTCAAAAGAGGCGGCTGCATCGCCAACGGCAATCCAGCTTTCTCCTGCTGCTGGTGCGATCCAGGTTGTGCCTGCACTGGCAAGACGGGGCGGGGATTTTAACTCAAACTCGGCTTCGTTAATCCAACGATCAATGTATCGTGTCTGTCTGAGCAGACGATTAAACACACTCGTTTCTCTGCTGATGTCTGTGGGTAGCAGATCGGGGTCAGTATAGTAGTTGAGGACTAGCCGACCATCAGCCAATAATGTTGCGTACCACCAGCCATCGGCAACCGCCTCTATCAGCGTCGCGCGGGTGGGTACAATATCGGCGGCGGCATTCTGTTCAAGAAAGGCGATGACTGCGACAAGTTGGTCGGAGCGAAAACGGGGCGCATATTGTTTGGCAATGATGGCATGGCGGCCACTGGCGTCAATAAGGTAATCCACTTTCTCACTTCCATCTTCAAGTTCCAGTTGCCAATGGCCTTGATTAAGGCGGGCGTCCTTGAGCATGACATCTCTTCGTGTCACACCACGATGACTGACTTCATCTGCGAGGTCCTGTTCAAAAGCGCGACGATTGATAACGGTGCCCGGCCCCTCCAGGTGGACTATCGAATGACGCTCAGCGATCTTATCAGAGCCCCAGGATGACAGTATGACATTGGCCTGGCGGTGGTATGGGCGTTCGAGCAGGCCAAGTGCATTGACCTGCTCCAGCAGCGGGCGAGCAGCCGCTGACAGGTGCTCGCCATATTTATCGTGAACGTTGTCTATGGGTGCGATCCAGAGCAGCTGAGCCTCTGAATCGACAAGACGCAAACAGGCAACTGCGCCAGCAATACCACCGCCAATCACGGCAACACGAGGGTAATTCATACCTAGTTTGGCAACATGCCGTCTCTGGGTTTCCAGTTAAAGCGAAACTCCATCGTATCGGCTCGACCCACTTCAACAAACACCTCTTCGGGTACACCATCGAGACTTGTCTCGCCTTTAGGCCCTGGTCGTTTTAACACAAATCCCATTCGCTCCCAGAGTATGATCATATTAGTAATTCCATCCCAGTAGCTGGCATTTGCATGGTAGCCGATACCGGCCACATCTCTTGACCAGGCTTCTCGTGTATTAAAGAACTTGATCCTTTGTGTGTCCGACAGCTCTTTGTTCATCAGCAAGGTATAGTCTTCCTCAGTTAGCACATCGATCGGCAGTAGTGCTGGCCACCAGACGGCTGTTGGAAAATTCTCCTGCAACAAGACCTGTTGGCAACTGAATGCATCACATTGCCAGGGTAATCCCATCCAGCGGGTCAGATCCCCTGCCATTTGGTAGCCAATCGGAGGCGGTGCACTATCGCCACCCTCGAAGGCTTTTTCTGGTGTTAACAAGCGACCGATGTTTTGCACGAAGCGGCCCCTGTCTTTATGTGCAATGCGAAACGGCTCTGCGCTGTGGTCATAATTGCGCGCATACATGGGGGCAAGGCGTAGATAATAGGTCAGCTCCACACCGGGGTGAAAGGCACCGCCGGAGCAGGGTTCGAGCGCGGCCTCGGTGAGTGAGGCGGGCTGATCCTGTAAAGGGATGTCATCGAGAGAGCGGATAGGCTTGAGCTCGTCATCGTCGAAGTCGTTGATGAAATCACCCGCCGCCCAGGCTTGTAGGTAGCTGTATTGCAGTAGTGGAAACTGAAACCACTGCAGTGGGCTGCCGTCGTAGTTCACCCCGTCACCCATCATATAGGGGATTTTCAGGCGTTGCTCTTTGTAGGCCTCATCACCTTGCTTGTTTGGATCGCGAAAAAATTCCAGTACTGATTTTCGAAACGGCTCATTCTGCTTGCTTGGGTCGGCCAGCTTTTTAATCACCTGCTCATCGGAAAGGTCCACCATACCTGGTAACCAACCTTCGCGCTGGTTTGCGGCGTTGTTCACCCACTTCATGAGTGCTGTACGACGGAAGGTGGGGTATATATGTTTGCGGAACGAAAGTGGGCCGTTTGACGCTTGTGTCCATTTCTGTTGATGATTCAAGTCAGCAATTACATCATAAAGTGTGGTGATTGGTGGAATTTCTGGCGCAAAGTCTGGGCCCACGCAAGCTACCCACGATGACTCAGCCTCAAACCGCTTACCTTTTATCGTTACGTTCGCAGTGACTGGGCCATCACACCAGTCGTCATGCCAGCCATCATTGTCTGCGAAACTGGTAATAGCGACACTATTAGGCGAATCTGATTGACCATCAGGTGGAAACACCAACAGCCGCCCAGCTGTGTCCGTGCGCAAATCACCAAGGCCGACTGTCTGCTTGTCCCAGAATTTACCTTCAAATGCGTACTCAGGATTCTTGCCGTCAGGGTTAGTCTGTTTGCCCTTAATGGTTTTTTTCTTGCCATCAATCACTAGCATCCGTTCACGTTTTTCATTGGACACAAAGTACTGATTACGTTTCTGTGTGGGCAAGCCGGGCGCACGCTCACCATTATCTAATGGATTATTAAACCCGTACCACGCCGCTTTGGTGTTGGCCAGATGCACACTCCAGTTGATAGCGTGCTCTTTAGCGGTGATCTCGCCGATAACGCGATTTTCTTTATCAAACGCATAAACTCGAAAACGTTGCACTTGCTTTTTAATTTTACTGTCACCGTCTTTATAACCACCCTCTGGGTGCGGTGGAAGACCCGGTACTTCAGGGGCAAGAAACCATTGTTCGCTACCGCCAACACGGCAAATACCGATCGCTGGGTAGATGCGAAGCCTGGCAATTGCGGCACCTCTCGGCGCCGCTTCCGCTGAAGGTTTGGCCACTGCCGCCTTAGGTATCCAGGGAAAGCAGGCTAATGATGCAGCGCTAACGGTGGTGGCGAGGAAATCTCTGCGAGTAACGCCTGATTTATCTTTTTTATCGCTCATAACTATTCCTTGTTTGAGTGGGGGCACCCATCATCAAAGCTTACACTTTGTGTGGTGCTTTATGTGTTCAGATAAACTACGAACTCTCCTTGTTCATTTGATAGTCTGTGCAATGTAAGCAATATTTATAGCAAGGTCAATATGTGTAGGTGGTTTTTTAGTTCAGACTGATCCGTCGGTATTGATAGTTAAACGTTGTGTTGGAAAGCCTGGGGGCAACTAGTTCTCCTGGGCTTGGGTCTGGTTCTGTATCCGAGTATCCGAGTATCCGGGGTGCAATATTGATACCTAAGCGGAACGGAGTTTGCTTAAGGTGATGCAAAGGTCTCGTTAAGTAAATATTTGTCATTTGACTAGTCATTCAGGTGGTTTTTTTAGCCGGGATCCAGGGTTTATTGAGAGATGGATCCGGGTTGCCAGTATTATTAAAGAGTTACTCCCCATCTTTTTTGTAAAGGCTGATTCAGAATTTTCGAGCCTAAGGGCTTTAGGTTTAATGAATTTAATTCAGTTATTTGGTTGTTTTTGACAAATAATGTCTTATATTTTAATTATTGAGATCGCGGATTGATAAATCCATTAAACGGGCGGAAATAGTCAGTAAGAGGGGTGTAGTTATGTTGGTTGAGTTCAGCGTAGCCAATTTTAGATCAATTGGAGAACGGCAAACACTTAGTTTGGCGAAGTCGACAAAACTGCGCATAACTGTAGCCATCGTCCGGGTGGATCTCCCGATATTCCTGCCACAGCAGCTGTAGCGTTATACATTTTGACTTCAGCTCTAAACGAACCTGATTAAAATCGGGCACGGCGTACTGACAAGACTTTGGTTGTGAGACAGATGGAAACAACAATGTGCCAAGCGATTGTTCGGTCGTTCCCGCAGGTAAGGGCCAAACAACGCCCGCTTCGCGGGCGCGCTTGAGGTAGGCCCACGACGGTGCCATAACCGATATTAAGTGTCGTCGCGATGACCCGATAGGGCAACTTAGCCTCGTAACACAGACGTAAAATATCTCTGATTTTTCGCATTGATAACCTCTTTTTCGCCATGTTTTGCTCCCCGCCCAACTAAAAGCGGGAAGCGTAGCAATAGCGACGTTAAATCAATACGTTAAGAATGATCAGATTGCTTGCGAATGAGTGGTCAGGTTCGGTGCGAATATGCAATCAGAGCTTAACAACCTGTTCAGGTTTCGGATACCACTTCAATGATCAGGGGGAGGCATCGTGAATTAGCGTTAAAACAGCGTTAATTCTATGGGTACTGGCTGTAATTAACCTGAACGAGTGATAGTGTCATTTTTGGGTTTTTTCTGCATTTGGGTTTATTTGCACAGGTGAACTACGGAAAAAACATGGGGCTTCACACATGTATAAATATATTGTCACACCATTCTCTCAAGAGTTGTCTGTATCCTAGGTTTTCAAAAAATTGTGGGGAACATTGAAGCAGACCAGACCACTAACGACTGATTGGGTTTAAGCTGATATCTAACAAATAAGGTTTCATAATGAATATGTCAGAAAATGTATTGAACAAAGAATTAATACCAGAACCGCAGACCACCTGGTATCAATCAATCACCGTAGGAATAATAGCGATGTTACTCTGTGTTTCTGCAGCACCAACATTCGCACAATACAAATATATAGGGGTTTGGGATAGTGGTAGCGGCACTAATTTGATAACCGAGCCTTTGAGATGGAATGCTTTTTTAAAAAAAGGGGAAGAATTGACCGAAAAAGGACTGCGTCTAGATGATTTTGAGGTGATTAGGAAAGGTACCAAAAAGCGATATATCGGTTCATGGCGTAATGGCTCGGGTAATAACATCATCAGTAGAGGCTTGAAATGGAAAGCGTTCCTAAAGAAAGGTGAAGAGTTGACCCAAAAAGGCTACCGATTGTGGGATTTCGAGACATTCAGACAGTCAGGTAAACGCGTGTATGTAGGTAACTGGCGCACAGGCACAGGAAATAATATTATTACTGAAGGTTTGAAATGGAAAGACTTTACAAAAAAAGGCGAAGAACTGACTGCCAAAGGCTATCGACTGTGGGACTTCGAGATCTATAAAAAAGGCAATACCTACCGATATGTGGGTAACTGGCGTACAGGGTCTGGCAGCAATATTATCAACAAAGCATTACGCATGAGAGCCTTTATTAGAAAAAACAATGAATTAAAGGGCAAAGGATTGCGCTTATACGATGTTGAGATCATTAAAACGGGTGGTGTCAGAAAATACGTTGGTGCTTGGCGTAGTGGCTCAGGTAGCAATGCCCCTACAGGTGGCAATACCCTTGCAGGTCGGAATGCCCCTACAGGTGGCAATACCCTTGCAGGTCGGAATGCCCCTACAGGTGGCAATACCCTTGCAGGTCGCAATGTCCCTACAGGTGGCAATATCCTTGCAGGTGGCAATACCATTGCCGGTAACAGTGCCATTACAAAAGGCCTGGCCTGGAAAGATTTTGTATCAAAAGGCGAAGAACTGACAGCACAAGGATTGCGCCTGACCGATTTTGAGCCATTCTTTGTTGCCGAACCGACTCAACCAAACAGTACTTCTGGGGGGGATTCTGGAATATCTGGAATATCTGAATTTCCAGATACTCCTCAATATATTAAGCTGCTAAGTGGAACACTTGGAAATGACAAGTATCGAGTCGTTGTTGATTTTACCTCGATAATTGATAGCCAACCAACGATTACGATTCCAACACAATTTTTAAAGGACTTGCCAAGCTATGAAGGGGAAGTCATCTTCCCTAATAATTTTTGTGGCATGCGTATCATCAAAGCTTCACGCTTTGTCTGGTCTGATGGATTTGGAAATGTATTTGATGATTCCCCTTATAATACCGTACCTGAGAACACAACCATTAAAGATTTGTTTTCACAGGGCGAAACACTGTATTTAGGAGGTATTGATTTTACCGGCCCAGTGGGAGCATGTGCCAATGGCACAGGAAATTGGCAGTTTCCTTTCCCTTACACACAGACTCAAACAGTAATGCCGCAACCATTAAAATTGGTTATTGAGTTGGGTTCAGACTCAGAAATAGAGTTCCTGAATTTCAATATTAATCCTGGCAAATCATTATCCTCAAGCAAGCTGTTTAAGAAAATTGATTTTGATAAAATGATTAAATTTTATCTGGAAACTTTCTACGGTAGTTTTGAATCATGGATTGACAGAGTATGTGAACAGAACCCAGATGAGTGTCCACTACAGAAAGAGGATTAATAGCAGGTACGGATACGTTGAAATTTTCCAATTGCGCTGTTAAACCATCTAAGTAGAGCGGTACAACTGGTTCCATCACCATTATTCTGGCGGGTACGTCGGAATAATGGTGGTTTTTTTTGAACTATGGTGTTTACACACACACAAACACTGTTTACGCTGCAGACATCAAAAAGATAAAGGGGTCAAGTCTTGACTTATCATATTAACTGACCTGCATTCAAAAGTAATCGTCTCGACAAGATCAATTACAAAGCGCGTAGGGCGAATTAGCGAAGCGTAATCCACCGCATGCAGTGAGGTTAAGGGAAAGCTGATAAAGAATGGTTATAAATGGCTGGCGGGTTTAATGTTGTATCGCTTCGCGATGCCTGTCGGGTTACGCAAGAAAAAACACTAACCCGACCTACATTGAATTTTCACATCATCTTTCGCCACCGCCTCAACAGCGGCGGTGTTTTTCAAGATAGTTGTCGCTTTTTTTAATCAAGCCGCTTCTTTTACGTCTTCCTTCTCTGGATTCAAAGTCACGGCACCAACGGAATCAATAAGCAGAATCAATAGGGTCAGAGTTGTTGATTGTTAATAATTACCGAAAATCCTGATACACAATTCTCTAGAAAATAGCTGAACAAGGAGAGAGTTCGACGGATTGAAATACCGAAACCCGATGGACGCAAGCGTAGCCCCTTGACAAAAAATCATGCAGTTGTACAATTGTCTGTATGGATATTATATCTGATACAAATATCTTCTTAGCGGTTGCTTTGGATGAGCCGGAAAAAGACAGCATTATCCAGCTCACATCAGAATCCAATGCAATTGCACCTGAAATCCTACCTTATGAAATTGGCAATGCATTAACTGCCATGGTTAAACGAAAGCAACTAACGCGTGATGAAGCATTATCAGCATTTGATGCGGCTAGTTCAATTCCAGTAAGACTAGTTTCTGTTGATATTCAAAGAGCATTAAAATTAGCATTCGATTATAACATTTATGCTTATGACGCATATTTCTTACAATGTGCAAACCATTTATCAATCCCATTAATAACATTAGACAAGCGCATGAAGAAAGTAGCGTACGATCTCAATATCGAAGTGATGGAGTAAGTTGAAATGAAAGTATTTACCTATTCAGAAGCTCGTCAAAATTTGTCTAAGCTATTAAATATAGCACAAAAAGAAGAGGTTGAAATTCGACGAAGAGATGGAGCCACTTTTTCTCTTATATCCAAAAGAAAAAAAGGAAAATCGCCTTTCGATGTGAGTGGAATAAAAACAAAAGCGACAACGAAAGACATATTAAGTGCTGTCAGAGAGTCAAGATTGGGCTAACAATCTCATCCAGGCAGACTGCCAAAAGTGTCGAATGAAAGAAAGATGAAAGAAAGGGGTCAAGTCTTGACTTATTATATTAATTGACCTGCATTCAAAAGCAATCGTCTCGACAAGATCAATTACAAAGCGCGTAGGGCGAATTAGCGAAGCGTAATCCGCCTTTTCTACTTACTTCAAGTTATGCGCTTATTAGTTGAATCCAAGTCTTGATAGTTATAGTTTTGCAGTCTGTTTTTCATGGAACCGATTGTTTCAACGCCTTTTTCAAAACGCTGGAGGAGGTGCATCAACGTTTCGGGCCCCAGGTATTGTGTTACTGTTTGATGAATAATCATTATCATTTATTGGTTTCACCTAAGACTCAGCCCGGGCCATATTGATGATCTTTTTGTATGCTGATCTGATATCAACTTCGTTGCTTGAATCTATTGTTACTGTATTTAACAACTCCTCTTCATTCAACGGTTCCTGTGTTTTTATCTGATATTCTAAGACAGAAATATCGGCTTCGGATGGGTCGCCACCTTTTTCATTACGGGCTATAACCCATTGGCGTAACAACGCTTCTTTGGCGTGAAAATGAAGGATGATAAACGGCACATTTAGTTCACCAGCGACGATTTTAAATTGCTGTCGTTGAGCCTGTTTTAAAAATGTCGCATCGATGATGACTGGATAACCACTGGCTGTAATCGCTTGTGCGGTTGTGGCGAGGCGTTGGTAGGTAGTTTCACTTGATATGGCGCTATAGAGTTTTTCGCCAAGGGTCGATTGACTGCGTGCCTCGGCGCTCAACCCATGCAGCCGTTTACGTTCAACATCTGAGCGCACGCGTATTGCGCCGAGTTGTTCAAGGATCAGTTGTGAGATAGAGCTTTTGCCGGAACCCGAAAGGCCATGGGTAATTATCAAGGGAGTTGTCTGTTGTGCTGTGTATGAGCGTGCAAGGGTGAGGTAGCGCTGGCACTGTGCCAAATGGCCGCTATCTGAATGTTGTGCATGTTGAATTGCCGTAATTTTGGCGCGTACCATTGCGCGGTAGACGAGATAGAGTCGCAACAGTGGTACACCAGCATAGTCACCGCTCTGTTGCAGCCATTTGTTCAAGAAACGGAAAGCGAAATCGCTTTTACCATGCGCATCAAAATCCATCACCATAAAGGCGATATCGCTGATCTGATCGATCCAGCGTAGTGCAGGGTTGAACTCCAGGCAATCAAACAGCATTACTCGGCTTTGATAGCGAGTGATGTTGGCGAGGTGCAGGTCACCGTGGCATTCACGGACAAAGCCATTTCGTTTTCGGTTTTCTAATGTGGCTGTCAGTCGGGTTAGCTCATCGCTTGTCCATTGTTGAAGCTGTTCGAGCAGTTGGCGTTCAATATCGTTCGGTAAGGTTGTATTAATCTGATTGAAGTTTTCCAGCATCGATTTGCGAATCGCATCAATGGTGCCATAGATAGTATCATCACTAGCCCCATCGAGTGATTGATGAAAGCTGGCAACACGGCTGGCGAGCTCGTCGATATCATCGTTGCTTAATGCGCTCTGTTTGATTAATTGATCAAACTCCATTCCTGTTTCAAATTGACGCATCTTGACCGCATATTCGATTACCCTACCATCGCCATTCAACTGTGGGTTGTCGGCTGAGCCTGTGATTGCGACCACATCGAGATAGACCTCATCTGCAAGGCGTCTGTTCAGACGGAGCTCTTCTCTGCACACATGGCGGCGTTTCTCCAGTGTTGAAAAGTTGAGAAAACCGAGGTCGAGTGGTTTTTTGATCTTATAAGCGTACTCGCCCGTCAGTAGCACCCAGGCGCAGTGGGTCTCGATCAGCTCAAATTTGTTGACGGGATGATCATAAATCGCCTTGTTTTGCAGTGCTGTGATCAGTGGGTGCGTATCCATTCTCAACTCCAGTGCAGATTACTCATGACGATATTACATAAATAATTGAAAAATAGTGGTTATTTGTTTTAAATGTTGAGTAAAATGACAAGCCATCTATAACAAAATGAGGTTTTGGGTTCTGTGGGTCTCTATTCGGTTGATAAGCTAATCTCTGAAGCGCGTCGTTTGGCGGCGAATTATCGTCGTGCGACCGGAAAACCACTGGCGGGTGTCAGTGGTGAAATCGCCCAGCATGATGCGATCCGGCTACTCGACCTTGAACTCTGTAATCCATCCATTGCAGGCTGTGATGCTATTGGCAACAGTGGCTCGCGTAAAGGTAAAAAGGTGCAGATCAAGGGTCGCACTATCTTTGATGAGGCCAAGACTGGTCAGCGTATCGGGCAACTCAAGATGGAACAGGAGTGGGATCTGGTGGTGCTGGTGCTGCTTGACGAAGAGCTGGAAACCTTTGAGATCTACGAGGCATCACGCGCAGCATTGAAAGAGGCGATGGATGACGGCGGCTCCAGCAAGCGTGCTAAACGTGGTGCGATGTCAGTCGCTAAATTTAAAATTATTAGTCACCTTGCCTGGACGCGTGAAAACGGCCTTGAAGACGATGAGCTGTGGGACAGTCAAGCTGACGGTTAATGCTCCTCTGTTCATCACCCCTGTAAAATTAAAATATCTAAATGTAATGTCTTTTTTTGCTGATTTAAAAAGTGCTGGCGAGCTGCTAGGTGCTGGTGGCCCATTTGCGCATCATATTGATGGTTTTGCGCCACGTATTGAGCAGCAGCAGATGAGTGATGCAGTTGAGCAGGCGCTCGATAACCAAACCGTGTTGGTGTGTGAGGCCGGTACCGGTACTGGTAAGACTTTCGCCTATCTGGTGCCAGCACTGCGTTTTGGTAAACGGGTGATTATTTCGACCGGCACAAAAACACTTCAAGACCAGTTGTTTCATCGTGACCTGCCGACGGTGCAAAAGGCGCTGGCAATCCCCGCGCGAGTGACGATGCTCAAGGGGCGTAGTAACTATCTCTGCAATCATAGGCTGGATCTATTGGAGCACTCTGGCACTGCGCATGTCAAACATTTGGTGGAAGATTTTCAGGCGATTCGCCAATGGGCAGGTAAAACCAGTACCGGTGATGTGGCTGAGGTTACCGGCATCGATGACGATGCGCCGATCTGGCCACAGGTAACCTCGACCAGTGAAAATTGTCTTGGCCAGGAATGTAATGTATTTAGTGATTGCCATGTGGTGAAGGCGCGTAAGCGTGCGCAAGAGGCGGATGTGGTGGTGATCAATCATCATCTACTATTTTCAGACATGGTGCTAAGAGAAGAGGGTTTTGGTGAATTGTTACCGAGTGCGGATGCCTTTATCATTGATGAGGCACATCAGCTGCCGGAGATTGCCTCCAACTTTTTTGGTCAGTTTTTGAGTGGGCGACAACTGTTAGATCTGGGGCGTGATGTGATCGCCGAACAGGTCAATGAAGCAGGCGATATGCCAGCACTTACGAGGGTGGCACAAGACCTTGAAAAAGTGCTGTATGATTTTCGCCTCGCGCTGGGTATGAAAAAACAGCGTGCACCGTGGAATGAATTGTGTGGCCTGCCTGCGGTAAAGATAGGTATGGAAGAGATAGAGACGCAGCTACAAAAATTATCGAACCAACTGGAAGAGGCGGCGGTGCGTGGCAAAGGGCTTGAGAGTTGCTGGCAACGTAGCCTGGAGCTGATGCATCGCCTGCAGGCGTTTAGTCAGGCCCATGAAGAGGAGCGTATTCAGTGGTACGAAACCACGCGCCGCTCTTTTATGTTACACGACACGCCGATGAATATTGCTGAAACCTTTGATAAGCATGCAAAGCGTTATAAAAGTGCCTGGGTCTATACCTCTGCAACACTGGCGGTGGGTGATAACTTTGATCACTTCACCAAACGTCTAGGGGTGGAGAATGCCGAAACCGCGCGTTGGGATAGCCCGTTTAATTTTCGTGATAATAGCGTACTTTACCTGCCAGAGAATCTGCCGGAGCCGAATTCACCACAACATGTGGAGGCCGTGGTGGATAAAGCACTGCCGATATTAGAGGCGTGTGATGGCGGTGCCTTTATGTTATTCACCAGCCATCGCGCACTGCGACGTGCAGCGGAATTACTGGCAGAGAAGGGTTTTGAAGCGCCGCTGTTAATTCAGGGAAATTCACCGCGTAATGAACTGCTCGATACCTTTCGTCGTCTCGGTAATGCCGTGTTGTTGGGCACCAGTAGTTTCTGGGAAGGGGTTGATGTGCGTGGTAAAGCACTCTCGTGTGTTGTCATCGATAAGCTGCCATTTGTCACCCCCGATGACCCGGTGTTGCAGGCACGGATGGATGCGCTGAAGAAAAGTGGCGGCAACCCATTTCGGGATTTTCTTTTACCTAATGCAGTGATTACCCTTAAACAGGGTGCTGGTCGTTTGATTCGTGATGTAAATGATCGTGGTATCTTGATGATCTGCGACCCTCGCCTAGTAACCAAGTCTTACGGCAAAACCTTTTTGAAAGACCTGCCGCCGATGCGCCGCACGCGTGATGAATCCAAGGTGCTTGGCTTTTGTGGCGCGATGAATGTGAAAAACAACTCGAACGTTACTCCGGAGAAGATGGGAACTCAGGATGTATAAACGAACGCTAGATTCCGCTGCCAGAGGTGTTTTTTTTGCTCACCTGCTACAAAATGACGGTGTATATTTATGAAACTACTCGCAATCGATACCTCAACCGAAGCTTGTTCAGCGGCACTCTCAATCAACGGCGAGGTTATTGAACGCTTTGAGATCGCGCCGCGAAAACATGCGGAGCTGATCCTACCGATGGTCGATGCGCTGTTGAGCGAGGCCGATTGTAGATTGGCTCAGATGGATGCCATTGCCTTTGACCGTGGCCCAGGGGCCTTCACCGGTGTGCGTATTGGCACGGGTGTGGTGCAAGGGCTGGCATTTTCGATTGATCGTCCGGTGGTGCCTGTTTCATCACTGGCGGCGATGGCCTATGGTGCGATGGAAGTGTTTGGTGCTGATAATGTATTAGCCGGTATCGATGCCCGTATGGAGGAGGTCTACTGGGGGGCTTATCAGCGTAGTGTTGACGGTGGTGTGAAGCTGTTGGACGATGAGTGTGTGTGCAAGCCGGATGATACGTTTATTCCAGAGATAGATCACTGGGTTGGGGTCGGCACTGCGTGGAAAACCTATCACGGTGAATTGATTACCCGTTATAAAACCGTATTGGATCGCTGCGATGCTGATGTTTTTCCACGTGCGAGGGACGTCGCAGCACTTGGTGTGATTGGTTTTGAAGCAGGGTTGGCAGTGAGTGCAGAAGAGGCGCAGCCCGTTTACTTGCGAAATAATGTGGCGGTGAAAAAAGCGGGATCGTGATTTAACATCTTCTGGCAATGTTATTTATAATAAATATCCCACGGAAAAGGGGCAGATTTATTTCCAGTATATTTTCAGTGCTTGTTGAGAGGAAACCGCTAGTTAAACAGAAAATAAAACAGCCATAGGAGGAAGCACTATGCCAAGGACGGCACGAGTAGCACTGCCGAACTATCCCCACCACATCATCCAACGTGGGCATAATCGACAGATCATTTTGGCACAGAAAAGTGACTTTGAGTACTACCTCAAAACATTGAGAGAGTTTAGAGAAAAATATGACGTAAAAGTGTTTGCCTACTGTTTGATGATGAACCATGTCCATCTGATTTTACAGCCGGATGAAGATATAGACGGACTTGGTCGAATGAATAAGGCAATGAAAAGTTAAAGTTTTTTAAAAACTCTTCAAAAAATCCATGCTACGAGTGTATTGATTAGACACACCCAGCGGTTTTAGCCGGTGGGTGTTGAGTCTGCATGCAAGTCAAAATATCGAACCAGTCCGTAACAACTTTAGGTCTGAAAGAGCTGTCATCTAAAACCTCCGCTGTCTGTGTGCGGATATCATCCCATTTCGTTGTGCCTAGAGCAGGTAAGTGATCATGCTAGATCGCCAAGGTAGCGTCAGGCATCTGCCGTGGTGATTTTGATTGCGCTATTCTATTAGTCAAATATTTGTCGATATGTTTATGTCAGTTTTTATCTTATTGTTTTTTATATGTAAAATTTAATTTTATTTGATGGCGCAATGATTGCATAAGGAGCAGAGACATGTGCTTATAAATCGATTTGGAAAGGGAATCTGTTATGCCATTAGATGAAGAAACTGAAGCAGTAGCGCAGGTTGCTTCTGCTGAAAAGCCCAAAGGGAACTTGTTAAAGATCATCATTATTGTCCTATCGTCTTTATTAGTTGTTGGCGGTAGTGTGGTCGCTACACTTTACTTTGCGGGTGTTTTTCCAGCATCCGAAGAGGTCAGTAGCGATGATGAGGCATCAGATAAAGGTAGTTCAAAATCAAAGAAAGAGAGAAAGAACGAGGAGCAGGAGCCAGCAATCTATTTTATTTTTGAGAATGCATTTGTGGTTAATTTCATCGACAAAAATCAGATTCGCTATTTGCAGATCAATGTAGAGGTGATGTCTCGTGATCAAAGTGTGATTGATAGTATTGAAGCGCATTTGCCAAAGATTAAGAATAACTTCCTGGTGCTGTTCAGTGACCTTGATTTTGACATGATTACCAATGCCGCCGGGAAGCAGAAGCTGCGAGATCTTGCTCTTGAGGAATTGCGAAAGATCTTAAAGGATGAGACAGGTAACGGTGACGTAGAGGCTCTTTATTTCACTGGGTTTGTGATGCAGTAAGCCAGGGAATTCAAATGTCTGTAAATGATCTGTTAACACAAGATGAAATTGATGCGCTGCTCCACGGTGTTACTGGCGGCGATATTGAGTCAGAAGATGACGCAGTTCTAGATGATGGAAAGGCTCATGAATATGACTTTAACAGTCAGGATAGGATTGTTCGTGGGCGTATGCCCACATTGGAGATGATCAACGAGCGTTTTGCACGTCACTTTCGCATTAGTCTTTTCAATATGCTGCGTAGAACAGCTGAAATATCTGTCGGTAGTGTTCAGATGTTGAAGTTTGCCGAATATGTTCACAGTTTGTTTGTCCCGGCAAGTCTGAATCTTGTAAAAGTTGAGCCATTACGAGGCACCGGGTTATTCGTGTTTGATCCCAAACTTGTTTTTACTGTGGTAGATAATTTTTTTGGTGGTGAAGGAAAGTTTCACGCCAAGATTGAAGGACGAGAATTTACGCCAACAGAGCAGCGAATCATTCAACTGATGCTTGATCTTAGCTTTAAAGACATGAAAGAAGCATGGAATCCTGTGTTGCCTGTTGATTTTTCATTTCAAGGAATGGAGGTGAATCCTCACTTTGCCAATATTGTAAGTCCAAGTGAAGTGGTGGTGGTAACAACATTTCATATTGAACTTGATGGTGGTGGTGGTGATCTTCATGTGACTTTACCTTATTCAATGGTAGAGCCTATTCGTGAGTTATTAGATGCGGGTGTGCAGAGTGATCGTGATGATAATGATGATCGCTGGGCAGTTGCGCTCGTGGAGGAGATTAAAGAGGCTGATGTTGAAATCAGCAGTATTTTAACAGAAACGGAAATTTCACTTAATGATCTTAATGCTCTGAGAGCTGGAGATATTATTCCGATCAATTTGCCGGATAAGGTCACTATTCGTGTTGAAGATATACCCGTGTTTAGAGGAAGTTTTGGAGTATCTGATGGAAAAAATGCTATCAAAATTACAGAGCGTGTAGTGGCTGAGAGTTCGAAAAAGCTGAAAACAGTGATGGGGTAGTAAGTATGAATGATACGACTGATAACAATGATGATGTAGGTGACGACTGGGCAGACGCAATGAATGAACAGGCAGTCTCTGAAGCGGCAGAGGTTGAGGCAGCCCCAGCTGACTTTCAAAAATTGCAGCCAGATACCGGCGCATTAAATGCCATGGAAGAAAATATTGAGATGATTCTTGATATTCCAGTCACGGTATCGGTGGAAATTGGGCGCAGCAAAATTAATATCAGAAACCTGCTTAAATTAAATCAGGGCTCGGTGGTTGAGTTAGATCGCCTTGCCGGTGAGCCGATGGATGTGATTGTCAATGGGACATTGATTGCGCATGGTGAAGTGGTGGTGGTGAACGAAAAGTTTGGTGTTCGTTTAACAGATGTGATTAGCGCTGAAGAACGCGTTAAGAAGCTTAAATAATTGTTCTTTAAGGTGAGTGTCTTGAACAAAAATTTCCTGTTATTTGCATTGTTATCGCCATTCTCCGTATTCGCTAATGAGACGGTGGTAGTTGAACTTCAAAAAGCGCCTGACGTGATGGGGTTTGGCAATATTATTCAGATAATAATGGGTCTGTTTGTTGTCTTGATGATGATCATGGGCGCAGCCTGGCTGATGAAACGATATAGTGGCCTGGGTGGTGTTTCAAATGCAGATTTAAAAATAGTTGCAGGGATCAGCGTCGGACAACGAGAGAAAATTGTAGTCGTTCAGGCAGGTGATACACAGGTGTTAGTGGGTATTGCTCCTGGCAATATTCAAACACTGCATGTACTTGAAAATAATATCAGCATTGGCGATGGCGTAAAAATTAAAGTATCTGATGCAGAAGGTAGCAACGGTTTTATGGCCCACTTAAAACAGCAGGTGAAAAAGAGAACGGAACCATGAGACGGTTATCAATTTCAATACTCCTGTTTATCATATCGATTGCTACTGCTTCTGCCAATACTGGGCTTCCTGCACTAACGGTATCACCAGCCGAAAATGGTGGCGAAACCTATACCTTAAGCATTCAAATATTAGCGTTGATGACGGTGTTGACTCTGCTACCGGCAGGGTTATTGATGATGACTTCATTCACCCGCATCATCATTGTCTTTGCCATCTTAAGGCAGGCGCTCGGTACTGCCCAAACGCCAACGACACAAACATTGGTGGGCTTGGCGCTGTTCCTGACGATCTTTATTATGATGCCCGTTTTTGAGGCAAGTTACGAATCAGGTGTTAAACCCTATCTCGAGGAGAAGATAGAAGCGGAGGAGGCGGCAAAAAAAGCGATCGAGCCGTTTAGAAAGTTTATGTTGGCGCAAACACGCGATAGTGATCTTAATCTATTCGCGAGTCTTTCTGGTAATGAGCACATTGAATCATATGACGATGTACCTTTATCGATGCTGTTACCTGCTTTTGTAACGAGTGAGCTTAAAACGGCTTTTCAGATAGGGTTTATGATATTTATCCCCTTTTTAATTATTGACCTTGTAGTGGCGAGTGTACTGATGGCGATGGGTATGATGATGTTGTCACCGCTGATTATTTCTCTGCCATTTAAGTTGATGTTATTTGTATTGGTCGATGGCTGGGCGCTAATTATGGGGACGTTAGCATCAAGTTTTTATATGTGATGGATGCCGTGGAGTAAGTGGTATGGGGCCAGAAGCAGTATTGACATTGGGACGCTCAGCACTAGAGGTGACGATTGTCATTATCGCGCTGTTATTGATACCTGCGCTCATTGTCGGTTTACTGGTGAGTATGTTTCAAGCGGCAACACAGATTAATGAAGCAACACTGAGTTTTATCCCTAAACTTTTTATTACCTTTGTTGTCATGTTGATTGGTGGGCCGTGGATTCTACAGGTGATGACAACCTTTACGAAAAAACTGATCGAAAATATCCCGATGATGATTGGTTAACGGCTGCCATTTTAGAGTGAGCAATGTAGTGAACTTTACAGACGAGCAAATAGTTTCCCTGGTGACGAGTTATTTCTGGCCTTTTATTCGCATTGCCGCCTTCATTGCAGTTGTGCCTGTTTTTGGAGCAAGGATAGTGCCCACTAGAATTCGCATGTTGATTGCGATCGCATTAACCATCGTCATTGTACCCATCCTGCCGCCGCCTGCTGCAATTGACCCACTGGGTGTTGACGGCATGTTAATCACCATGGCGCAGGTTATGATTGGTCTGGCGATGGGGTTTGCAGTGAAACTAATATTCAGTGCGATTGAAACGGGTGGACATATCATGGCACAAACAATGGGGCTTGGTTTTGCACAGATGAATGATCCTGCCAATGGCGTGACCGTGCCTGTCGTCAGTCAATTTTACATTATTATGGCCACCTTATTATTTCTCGCTCTCAATGGACACCTGGTTGTGATTGATGTGTTAGCAGAGAGTTTCACTATGCTGCCAGTCTCAATGCAAGGGATTAGCCCGGATGGGATCTGGGTGTTGATCGAATGGTCTAGCTGGATTTTCACTGGTGCTGTTTTGATGTCTTTACCCGTGGTGGTCGCCTTGTTACTGATTAATATTGCTTTTGGTGTGATGATGCGGGCTGCACCACAGCTAAATGTTTTTGCAGTTGGTTTTCCCTTAACGCTGACATTCGGTTTTATTTTCATGTGGGCATCACTGGGAATATTTTTACCCCAGTTTAATAGTCTGTTTGAACATGCCTTGATGACCGTTGGCAATATGCTTTCTGCGAGATAGACGATGGCAGAGAGCAATACAGGTCAGGAAAAAACAGAAGAGGCAACGCCCAAAAAACTTCAGGAGTCGCGTGATAAGGGGCAGGTGGCGCGCTCGCGTGAGTTGACCACGATGAGCCTGTTACTCGTGTCTGGTGTTGGCTTTTTGATGCTCGGTGAGCAGTTGGTTATCGATATCATGGGTTTAATGCGTGAGGCTTTTACTGCCAGTCGCATGGATCTGATGGACGTCAATAATCTCACATTATTGCTTGAAGATTCAATCATCAGTGCGTTGTATGCACTGATCCCATTTTTTGTGGTGGTGATGTTAGCGGCATTTTTTGCACCGCTGGCGCTGAGTGGTTGGTCATTCAGCACCCAGGCCATGGCTTTTAAATGGAGTAAGATTGATCCTATTAAGGGTTTGGGGCGAATTTTTTCGATAAAGGGATTGATGGAGCTGCTTAAGGCGTTGGCAAAATTCGTATTAGTGATGTCGATTGCTGTGCTTATATTGTGGAATCAATCTGAAATGTACATGCTACTTGGTGTCAAGAGCGTTGAGCCTGCAATCGCGCAGGCGGGTAATCTGTTGATGTGGGCCTTTATTCTATTGAGTTGCTCCACTATTTTAGTAGCAGTGATTGATGTGCCATTTCAACTATGGGATCACGCCAAACAGTTGAAGATGACGTTGCAAGAGGTGAAGGACGAATACAAGCAGACCGAAGGTAACCCTGAGATGAAACGCAAAGTGCGTGAAACTCAGATGGCGATGGCTGAAAAACGTATGATGGAGGAGGTGCCGAAGGCGGATGTGATCATCACAAACCCAAGCCACTATGCCGTTGCGTTGAAGTATGACCAAGCCAACTCAGGTGCGCCGATTGTAGTCGCGAAGGGGCAGGATTTGGTTGCAGCAAAGATTAGAAGCCTTGCGTACAGTAATAACATCCCCTTGGTCGAAGCGCCGCCGCTTTCGCGCGCGCTTTTTTATAGCACAGAAATAAATGACGAAGTACCTGCTGGCCTCTATCTTGCAGTAGCTCAGGTACTGGCATACGTCTACCAATTAAGGCAAAAGCAGTCTCGTTTTAATGAGATATTGACGATGGATGATCTACCGGTTCCAGATGATTTAAAACGTGATGAGTAAGGTGAAGTAATGGCTCAAGCAAGTTTAGGTGATACCGCGCGTCAAATCAGTCGCAATGGGCTGATTGGAGCGCCGCTATTATTAATATCGATTTTGGCAATGATGGTCGTGCCGTTGCCACCACTCCTGTTGGATCTGTTTTTTACATTCAACATTGCGCTTTCATTAATTGTCATTTTGTCTGGGGTTTATGCTAAAAAACCACTTGATTTTGCTGTTTTCCCCACCATCCTGTTAATTGCCACGCTGTTGCGCCTAGCGCTTAATATCGCTTCGACGCGCATTGTACTGCTCGAAGGGCATACCGGTACTGCTGCGGCAGGCCAGGTGATTGAGGCGTTTGGTGAATTTGTGGTTGGTGGCAATTACGCAGTAGGCCTGGTTGTTTTTGCAATCCTGGTGATTATTAACTTTATCGTGGTGACTAAAGGTGCGGGCCGTATTTCAGAAGTGAGCGCGCGTTTTACCCTTGACGCGATGCCGGGTAAACAGATGGCGATTGATGCGGATTTGAATGCGGGGGCGATTGACCAGGATGAGGCGATGCGCCGCCGCGCAGAGGTTGTCGCTGAAGCTGATTTTTATGGTTCGATGGATGGTGCCAGTAAATTTGTTCGTGGTGATGCGATTGCCGGCATCTTGATTCTCTTTATTAATATCATTGGCGGTTTGTCAATTGGGATGTTGCAGCACAACATGGCATTTCCAGATGCGATGCACAATTACACCTTGCTGACCATTGGTGACGGCCTGGTAGCGCAGATTCCATCACTGATTCTATCCACCGCTGCCGCGATCATGGTGACGCGCGTTTCTAGTGAGCAAGACATGGGGCAGCAGTTTTCAACGCAGATGTTTGCTAACCCTCGGGCGCTTGGTGTGACCGCTGGTATCATCGGAATTCTTGGTTTAATCCCGGGTATGCCAAATATGATCTTCCTGGGGATTGCAGGATTGGCGGCTGGTGGTGCTTATTTAATTCATCAGCGCTCACTTGAACGAGAGGCGCTGGGGCTTAACCCCGGCGAGCCTATGCCGCGCAGTGGTGATTCACCGGCGGTTACTCAGCGAGGGCAATCAGCGCAGCCGGGGCCGCAGGGTGGGCAGGCAGCGGGGGCGGCGGAAGAAGCGGGCGATGATAATAAAGATTTGAGCTGGGATGATGTATTGCCTGTGGATGTGATTGGATTAGAGGTTGGCTACAAATTAATCCCGCTGGTTGATAAAAACCAGAATGGGCAGTTGATGGCGCGGATCAAGGGCATTCGTAAAAAACTGACGCAGGAGATCGGCTTCTTAATTCCACCGGTGCATATTCGTGACAATCTGGAACTCTCACCGGGCGCGTATCGTATTACCTTGATGGGCGTTACGGTTGGCGAGTCTGATATCTATCCGGACCGTGAGATGGCGATCAACCCAGGGCAAGTATTTGGTACCTTGGCGGGAACGCCAACCAAGGATCCTGCATTTGGCATGGATGCGGTCTGGATTGATCCCGCTCAACGTGATCAGGCGCAGACGATGGGATATACCGTCGTGGATGCCAGTACCGTCGTGGCAACTCACATCAGCCAGTTACTGCAAAGTCAGGCATATGACTTGTTGGGTCGCGAAGAGGTTCAGCATTTGCTAGATGGTATGGCAGCCAATGCACCCAAGTTGGTTGAAGGGCTAGTGCCCGACATTATGCCGCTGGGTACGATTCAGAAAGTATTGCGAAATCTATTGGAGGAGAATATTCCGATCCGGGACATGCGTACCATTATCGAAACACTTGCGGTTGAAGGGACTAAAAGTCAAGATCCTGACGTGCTGACGGCAGCGGTCAGGATTGGTCTTGGAAGAATGATTATCCAAAATATCAATGGTTTATCGAGTGAAATTTCTGTAATTTCTCTTGATCAATCTTTGGAACAGTTATTGCAAGAATCAATGCAGGGTGGTGGTGGATTAGAGCCAGGACTGGCTGAACGAATTCATCAATCACTGTTGGAGTCGACACAGCGACAAGAGATGGCAGGAGAGCCCGCAGTCTTAGTCGTTTCAGCACCGTTGAGGCCAATGTTGGCAAAATTTGTAAGAAACACAATACCGAGTTTACATGTGTTGTCTTATAACGAAATGCCAGACACTAGACAGATAAAAATTGTTTCGAATATTGGTAGACCGGAATAGTGGAACAGCGTGTGTGAAGAGGTAGTTATGGTGATAAAGCAGCAAATGAGCAGCAATAGCAGTAAAGGTGGGGAATCGTTATGAAAATTAAACGCTATTTTGCCCCCGATGTGCGACAGGCGATGCGCATGGTACGAGATGCTCAGGGTCCTGATGCTGTGATTTTATCAAACAAACGTGTTGATGGTGGCATCGAAATAGTAGCGGCGATTGACTATGATGAATCCGCTTTTCCGAGAACTGCTGCAGTACAACAAGCACCGCAGGCGAGGCAAAATAGTGTCGCTGATCGTGTCTCGCCTGGGTCATCAGGGCATCAATCCGATACTCAGCCAGCAGTGAAATCACCTGTGCAGCCCAGCATACCGACTGATCGTTTAAGTGCCCCGATGAGTGCTGTATCACGTTATGAAGGTGAAGCGAGAATCAATACGCGCACACAGGTACCACAGGCTAATATTCAATGGGGGCAGGAGCCTGCGATTGTTGAGATGCAATCTGAATTAAAAAGTCTTCGAGGCATGCTTGAAAAGCAGCTCTCGGGATTGGCCTGGGATGAGTTCACACGTCGTCATCCTAGAAAGGCTGAATTGATACAGCAATTAATGAGCCTGGGTTTAAGTGACTCACTCTGTAAAACCCTGGCAGAAGAGCTTCCAGAGCGGACTCATCCCGATGAGCTGTTCAGAAATGCACTGGAATGTTTCTCGCGAATGATTCCGGTGGCAAATGATGAAATCTTAAATGAAGGTGGTGTGGTTGCACTGGTGGGTCCAACCGGGGTGGGCAAAACGACCACAGCGGCAAAACTAGCGGCACGTTATGCATTGCGACATGGTAATCGTCACGTTGCATTAGTGACGATCGACAACTACCGGGTTTGTGCTCATGAACAATTGCGTACATATGGCCGAATCCTTGATATACCAGTAAAAACAGCCGATAGCCGAGAGGAACTTCGTAAAGTACTTGATGATCTCTGTGATCGTCGCCTGATATTAATTGATACAGCGGGGATGAGTCAACGTGATAGCCATTTGAGTGAGCAAGCCTCTATGTTATGTGGCGATGATATGTTTATTAAATCATCGCTAGTGGTTTCTGCAACCTCTCAGGTTTCGAGTGTGAAGGAAGTGATGAATGCATTTGGTATCTTTAATCCTGCGAGTGTCATGATGACCAAGCTTGATGAAGCAACGAGTTTAGGTGGTGCGTTGGATATGGCGACCCAATATGGAGTGCCTATTTCATATATATGTGATGGTCAGCAAGTGCCGGAAGATATGCATCTTGCACGAGCGTACGACCTGGTTAATCGATGTGTAGCAATAATGGAAAGATCTGTTCCTGGAGGGAATGGCGATAATGGTATGGAGATGATAGCCCAATCAATCGCAAGGGGAGCGGCAAATGCTAATGTCTGAGGTTGGAGTCAATCAAATGTCAGGCCTGCGCCATGTGGCAAATCCAAATCCGGTTCGTGTTATTACGGTGACGAGTGGAAAGGGTGGCGTTGGTAAAACAAATATCTCTGTTAATATGTCAGTTGCGCTGGCGGCCAGTGGTCAAAATATCCTGTTGATGGATGCCGATCTCGGTCTGGCCAATGTCGATGTCTTACTCGGTCTGCAGCCTGCTTATAACCTTTCACATGTTGTGAATGGTGAACGTTCATTGGATGAGGTGATGGTGACTGGGCCTGAAGGGCTTAGAGTGATTCCGGCTTCTTCTGGTTTAAAGAATATGGCGGAGTTGAGTCACGCCGAGCATGCCGGATTAATTCGTGCTTTCAGTGAGCTAAGTTTTAATCCAGATGTGTTGGTGATCGATACAGCTGCGGGCGTATCAGATAGTGTTGTGACATTTAGTCGTGCCTCACACGAAGTGATTGTGGTGGTTTGTGATGAGCCTGCCTCAATCACTGATGCCTATGCAACGATAAAACTATTGAGTCGTGATCACGGACTTTATCGCTTTCGTATCGTGGCTAATATGGTTCGCAGTTCTCAAGAGGGTATTGAACTTTATAAAAAGCTTGTAAAAGTGACAAATCGTTTTCTTGATGCAACACTCGACTATATGGGTGCTGTACCCTATGACGAATATTTAAGAAAGGCTATCCAGAAACAGCGTTCAGTAGTTGATGCATATCCTCGCAGCAAGGCATCCATTGCATTCAAAAAACTGGCGCAAAAAACGGATCAATGGCCAACACCGGACTCGGCGAGTGGATACCTGGAATTTTTTGTCGAGAGATTGTTTAAATCCACTAATAATGGAACGATGACAACATATGAATAATCTAGCCATGTACGTAACTATCCAAGATGATGAAAAGCCTGCCAGCAATGGTGCCGATGACCTGGTAACTCGCTATGCACCATTGGTGAAGCGCATTGCCTATCATATTATGAGTCGCCTGCCACCGAGTGTGCAGGTGGATGACCTGATACAGGCAGGGATGATTGGTTTACTGGAAGCATCACGTAACTACGATGCTAAACAGGGCGCAAGTTTTGAAACCTATGCTGGTATCCGTATTCGAGGCTCAATGCTCGATGAAATTCGAAAAGGAGACTGGGCACCGCGTTCAGTGCATCGTAAGGCCCGGCAAGTGGCGGAAGCGGTACGCAAGATCGAAAATGAAACGGGTCGCGATGCAAGGGATCATGAAGTTGCCGAAGCACTGGAGATGCCACTCGAAAAATATCACAAGACATTACAGGATGCGAGTAGCTGTCGTTTGTTAAGTTTTGAAGACATGGGTATGAATGAAGACTCTGTGCCATCAAGGTTAAGCGGGCCTGCGACTAACCCATTCGATGGTGTGCAGAAAGATGATTTCAAGAAAAATTTGGGAGAGGCCATCTCGGGGCTGCCTGAGCGTGAACGATTAGTATTAACGCTTTATTATGATGAAGAGCTTAATCTTCGTGAAATTGGTTCTGTGATTGGTGTTAGTGAATCACGTGTCAGTCAGATTCATAGTCAAGCCTTGATTCGACTGCAGGCACGACTGGGTCATTGGGTTAACAACGATTGAATAGCGGGAGGCTACCTTGGATAAAGACATGAAAATACTCATTGTGGATGATTTTTCTACAATGCGCCGCATCATAAAGAACCTCTTACGAGATCTTGGCTTTAATAATACTTCTGAGGCCGATGATGGTAATACTGCCTTGCCGATGTTGCAAAATGGAGACTTTGATTTCCTTGTCACTGACTGGAATATGCCGGGAATGGAAGGTATTGATCTGCTGAAAGCGGTGCGTGCCGATGAAAAATTAGCGAACCTGCCAGTACTGCTGGTGACGGCTGAAGCAAAGAAGGAGCAAATTGTTGAAGCCGCTCAGGCGGGCGTGAATGGCTATGTGGTTAAACCATTTAATGCCGCCACGCTGAAAGAAAAAATAGAGAAAATTTTTGAGCGAATTGAGGCATCACAATAATAATCCACGGAAGAAGGAGATGCAGAGATGGCATTCAGCGAATCAATATTAAGTGAACAATGTTTGGTTCAGGCACGGGGCCTGCTCAGTAGTATAGAGAATGGAGATGAAAATGTTGCGATTGGCCACCTGAGAGAAATTAGTCGTATCAATGAGACCAAGATGTTTCAGGAGATTGGACGGTTAACACGTGAACTTCACGACACGTTAGTTGGTTTTGGTATTGAAACTGATATATCAGACCTTGCCGAGCATGAAATTCCAGATGCAAGAGAGCGTCTCAGTCATGTGATTGATGTGACTGATCAAGCTGCGCATAAAACCTTAACCGCCGTTGAAGAAGCGATTCCTGTCTGTCGAGAGTTAGAAGAGAGTGCTTCAAAGATTGAGCTCCAGTGGAAGCGTTTTATATCTCGTGATCTGTCTGCTGATGAGTTTCGTGATCTGTCACGTGAAATTGGTGAGAATTTTGAGATATCTGCTGATCGCTATACGAAAATTAAAGGATACCTGAATGATATTTTAATGGCGCAGGATTTTCAGGACATTACGGGGCAGATCATTCGTCGTGTCATGGAGTTGGTACAAGATGTTGAAGATAAATTGATTGGCTTGATTAAAATTTCAGGCAGCTTTGATGATGATAAAAAAGAAAAGAGAAAGCCGGTTGAGAAAGTACTAGAGGGGCCTCAAGTACCCGGAAAAGAGAGTGCAACTGCATTGAAGAGTCAGGATGAGGTTGATGACCTGCTCTCAAGCCTAGGGTTCTAGAGATAACATGGCGATCGATACAGATGATGAAATCCTGCAGGACTTTCTTGTCGAAGCAGACGAGATACTTGAGAAGCTGGGTGAGCAGTTGGTTGATCTTGAACAGAGTCCGGAGGATTCCGAGCTACTGAATGCTGTATTTCGTGGCTTTCATACCATTAAAGGCGGCGCTGGGTTTTTAGCACTGACGGCATTGGTTGAAGTTTGTCATCATGCGGAAGATGTTTTTAATATTTTAAGGCAAGGTGACCGTGTGGTTGATGCATCTTTGATGGATGCTTTTCTACGTGTAACAGATAGCGTAAATGACATGTTTGGGGAAGTAAGGGAGGGCACCGATCCAACACCAGCTGATCCTGAACTAATCGAAACGTTAAAGCGATTTCTTTCTGGGGATGACGAACCTGAGCAAGCATCAGCGTCAACTCCTGAGCCTGTTGTTGAAATCGCTGACGCTTCTGATAGTGGTAAAGATATAACGGATGATGAATTTGAATCATTGCTCGATCAACTGCACGGTGGAGGTGCCCCGACAGCTGTCGAACCTGATGCATCTGTTGTGAAAAAGAAAGCATCTGGGTTAGCAGATGATGGATTAATTACTGATGGTGAATTCGAAGATCTGTTAGATGAGTTACATGGTAAGGGGGGGATGACGAAGGTTGAAGCGCCGGCTGAAAATTCACCGCTAGAGAAAAATGAAGCGCAGCCCGCAGTAAAGGTTGAAGCGGTCGTTAAGCCTGTCACTCCAGCTAAACCTTTGCCTGCTACAGCGGCAGTGAAAAAGAAAGAGAATGCACCTGCACAGGCAGAGACTACCGTGCGTGTCGACACTAAACGCCTTGATGACATTATGAATCTCGTCGGTGAACTTGTACTCGTTCGAAACCGACTATCGACATTAGAATCCACCAAGTCTGATGAGGCGATGACACAGGCTGTCGCGAACCTTGATTTGGTGACCACGGACCTTCAAAATTCTGTGATGAAAACCAGAATGCAACCGATCAAAAAAGTATTTGGTCGCTTCCCGCGCGTGGTCCGTGATCTTGCGCGAAGCCTCAAGAAGGAAGTTGGCCTTGAATTAATTGGTGAAGAGACTGATCTGGATAAAAACCTTGTTGAAGCACTTGCTGATCCGCTTGTGCATCTCATTCGGAATTCCGTTGACCATGGTATTGAACTGCCTGATGTCCGTGAAAAAGCAGGTAAGGATCGCGCAGGGGCTGTCGTGTTGTCGGCGGCGCAGGAAGGTGATCATATTTTACTAACGATCGATGATGATGGCGCTGGAATGGATGCGGACAAACTAAGAAGCATCGCTGTTAGCAAAGGGCTATACGATGAAGATGCTGCGGCAAGGCTTGATGATAAAGAGTGTTTTAACCTGATATTTATGCCTGGTTTTTCGACAAAGGAAGAAATTTCTGACATATCTGGCCGTGGAGTTGGCATGGATGTGGTTAAAACGCGTATTGCTCAGCTCAATGGTTCGATTGATATTGACTCTACCATGGGTAAAGGCAGTCGAATTGCAATCAAACTACCGTTAACGCTCGCAATCATGCCGACGTTAATGGTGTTACTGGAAGAGCAGGTTTTTGCACTGCCATTAGTGAGTGTGGTTGAAATTTTTAATCTTGACTTAACTGAGTCAAAGGTAGTCGATGGGCAACCTGTGGTGTTAATTAGAAACAAAGCGTTGCCTATTTTCTATTTAAGGGAGTGGTTGATTAAAGGTGCCAGCCGAAGCGAAAAGCAAAAAGAGGGGCATGTTGTTGTTGTTAGTGCTGGTGCTCAGCAAGTAGGTTTTGTTGTTGATCAGTTAATTGGCCAGGAAGAGGTGGTGATTAAACCACTTGGGTCGATGTTGCATGGTACACGCGGATTAGCGGGTGCAACCATCACAGGAAACGGCAAGATTTCATTGATTTTAGATGTGCCAGAATTATTAACTGCATACGCATGACAAACAGGATAGGAGTGAGATGTGGCTGTTCGTGTACTTGTTGTTGACGATTCTGGGTTTTTCAGGCGTCGCTTGATGGAGATGTTGAGCTCTGACGAGCACATTGAGGTTGTTGGGTGCGCTGCTGATGGTGCACAAGCGATCATGAAAATGAGAGAGCTTCGTCCGGATGTCATTACAATGGACATTGAAATGCCGGTGATGGATGGGATTACAGCGACAAGAAAAATAATGGCAGAGATTCCTACGCCAATTTTAATGTTTTCATCATTAACGACGAGTGGTGCAAAATCTACGCTTGATGCGTTGGATGCGGGTGCGCTCGACTTCTTACCTAAAAAAATTGACGATATTTCGAATGACCTGGATATTGCCAGACGTTTGCTGTGTGCGCGGGTCAAGGTGCTTGGTGGCAGAGCGTTAGCGACTAAAGAAGGTGCCTCGTATTCTGCATCTTCACGATCAGTAACGGCATCAAGTCCGGTGCGTAAAAATCAAAAAAATGCGAGTCTTGATTTAAACAAAATTAAGCTGATTGCGATAGGAACTTCAACCGGAGGGCCTGTTGCGCTGCAAAAAATCTTAACCGCAATGCCTGAAAATTTTCCGGTAGCGGTGATCATTATTCAGCATATGCCGGCTAGTTTTACCCCGTCATTTGCTGAACGCCTCGATTCTTTATGTAAGATTAACGTTAAGCAAGCCGATCATGGTGATGAAATTAAAGCCGGCGTCGCCTATATTGCGCCTGGTGGCGTGCAGATGACGATTGATAGGCATGGCAGCCGCTTACTGTTAAAAATTGAAGAGGCTAAGGCTGACCAGACATATAAACCAAGTGTTGATATTACATTTTCATCGCTTGCCAGGGTGTGTTCATCTGAACTATTGGTGATGGTCCTGACTGGTATGGGCGCAGATGGAATAGAAGGTGCACGCTTACTCAAGCAACGTGGTGCAACTATTTGGGCTCAGGATAAGCAGAGCTGTGTTGTCTATGGTATGCCGATGGCAATTGTTGACGCTAATCTGGCGGATGAAATTTTATCGCTCGATAAGATTTCCTCACTATTTGGCGGGGAGGAATAATTAATGGATATGATGACGATTGCGGGGGTCATTCTTGCTGGCATCGCTATTCTTGGTGGTAACTATCTAGAGGGTGGGCATTTATCCTCACTGTTATTACCCGTTGCATTTTTGATTGTGGGCGGAGGCACTGTTGCCTGCCTTCTTGTGCAGACCACTATGGATGTCTTTATGAAGGCACTTAAATTAACCCGCTGGATGATTTTTCCACCAAAACTGGCTGCAGTGGAGGCGATTGAAAAGATTATTAACTGGAGCAATATCGCACGTAAAGAAGGGTTACTGGGTCTTGAGGCTTTGGCTGAAAATGAAGAGGATCTATTCGCGAGGAAAGGGCTACAACTGCTGGTAGATGGCAGTGAACCCGATGCGATTCGCGGTATTATGGAAGTCGAATTGGACACCAAAGAGCATTATGATACCCAGGCTGCAAAGGTGTGGGAAGGGATGGGAGGCTATGCGCCGACGATCGGAATTATTGGTGCGGTGATGGGGTTGATCCATGTGATGCAAAACCTTTCTGATCCTAGCAAGTTAGGCTCAGGCATTGCCGTTGCATTCGTAGCGACAATCTATGGAATTGGTTTGGCCAACCTTTTTTTTCTGCCGATGGCGAATAAGATGAAAGCTATTATTCATGGCCAGACAAAATTCCGTGAAATGATTATTGACGGGATTGTTGCTATTGCTGAAGGTGAAAATCCACGCAGTATTGAAACCAAGCTGCAAGGTTTTATCCATTAGTGGCGAAGTGGTATGGCACGTAAAAAAAAACATGAAGAACACGAAAATCATGAGCGCTGGCTAGTCTCATATG
>QIJH01000199.1 GCA_003232725.1 Chromatiaceae bacterium | reverse complement strand
AGTTCATGCGCTAAAGTGCCTGAAAATTGACCGAGAAAAGCCCCAATGGGGGTGCGTTTTGCAGCGACAATAACGATCTCTTCTGGCTTCACAAGACCTCTCCTTAATGTGTCAGTTTTCCCTAGTGTTGATGAGTCAGCGTTATTTGAACCGTTATAGCTGTTAACTAGCTGGTACCCCCATCATTATTGTGAACAACCATCTTTAATCAAGGCTCGTTTTTTTAATTGAATGATAGAATTATTTCATCACCTTATTATGTGTAATGCAAATCGAGTGCCATTATTCATCGTTTAAAATAAAACGACATACTCACAACTCATAGCTATCCCAGAATTTGATGGCCGTATTGGCTGATTTTGATGCGTTATTATTCATGATGATAGCATCCCTGCTATTTGTACGAATTTCGTTTTACAATATGTTATTTTACGATACGGCAAATCGAATTATATTAATCACCTTACCAAGCCAGAGCAAAATAAATAACTGTTATCAATCGTTTAACCCTAAAATAATGCCCTCACTGTAGTTGTAGTGGCATAATTAATCAGGTGATACTTAAAAGACCATATGATCATCGATATGATTTGTGGCTATACGTCAAAATATTAGGTGTAGTTCTGGCTTGAACGTAAGCTTAAATCATCTGCTGTGTGCTATTCAGCAAATAGGTCGACTTGAGCTATTCGCTGTAACCCTCCACCTAATTTTAGATGAATCATGTGAGTATGATTGATAGAAACAACGAACGTTTGAAAGATCACCTATACCTGACAATATTTTCATAATATGGTTAGCTATACCATGGCTAAAAAATGAGGTGTATTTCATGAAGGGATGCGAAAGCTTGATGTGCTGCTATCAGGCATGGGCGGTTACATAACGAATAAGGTGAGATGATGTAAAATAGGCGGGTAGTTCTGTACGCCGTCTATTTAATATCAAGGTTTTTTCGGGCTAGCCAGGAACTCTTCAAGTAAAACAGCCAGTTCCGTTTTGTTGATAGGCTTGCTTAAATAGCCATCCATTCCTGCATCCAGGCACTTTTCGCGGTCACCAGATAATGCATTGCCTGTCATGGCAATAATCGGTATTTTAATGTCATCGGAACTTTCTTCTTGGTTCCGTATCATGAGTGTTGCTTGATAACCATCAAGTACAGGCATCTGGCAGTCCATGAAGATGATGTCATAGTGGCCAGTGAGCATTTTTGTAACGGCTATTTCACCATTATTTGCGATGTGTGAGTTGATGCCATGTTTCTGTAAATATGATGAAATAATCATTTGATTAACGTCATTATCTTCAGCAATTAATGCCAGCCGCTTCTGCGGGCCGTAGTCAATAGGGGGTATGTTAGTTTTGGGATCGACGTTATCTGCAACAGAATTGGCCGGCTGTTCTGAGAATACTGCGGTGAACCAGAATATACTACCACTCTCTGGAACGCTGGTTACACCTATCTCTCCACCCATAATTTTTGAAATTTTTTGGCAAATGGATAGTCCTAAACCGGTACCGCCATGTGTTCGATTCGTTGAAGCATCTGCTTGTGAATATTCATCAAAAATACTATTTTGCTGTTCAATTGTTAGTCCGATACCTTGATCGATTACTTTGAATAACAAAACTAACACGTTATCATCGTTACTTTTGACTGAAACACTAGTTATTATTTCACCATGATCAGTAAATTTTATTGCATTATTAATGAGGTTGATTAATACTTGTTTTAGCCGTACTGGATCACCATATAATTTACATGGAATATTAATTTCATGTTCAATTATTAAGTTAATCCCTTTAGATAAAGCTGTTTCTTCAAATAGTTTATGGACCTGGTTAATTGTTTTCACTGGGGAGAATTCAATACTTTCCAGGCTCATTTTACCTGCTTCGAGCTTAGAAAGATCGAGGGTATCATTCAGTATGTTGAGTAATGACTCTGTTGAACCAAGAATGATTTCAGCAAACTCCTTTTGTTCAGAGTTCAGTTTTGTCTGTATGAGCTTGTCCAGAATACCAAGCATGCCATTGATGGGTGTTCGGATCTCATGACTCATTGTGGCAATCAGCCGACTCTTTAATGCCTCAGCAGATTTGGCAGTTGTCAGCGCGATATCGAGATCAAGGGTCTTTGTTTTTAATTCAGAAGCAATCACCTTAAGGTCTGACGATACGATATTGGCTTCAATTGCTCGTCTGGCGCGATTGGATACGGTAGCGACTAATCGTTCATGACTGACAGGTTTTGATAAAAAATCATCGCCGCCAAATTCCATTGCGGCCATCTGCTCGTTGAGGTCTGATTCCGTTGATAAAAATATAATGGGTATCCCTGAATATTCTTCTTTTTGTCTTATTATTTTGGAAAGTTCAGAACCTGAACATATCGGCATATATAGATCCATCAGGATTAAGTCAGGCTTGAACTCATTGATGGCTGTAAAGGAATCTAGTGGTGAGTTGATTATTTTAGTTTTCATGTCTGCTCTGCGTAGTATCATCTCATGAAATGAAGCAAGCATATGATCATCATCTATAATTAATATTTTATAGGTGTGCGGTGAGTGAGGAATCATCGCTTTATCGATAGTGCTACGTAGTAATTCTTTGTCAATTGGTTGTGCCAGGTAATAACTTCCATTATTTTTGGTAGACTCAATTCGAGACTCAATTGTATCTTCGGTTGATATTGTGATCACTGGGATGGCTAAAGAAGAGGTCTTTGATGCTATGTTATCGCTTGCGAGCTCTGATGAGATTAGTAAAATGGAGTGTGTTTCATAGAGAAGCTCTGTATCAAACTCAACCGGGTCTTCCAGGATTATGACGTTGTAACCATTGTCGAGGACATACTGAGATAATTCATCTTCCAGAGTTTTATCTATTATGCGCAAGTAAATATTATTTTTTATACTTCTTGGCTTTTCAGGGTCCAGAATAGATTTTCCTTTTCCATTTTTATGAGGCGTGGTGCTATCATTGATGTGCTTGTTATGACGTTTGTCCATGAGAGTAGTCCAACCTCATATGTTTAATGTAATGTTATTGTTATTTCATGCTTTATACAAGAGCTATGAGTTTTTTCTTAATATAATCAAATTCACTAAATGCATGTTGTATGTATTCATTCTGATTCGTGATAACCCCAGCTTTAGATTGGCTTTCGATTTCGGCACAAATCTTTGATAACTTCAATGCGCCAATATTCCCACTGCTTCCTTTTAGGCAATGTGACTCTTCCTGCATTGCATTAACGTTATTTGTTTCAAAAGCTTTCATAAGTAATGATAGCCGCTTGGGTGTGTCTTCTAGATAGACCTCGATAATCTCAGAAAACATCTCTTCTGTTGCCTCTTTCAGTGCTGCCACTGCTGTATCGTCAAGAGAATCTTCATTTAATACGTTCATCATGAGTAACCTCTATTTTGTTTGTTTTACGATTGTTGACTAATTCTATTTTTGCATCTGTCCATGAGGCTGATTCAATGCTGGTCCATGTATTGATCTTAGAAATCAGTGTCGCTTTATTGATTGGTTTTGACATGTAGTCATTCATTCCGACTGCAATGCACTTTTTGTCATCGCCATGAAGTGCGTTCGCTGTTAGCGCAATAATGGTTGTTTGCTGGTTTGGCCCTTTCTCCTGCCGAATATTACTTGTTGTTTCATAGCCGTCCATTTTAGGCATCTGGCAGTCCATTAATATAAGATCAAATTTTTCATTACGTGCTTTTTGAAGGGCTTCTTCGCCATCATTAGCGATGGTAACAACACAATTTAATTTTTTCAGCATGGCAAAAGCGACTTTCTGATTGACCAGATTGTCTTCTGCAAGCAGCACACTTGGATTAGTGGCATTCACAGTACTAGGATTTTCTTTATCACTATTGATAGGTGGTGCTGATGGAACCTGGTGAGTTAAACAAAAGTCTACCCAAAAAATACTGCCAGCCTGTTCACTTGAAATGACCCCTATATTTCCATTCATTCTTGAGACTAATTGCTTGCAGATAGAAAGCCCCAGGCCAGTTCCACCGTAATTTCTAGTAGTTGATGCGTCGCCTTGCATGAATGTTTCAAATATTGATGCGTGTAACTCAGACTTGATTCCGATACCGTTATCTTTAACTTCAATATGAATATGGTCATTGTTGTGGTTAGTGAGATAAGTGCTTATATGCAAGGTAATACTGCCATTTTCTGTGAACTTAATTGCATTACTCAAAAGATTTGTGAGCAATTGTTGAATCCTGGTTGGGTCACCAATGAGGATTTCGGGGAACTTTTTAGAGATATCTATATTTATCTCAGAGCCTCTTTTAGTTGCTAAGGGGGTTTGGTGAGAAATGATCTTTTTAATAAGGTTTTGCATGTTAAATGGAATTGACTCGAAGATCAGTTTACCAGACTCAGATTTTGTAAAACAGAGCAGATCGTCGAGGATACCCATCAGGTTATTTCCACACTCTTTTGATGTGTTTAAATATTCTGCCTGCTCATCGGTGAGCGGACCATCTGATAAAAGTTCGAGCGAACCAAGTATTCCACTCATAGGGGTTCGTATCTCATGACTCATATTAGCTAAAAATTGAGATTTTGCTTTGAAAGCAGTGATTGCAGAATCTCTGGCCCTTTTTAATTCGAGTTCATAGCTTTTACGTTCAGTGATATCCCTTATTGCAGCGCATATTACGGTTGTATCGTTAATTAAAAATGAACCAAATGAAACTTCAACATCGAATACTTTTCCTGAAATATCAATATGCTTCATTTCAGGAAGTGGTGAGTTTCTATTGTTATCTATTAGCTGAATAATTTCATCGGATGTTAATTTATCATTGAACAGCGTATGGTATTTTAACCCTGAAATAGTTTCGTGCGAGTGACCATACAATTCTAATGCTGCGTTATTAACCTCGATTATTACCTGGTTTTTTGCATCAAAGATTATAATGGCATCTGATACGGCTCTAAAAAGCTGCCTATATTTTTCTTCATTTTCTTTTAGCCTGTTTTCTGAGTACTTTCTTTTTGTTATATCATTAAATACGACAACAGAGCCTGTAATTAGCCTGCCATCTAGAATTGGACGAGTAGAGTATTCAATCGGAATCACTAGATTATCTTTTTTTATGAACAATGCATTATCTATATGAGCTGATTCGCCCTCTGTATATGTTCTAAATATAGGGTTTTTTTCTATATCATCATTACTATTGATGATCATTTTTAATAGTCTTTCACCAAGAAGTTCATCTGGATTAGAGTACCCTAATAATTTTACAGCAGACTCATTTATAAAGGTACACACGCCACCTAGGTTGATACCAAATACACCCTGATCGGTTGATTCGAGAAGCATCCTGATATGCCGGTTCAATTTCATTCGTTCATCTTCGGCTCTCATTCGTTCAGTTGTATCTTCACTAATCAATACAACTTCATCAATATTCCCATCGCCATTGTAAACAGGAAAAATGTGGCTCTGTATCCAGCGGTTACTGCCAATTGAATTTATCAGGTCGAAGAGGGTGACTGGAATGGTAGATGATTTTCCATTAAATGCCATTTGGATATGATTCATCAAACCCTGCCGTTTAAGGTTTTCGTCTTTCAATATGTTATATTTTCCTATCACGCTATCGTCAATGCCCCATAGTGATTTCCATGCGCCATTGACATTGGTCAAGATGCCTTCAGTGTTAAATATCTGAATACTGAATGGAAACTGCTCTATGCAATTAATAAATCGAATTGTTGATGACGCCAGCATTTTCTCTGCAAATAATCTTTCCGATATGTCTCTAATAATGCCAACGTATTCATTATTGTGACTACCTGCTATATTATTAATCGATATTTCTATATCAATACTAGAACCATCCTTTCTTCTGCCCTTAAACTCTCTGGATCCATTATTAATCATGCCAGGCTGTTTCGTTTCTCTGTAGTATCTTAAGTAGGTATCATGATTTGATTTATGATCATCACACATGATGATATTGATGTTTTTTCCAATCACTTCACTTTCGGAATATCCAAATATTATCTCGGATGACCTGCTGAAAAAGGTGATGATACCTTGGCTGTCGATTGTTATTATTCCATCAACAGTATTTTGAATTAATGCTGTTAGCTTGATATTATCTTCTTTTATCTCATTGAATTCTTGTCTATTTTCAATTTCTGGAGAATCAATAGTGTCTGGAATGCGGGAGGGTTTTATTTTTTGTAACGTTATATAGACTGATGCCGTTATTATTAACAGAAAAATTAACAATGTCAGGTGTAATTGTGATTCTTGATTAATACCCTCTGATAGCGAAACTAATAGTGATGATATAACTAAAATTGTTATCAACACTGCCACTCTTTTTATGTCATGTTTTTTCATCTTCAGGATCCGTTGAAGCTGATGTCTTTCTTGAGGCGAATGTCAAAATATATTGGTTACATTCATTTCCTGACTACCACTGATAATGTGCTTCAACCCTGGTTCCTCCGTTAGTATATGAAAGAAAGGTGCAGAGTGATTTAACAAGGTTAATGCCTCGGCCATGAGAATTTTTATTGTCTATTAGTGAGCTATGACTGCTTGATATATCAAATCCAGTACCTGTATCTTCAATAATTATGATGATATTTCCACCGCTATTAGAAGGTAGTGGGTGATGCTCAACTAAAATCTCAATCGAGGAGTCCTGGAGGTTTGATAGAGCCAATTCTCTAGCATTATAGTACTGAATAAATCCTTGTGGGTTTTCTTTGATAGAGGAATCCAGTTTAAGTATTCCGTGTTCTAGTGAATTTGAATATAATTCTGAAAGTATTGTGTATATCCTTTCGCGGTGTTCTGATAAGCCCTGGATTTCCATTATAGATTGAGTAATAAGTGGGCATGGATTGGTCTGTTGTAATGCTCCTGCGCCTAATTTTATTGACAGCCCCCAATTGACTACTGCCAGTGCCTGGTTATTATTTTCAGTCTGTGTATTGTCGTAAATATCAAGTGGTTTTGCAGTGATTTCTATCAGTGTAATATCATCAAACTGTTCGGCATTTATGCAAAATTCATTGATAGAGTTTTCTATAGTAGAAAATGGATTGCTACTTTTTTGCGCTTCAAGTATTACGTTGTCCAGCTTCTGCTGTGTGTACATATTACCCTGACTGTTTTGAGCTTCGATGATACCATCAGATACCATGTAAATCTTATCATTGGGGCCAAGTTCAATAAATTCTACACTTCTATCAAGGTTGTCACTATTCAGAACACCTAAGGGGAGGTGGCTTGATGGGATTTTGATTGGCGGGCCGTCATTTGTTGTAATAATAATATCTGGGTTTCCACCGTTCCAAACCGCAACAGTCCTGAATGCTTCATCCGCCTCTATCAGGCATGCCGCACAAAAAAAACCTGACGGTAATGTCTCTTTTAGGCGTTTATTGATATTGAATGCAATGTCACCGATAGAGTAGCCTTTAGATGAAAGACTATAAAAGGTGTCAGACACAGGAATAGCACCTATGGCAGCGGAAAGGCCATGGCCGGTAAAGTCACCTAGCATTACATGCATGCCACCCGATGGTGTTCGTGAGCAAAGTAATATATCACCACTGGTAATTGACATAGGCTTGAGCAGGTATTTAATATTCTCTATCTCAAGGTTCTTTGGATTAGTAATGTTCGTAAATATTGTTTCTGCAATTTCATGTTCTAATTGCAGACGACTGTGATGCTCTTGTAATGCTGATTTACTATCGGCGATATGATTATACAATTCACGTACGCGTACCATCGCATCAATTTTAGCCTTTATGATGATGCTGTTGTATGGTTTTATTATGAAATCATCACCGCCATATTCGATGCATTTTGCTAATGCATTTTCATCTGTTATTGCTGTCAGAAAAATAATCGGGACAAACACTTCGCAGCATATTCGCTTTATCTCTACCGCCGCATCATAGCCATTCATGACGGGCATCATGACATCCATTAATATAATATCGGGATGATTATTAGCATACATCTCCACCGCTTCTTCCCCATTGATGGCAGAAATAACGGTATAGCCTAATTTTTTAATGAGTGTAGAGAGAATCAGTCTATTTGTCTTATCGTCATCAACGATAAGGACTGAAAGGGCGTCTTTATTATTCGCACTTGCCACGCCAGTAATGTTAATACCTACATCATCCATGATTTGTTTTTATTTATTGCTGTCGTAGTGGTGATAAATATGGTTTTATTCTATGCTAAAAAGCTTGTCAAAATTTGAGATTGATAGAATGTTTTTTATCTCTTTGTTACAATTTTTAAGGACAACAGCAGAGTCTCCACCTCCTATCCGTTCTTTTAGCACTAGAAGCATACCGAGGGCTGAACTATCCATATATTCAGTCTGTGAAAGGTTGATGATGAACTTTATGTTGCCTTTTTCTAGGCCCCCTTCATATGCATCTCTGAAATCTTTATATAAATTAAAATCAAAACGGCCAGTGATCGAAATGGTGAGAGATGAGCCATCATTAGATAATTGAGTTGTTAACGCCATATTTATTTACCTATTATTTTGTAAGGCTAGTGCTTACATTGATAATAATTAGAAGAGTTCGACTTCACCTTCAACAATTGATTCCTGGTGTGCTGGTTTATCTCGTTCATGGTTTAAATTTGATCTTGATTCTTGCAGCTTCGACTTTAGTTCATTAATAGATTCATCGTATGTAATTTGACTCTCTTCAGTGTTCATATCAGAAAGACTACTGAGTATATTATTTGAAAATCCTTTTAGCTTTTCAAGGTATTTTTGAGATGAATCGATTTGCTGGCTAACAATATCTTCAAACTGAAGGCCTCGTACAGCCTGATTTACATTGTTATTAATGTTGTCTGAGATTAATGAAACTTCACCAAGATTGTCAGAGACGCGGCTATTCATTTTTCCCACCTCATCAAGCATCATATCCACTCTGCTTTTAGCGGATATTGCCATATTCATATCTTTAGATGCGACGTCACCCACAATCTTTCTCGCATCAAAAATTGATACTCTAGTCTTTTCTACATGGCTTCTGATTTCATCATTAAATTTATTTGAATGCTGGGATAGTTTTCTAACTTCATCTGCTACCACTGCAAAGCCACGACCAGCTTCACCTGCATGTGCAGCTTCAATGGCGGCATTAAGTGCAAGTAAGCTAGTTTGGTCAGCAATGGTCTTAATATCTTCCAAGAGCTTAAATATTTCATCCATTTGATAGACCATGTCATCTATCTTATGTACTGTTTCAATACTCTGTTTACTAACATTGACTAAAAGATCAATGAAGTATGTGAGGATTTCAGAGGTTTCATTTGCAAATTCCTTGATACCGATAGCCTTCTCATCGCCACCAGTCCCTTTTAGAGATGCCCCCGATACATTGTCAATTAGTGAAACAACCATGCCTTTTTGCTTCTGTATGTCATTATTTAAGCCGCTAAAACTACCTCCCAGCTTCGAGACCGCATCACCAACAACGCCTCGAGCCTGTCTTAGCTCTTTACATGAGCTTTCAACTTCTGTATTGAGTGCATCATTTATAATGGTTACGAAGTCGACCAAGTTTTCATGGTTTGATGTTTCAGATTGGTTTTTTTCTTCTTTGGCTGCTACATTCGTGCTGACAAATGACTGAAATTTTAACGAGGCGTAGACCCATAAGGATAACGCAATGGCGAGGACAGGAATCTCTGCTGATTCGTAGCCACCACTCATTAGTAGTGCGGTAAGAATAATGCTTGCGGTAATTGGTAAAAAGTAATTTTTAAAGTATGCGCTCATTTTTTGTCAATGTGCCTATCAATCACAACTATTGTAAATATTTATCGGTCTCAAAAAATGGAACTTTATATAATTAATTATTTGATTCTCTTGGCAAGTGTGATTATCTTTGCTGATACAGAATTAAGCGGCAGTATACTATCCACGCCACCTGCTTTTACGGCCTCACCAGGCATGCCCCATACAACACTTGTTTTTTCATCCTGAGCGATAGTTGCCGCACCTGCTTCATTTAACTCTTTCATACCTGCTGCACCATCATCACCCATGCCAGTAAGTATCACCCCAATGGCATTGTGGCCGACATTTTGAGCGACTGAGCGGAACATAACATCGACAGAGGGACGATGTCTGTTGACAGCTGGACCATCATTTAAACGACAGACAAAACGTGCACCATCTCGTTCAATCAGTAAATGGTGGCTTCCCGGTGCAATATATACATGGCCAGGAAGTATTTGTTGTCCATCGTGAGCTTCATATACTGTCATTGCAGAACAGCTGTTCATCCTTTTAGCGAAAGGAGCGCTAAAGGCTTCTGGTATATGTTGTGAAATGACCATTCCAGGTGCATCTGCCGGCATTTTCATCAGAACCTCTTTAATTGCTTCAGTACCACCTGTTGAAGCACCTAGTGCAATAATGATATCGGTAGTTTTGAAATGACGCTTAGTCGTACGACTGTTTTTTTCTAAGATGACATCTGCTGAATTCTTGGCTATTACTTCGCCAATTGACGAGGTAGATTGTGTCATGGCATGGACATTTGCATTTGAGGCTGCTTTTACTTTACTGATAATTTCGTAGCTATAATCAGGTAATGAATGTGCAATGTCTAATTTTGGTTTAGAGATGAAATCAACCGCACCCGATTCAAGTGCTTCTAGTGTTATATCTGCCCCCTTTTCGGTGAGTGATGAGATCATAATGACTGGTATGGGGTGTAATCGCATTAGATTTTTGAGGAATGTGATGCCATCCATACGCGGCATCTCAACATCAAGCGTAATCACATCTGGTTTGAGTTTCTTTATTTTTTCTCTAGCTGCGAATGGGTCTTGTGCCGTTCCAACAACCTCGATACCTTTATCAGTTGATAGTATTTCCCCAAGAAGCTTGCGAATCAGAGATGAGTCATCAACGATGAGTACTTTTATTTTATTGCTCATTACATCCCCTCAGAATAGTTCGATATCACTTGTGACTGGTTTCTTGATGAGATCTTTCATGTAGTCTTTTTCACGATCAATGACAGTTTCATTATGAAGTTTTCTTAATTTTTTAATGCGCACACGACCGGAATCGGGAAAATAATACACTTTCCTTGGGTGAGGTGACCCCACATCACTTGAGAGCAGGTTTAGCCCTTCAGTTTTTATATAAGTCACAGCGAACTCAATATTCCGTTCTCCTACATCAGTCATGTTTCTTAAGATTTTCCCACCGCCAAAAACCTTTACCTCAAGGTTTTCCTTTTTTCCGCCATTCTTTAATATTTCATTTATTAACATTTCCATGGCGAAGTTCCCATAGCGTGCCGATTCACTGATCTTGGTGCCATTCCCACTATTATCAGCTGGCAGCATAAAATGGTTCATGCCACCTATTCCCGCCTGAGGGTCACGTATGCATGCCGAAATACAGGAACCTAAAACCGTTACAATGGCTTCATTTTCTTTGGTGACATAAAATTGACCTGGTAGTATCTTTGCAGAAATAGTTTCATTCTGCTTATCCCAGTAACGATTGATATGAGAAAATCCAGGCAGGCATTTTTCCATCTGGACATCTTTTTCGCTGCATAATGTCATCAGAATTTCCTTCCCTTATTTTATTTTTTTATAGATAGTTTGCCCAAGTAGATTGAATCGATCAGATACTTTAAAGAGTGATTCAGAGTGGCCTATAAATAGATGTGCATCATTTTTTAAAATATTGGCATACCTGTCAAATAGAATTTTCTGTGTCTCTTTATCGAAATAGATAACGACATTTCTGCAAAATATAAAATCAAATGGTCCTTTTGTTGGCCATTCATTTAATAGATTAAGTTGTTTGAAGGTGATCAAATCCTGAAGTTCAGTTCTCACTCGTACTGTGCCAGCGTTATCACCTTTTCCTTTGAGGAACCATTTTTTCTTTCGTCCACTGCTCAAACCGTCAATTCGATCACTGTTGTAGACACCATTTTTAGCTGTATTTAATACATCAGAATCGAGGTCGGTTGCCAATATTTTCACATCCCATGAATCAATCGATGGAATGGCCTCTTTCATCGCAATTGCGAGTGAATAAGGCTCTTCTCCTGTCGAACAGCCTGCAGACCAAATTCTAATCCGTTTATCACTGTTGGATTTAATCAGCGCCGGGATGAGTGTCTTTGCGAGGTGCTGGAAATGGTGATCTTCCCTGAAAAATGCAGTCAGGTTAGTTGTGATGGCATTCGTGAATTTAATAAGTTCAGCATCATCACCACCTTCAACAAGAGCGCAATAATCTGAAAACCGATCAATTTCAAGGCTTCTCAGCCGTCTGGATAGGCGACTGTAAACCATGTCCTTTTTTGCATCAGATAATGAGATTCCTGTGTGATTTTTGACAAGGGTTCTTACCTTCTCGAAATCCCTGTCAGTAAAGTCGAAATCGCGAACTTTTTCCATGTTATTATGAACTCATCGGTTATGTTGATGTGATTTAGAACTCTTCCCATTCGTCACTGTCGAGGGAGGGACTTTTCTGTTTTGAGCGTGGAGCTGTCTCTTTTCTCGGTGCACTTACTCGTGATTTTGGCATGCTGCTGTTAACCTTGATTTTTGCTTTTTCTTTTGCTGGTGTACTTTCATGATCATCATCTGAACCAAAAAATGCCATGAGTTGCGATAGCCCTTTAGACTGTTCATCCATTGACTCACTTGCAGCTGCGGCCTCTTCAACCAGGGCGGCATTCTGTTGCGTTACTTCATCCATCTGGATGATCGCTTTATTGACCTGATCTATTCCGGTGGATTGTTCCTGACTGGCTGCGGCAATTTCGGCAATAATATCACTTACCTTTTTCACGGCAGTTACGATCTCTTCTAGTGTTTTTCCTGATTCATCAACCAGTTTGCTTCCTTCATCAACCTTCTCAACACTATCGTTAATTAATGCTTTAATTTCTTTAGCAGCAGCGGCACTACGTTGTGCCAGGTTTCTGACTTCACCAGCGACTACTGCAAAGCCTCTTCCTTGTTCACCTGCACGGGCAGCCTCAACGGCAGCATTTAGTGCAAGTAAATTCGTCTGGAAGGCAATTTCATCAATGACACTGATGATGTCAGCAATTTTCTTACTACTGGCATTGATTTCAGACATCGCTGATACTGCATTTCCAACAACTTTTCCACCTTTTTCTGCTTGTTCCCGTGCACCACTAGCAAGCTGATTTGCCTGGTTTGCATTATCAGCATTTTGCTTTACTGTCCCTGTTAGCTGTTCCATGCTTGAGGCTGTCTCTTCGAGTGAGGAAGCCTGCTCTTCTGTACGCTGGCTCAAGTCTTGATTACCCTGTGCGATTTCTCCCGCGCCAGATGTGATGGCAGACGCTGCTTCTCTTATATCACCGACCATATTACGAAGGTTATTAACTGAGGTATCTATCGCCTCCTGTAATATAGCGAAATCACCTTCATATTCACCATTCATGTTTTGAGAGAGATCACCTTCTGCAAGTGCTTTCATCACTCTGGTGCCTTCTTGTACAGGGGCAACCACTGCATCTAACATCTGGTTGATACCATCGGAAAGGGTTTTCATGAAACCCTCATATGAGGAAGAGTCAATTCTCTGAGACAGGTCACCAGCAGATGCCGCATTAATCAGCGCTTGCATTTGGCGTTCAGCATCTTTTTGTTCGGTGATGTCTCGCCATTCAACCATATTGCCCATTAAATTCCCTTCACCGTCGATAATTGCTGTTGCATTAACCTCGAATTCGAGATCTGCCACGCGTATTTCAGCTTTAGCTGGAAGGTTGTTTTTATTACCAAGCAGTGCACGTTGGTGTGAAGGGTTCTTATGAAATTGATCAATACACTGACCGACCAAATTGTGTGGGTCAAATCCTGGGAATGCGGCACGAAGTTCTGTTTCACGTTTGATCAGCATCTGAACCACTGCTGGATTGACGTATGTAATAGTGAGGTCTGTGTCACACAGCATCATATTCGTTTGTGCACCATTAATGGCTGATTGTAATCTAGCCACCTCTAGTTCTTTTTTACGTTGCTCTGTTACATCGGACCATTCAAGTGAATTTCCGATATATTCGCCACTGCTATCAAGCATGGCACTGACATTGATTCTAAATTTTAATGGGCCCACTGCAATGTCAGTGGAGTAGGGCAGGTTATTAGGGTTGTTTAACATCTGTCTCTGGTGTGCTGGGTTTGCATGGAATATATCGATACAGGTGCCAATGATGTTACTGACTTCAAACCCTGGGTAGACAGACCTGAGCGCGCTTTCATGAGATCTCAATAAGGCGACGGTTGAGTCATTAGCATAGGTGATCACGAGGTCTCTATCGATCATCATGATGGAAGTCATGGCATTATCAATGGTCGACTGTAAGCGCATTACGCCATTTTCTTTTTCTCTTACTTCAGTGACATCAGCCCACTCAAGCGAATTTCCCAAGTGATTTCCATCATGGTCTACAATTGCGCTGGCATTGATGTTGAATTTTAATGGGCCGACCTGAATATCGGTAGAGTAAGGCATGTTTGCAGGATTTCCTAAAATCTTTCTTTGATGAGATGGATCCCTATGAAATATGTCAATACACGTACCTACAATGCTATCAACTGAAAATCCCGGAAAAAGAGAGACTAATGCTGCTTCATTTTTTTTCAATAACTTGATAGTTGCTTCATTTGCATATGTGATGACTAGGTCTAAATCAATCATCATGAATGGTGTCATGGCGTTATCAACTGCTGCCTGCATGCGCATTGTATTGATATCTTTGACTGCATTAATTCCAGATTTTACTGATTTTGTAGCTGATGCCATGGTTGAATTCTCCATTTTCCTGTGATTACCTATCATTGTAGCCGCGACGCTATTTAATGCCTGTTGCCACACATTTTCGATTTCTCCTGACCATTCATCTGCGGCAACTTGTTTCATTACATCAAGTAATGTGGCTACCACTGCCTCATAATGTTCAGGTTCTGCACCATATTGAATATGTTTTTCACCCAAAGAGGATAGTACGGCCTTTAGTTCATCAGGTTTTCTCAGGCTGCTAACGACAGTGGAGAGTGCTGATACAAGTTTTTTTTCCTGTTCTTTGATGCGGGTGTTTTTAAACAAAGGCTTTACATCTGGATGCCTTATAAACAGTTCTTTATAGAATAGTTTTGATATTTGAGCCGCTTTGGGGGCTAGTTTCTCAAAGCTACTTTCAATTAATAAAATATCTAATTCCACTACTTCATCTGGTTTTTTGAGTGATGATTTCATCTTATCACTACTCCATTTGAAGATAATTCTATTGCTGTTTTAATCGGCATTTTACAATCTCCCTGGCTACGTTAGCCGTACCATGCCATGTCTGAAAGTATCTGTTCCAGTATGTGACTATTTTCATTGTTTGATCGTACTTCATCATTGCAATCTTTATTATCAGCATGATCATTTCCGTTATCATGATGCTGTTTTTGACATTTTTGATGTGTGTTGCTACCTTTTATATTTTTCAAGTTGTTCATTTTTAAAGCTCTGCTGACAACGCTCCTTATTGAGGTAATGCTTCGCTTGTATCCATTACCCCACTATTCAGTAATTTATCGATTTCAAGCACGATCACCATTTTTTCTTCTACCGTTGCAAGGCCTTTAACATAGTCAATGCTAATTGCTCCAAAATCAGGTGGTGGCTTCATCTCTTCGGCAGCTACGTTATATACATCGGAAACAGCATCAACGACGATCCCCATTATTCTATTGCCATTTTCGCCGGTGACTTTTAGCACGATTACAACCGTTGTTGCCCCATAAGGGATTTCATCGAGTGAAAATCGGTGCCTTAAATCGATGATTGGTACAATCGTACCGCGAAGGTTAATGACCCCTTTAATATAGTTGGGTGTATTGGGAATAGGGGTCACACTGTCCCAGCCTTTTATCTCCTGTACGCGTAAAATATCGACGCCATACTCTTCACCTGCAAGAATAAATGTGAGGTATTGATCTGTATCTGTCATGACATCAACTGAGGTGTTTGTATCGACATATTGTGCTGTACTCATAATTTAATCTCCTTACGCAACATCCCTTACACTATTTTCTGGAGTGCTACTTGATGTAGGTGGGTTTCGTGATAAATCAATTAATCCATCTACATCCAGAATTAATGCAACTGTTCCATCTCCCAGAATGGTTGCCCCTGAAACGCCATCGACACGTTTGTAATTAGTTTCTAAACTCTTAATCACGACTTGTTGTTGTCCAAGTAATTCATCGACCAGTAAACCTGCTTTTTTTCCATCACCTTCAACAACGACAAGTAAGCCACCTTCAAGGCCTTTTCTTTTGATGTTAATGCCGAACATATCGTGCATTCTCACGATAGGAATATAGTCATCGCGAACTTTATAAAGCTCAGTCTGACCTGCGATGTTATTCACAAATTCTTGTTTAATTTGTAGTGATTCAACGATTGAAACCAGTGGGGTGATGTAAATCTCATCGCCGACACAAACAAGCTGTCCATCAAGAATGGCAAGTGTCAATGGCAGCCTTATTGTAAATGTGGTACCAATGCCTTCTTCTGATGTCACGTCAATATTTCCACCGAGTTCTCTAATGTTTCTTCTCACCACATCCATGCCAACACCGCGCCCTGATACATCGCTCAACTGTTCGGCGGTTGAGAATCCTGGTTGAAAAAGCAGGTCATATATTTTTTCATCTGAAAGTATTTCATCACTTCCGATCAGTTCTTTTTCAATCGCCTTTGCCTTTATTCTTTCTTTATTAAACCCTGCGCCATCATCCTTAATCTCTATAATAATGTTTCCACCCTTATGGAATGCATTCAACTCAATCGTACCAAATTCGGGCTTACCCGCTTTTAAGCGATCTTCTGGAATTTCAATACCATGATCGATTGAATTCCTAACCAGATGGACAAGTGGGTCACCGATTTTCTCCATCACAGTTTTATCTAATTCGGTTTGTTCCCCAGTAGTTTTTAGCTCTATTTTTTTATCTAGTTTTTGGCAAAGATCATGTACCATTCTTGGAAATCGGTTAAATGCAAAGCTGATTGGCAACATGCGTATACGCATGACACTCTCTTGAAGCTCTCTGGTATTTCGCTCTAGTAATGTCAGGCCATCGCGAAGTTTTTCCATACGGCTGATATCAAAGTCATCAAAATCACAGTCGAGCTGTCCAATCATTGATTGTGTTATAACCAGCTCACCAACCATATTAATAAGCGCATCTACCTTATCGATACTGACTCGAATGGATGCACTATCAGTATTGACCGTTGCCTTACTCCCCGCTGGTTTTGCTGCTGTGACGGGTGTCACTTCTGCCTTACTTGTAATACCTCCCCTTTTTCCTACTTCATTAGCGTGAGGAGCATCAACTTCGATCTCAGTTATCTCAAAGTCACATTCATCTTCAACCCATTCAAAAATTTCCTTAACCTTTTCAATTTCAACATTTGATTTGAGTGTCAATGCCCATGATAAATATGACTCCTCTGGGTCAAGGTCATCTAGTATTGGTAGCTGTGAAATATTAACTTCAACTGCAAGCTCACCTAGCTCTGCTAGCTCTCTAAACATTCTAACCGGGTCATTTCCCGTTCTCAGCATATCATGGTGGGGTTTGAATTTTATCTGCCACCCTGCGCGATTTCCACATGCTTCTGGTGTGTCAGCAGTTTCAGGTTTTTTAACGCTGTTAGTTTCGGCATTGTTGTTGCCTGAGGCTAAAATTTCTTCTAATTCACCTTTTACTACAGCAGCACGTTCTGTGTCGATCGGTGTTTTGTCTCTTGATGCCGCCAGCATTTCACGTAAACAGTCAACGGACTGGAGGAGTGTGTCAACAGACCCTTGTGTTACATCACGGCTGCCGTCGCGCATTTCATCCAGCAGTGTTTCCATGCCATGGGTAAACTCTGCGACCTCGCTAAACCCGAAGGTTGCACTGCCACCTTTAATTGAATGTGCCGCGCGGAAAATTGAATTGACGGTATCATTATCTGCTGCGCCAATATCCAGGTTTAATAACCCCGATTCCATGATGTCTAGTCCTTCGAAGCTCTCTTCAAAGAAAGTCTCGTGAAACTGTGTAATGTCTATTGTCATTTCAGATCACCCCAGCACTTTATTGATGGTTGCCAGTAGTTGATCCGGGTCAAATGGCTTAACAATCCAGCCAGTGGCACCAGCATCTTTCCCCTCCTGTTTTTTATGAGGAGCAGATTCAGTTGTGAGCATTAATATTGGAGTGAATTTGTAATCGGGAAGATTACGTAATTCTCTGATTAGCGCAATACCATCCATGTTAGGCATATTGACGTCTGTGATTACCAGGTTTACTTTATTTGCCTGAGCTGCTTTCAGGCCATCAACGCCATCAATAGCTTCTACGACATCATGCCCTGCATTCTTTAACGCAAAAGAGACCATTTGACGCATTGATGCCGAATCGTCCACTGCTAGAATACTTGCCATAATTTAATCTCCTTCACACATTTTGATACTTAAAATAAGGTCTTAATACTTGACTAACGGCTGGCTGAAATCCCAAGATGTTCACTAAGGCCTAATTGTTCTATTGATTTTGAAAATATATCTGACGGGGTAGTCCATTCACATTTGATTTTTTTTGACTTCGCATCTTGATAAAATGCACACAACATTTGAGCACCTGCTGTGTCAATGCGTTCTATGTTTGATATGTTAATGGAGATGTCATAGCCGGAGCTAAGGGAGTCTTTTAGCTTTTGATTGATCTCATTGACCATCGAAATATCTAGCAGGTCGCCGCAGTCAATCACGTTATCTTGTTGTGTAGACTTATTTTTTTTGGTATTTTTAGCCATTGATTTTTCGTCCTTGGTGATCATGCGACAATATTTGGTTGTTACTTCAATCCAGATATCGTCAGTCAAATCTAAAACTTTAACGAATGTCAAGTCCGTGATATTCGTGGTCTGAAATTGCATAAGGAGGCAGTTCTGACTGAGTCTGTGTCGACAGTTTGAAGGCTATCTTTAAGGCTTATTGATATGCTTGGGGAATAAGGTAGTGGGTTTGAGGCTTACTTATCTGTGTCGCATGAATATTTAGGCTTTAGCGATCGTGCGTGTTTGACTTTGCTTGACGGTTTTACCTGAACGACCGTATTGGAGCTCTATCGTGGGACCCTTTCCTATAAGGATGGCGCTAGCCTGTTCGATGAAATTCTTTGTCGAATGGATAATGATGCCATTAATCTGGTTTTGTTGCTGACAATCGTGTGCCAGTACTTGTAGTTGCTGCCATTGAGATTTAAGCGGTGGAGTGAGTAGCTCAGGGTCGCTGGAGGAGAGTTGTGCCATTCTATTCTGGCTCGCTTGCTCTAAAGTGCTTATTTTATGCTCTTTTTGTCTGGCAAGGCTGAAAATTTCTGCTGCGCTTGTTTTCGGGTTAGAAAGTGCTAGATGTTCTTTCTTGAGTAAAGAAAGCAACTCGCTAGCGCCTCTCAGTTCTTCATTGATTAAGTTTTCTTTGAATGATTGGTTATTGCTCTTCATCGCAGTGATACCTTTTCCTTAATTGTTTCAGTTAAAATAGTTGTCTTTCAAGGCGCAATATATTGCCTGCCAGCTGTTGGCTATCAATCTCGAATTTACCACTTTCAAGACGATATTGAATCGCTTCGACGCGTGCCATGTCTACTACGGGGATATCTTCAATTTCAGTTGCGATTGCTTGCAATTGTGTCGCAGTTTCAGTGAATGTGACTGTGTCGATATTAGAGGTGTTGTCAGTTTCATTCTCAGGTCGATTTGAAGAGGGGGTGTTAGCTTGAGCTCGCCCTGTTGCTGCCCCTTCATTGGTGCCTGTGGTGGCGTTGGCGCGTTGTGCTGTTGGTAAATTAATAATTTCGATTGGCATAACTTAAAACCTCATGTGACTAATATCGGCCTGCAAGGAAGCTCGCTTAAGAAACCCCGCTCGTGCCAAATGTAATTTATAAGCGGACACCAACAACCCCTTCGGAGAGTACCTTTCCTTCAATTATTCGCTTGGAACTGAGGTTCCGAACACGAATGATTTCACCTTTTGAGCCATTTTTGAGGGCTTTGCCCTTCATATGAACCTTTACGCTTGTGTTCTGAGCTAATATGGTGACATTGTCACCCCTTTTAATCAGCATCGCTTCAGCCAGTGCGTTGGGCGGAATGATGCTGTTATGGCGCAATGGGCGGCGTAATATTTTCCCTTCAATGGCGCTAATATCAGTGATGTAGCCGATGGATCGGTTGCTGATGTCATGTTTTTCAAGTAAGAAATCACTGGCTGTTAGCTGTGTGCCACGTGGTAGGAAGCGTGAGGTCACAAATACCGCTGCATATTTGATGATTTTTGCTGAAACATAGAGAGACCATGGTTTGTTGTCCTGGCAACGAATGCCAACACTTGTATTGCCGTTAAGATTTGCCCCTGTCGGCAAAAATGGTTCTAGTGATCGCTTACATTGCCGCAATCTAAGGCGCGGGTCGAGCCGACTAGTGGTTACGTTAATCTCAATTTCGCCACGAGAGCTGTTGGCCAGTTTTCCCATTAAGAATTTTTCGGCACTTGATTTGATTGATTCATGTGATTGAAAATTTTGGGAAAATGATGGTGTTGCATGTAATAACATGAGGCTTGTGCAAACTAATGCAGCGATTGTTTTTGTCATTTTTTTATTCATTGTGGTGAACGCCATTATTGGGGTTGTTGTTTGTTTTTAGCAATTATTATGCCATGCCATCTGGTTTACTTTGAGCTGTTAAGGTTCAGCGTCGGCAGGACGATATCCAAAATATAAATGATGCCTTAAATGGAGAAACTGATGAGTAGCCTGCTCGATGATGTTAATCAACATACCCAACTAGCGGGGTATAACCGACTCGAAATTTTGATGTTTCGCCTAGGTGGTAAGCAGCGCTATGGGATTAATGTTTTTAAGGTACAGGAGGTGATTCAGTGTCCGCCTTTGACTAAGTTGCCAAACGCTAATCCAATTGTCAGGGGAATTGTGAATATTCGAGGCAAGACGCTGTCTGTGATTGATCTGGCGATGGCGATAGGTAAACGACCGCTAGCAGATGAAAAAGATTGCTTTTTAGTGGTTGCTGAATATAACCGTGTTATTCAAGGTTTTTTAGTGAGTGGAATGGATCGAATCGTCAACATGAACTGGGAGGAGATTAAACCGCCACCGAAAATGATGGGATCTGCCTGCTATCTGACGGCAATTACCTCTGTTGATGATGAATTTGTCGAGATTATCGATGTAGAGAAGGTCCTGGCTGATGTGATCGGTATGCGGATGGATGTATCTCAAGATAAAATTGAAGAAGGTAGCTGTTTTAACCTGACTGAAAGATTTATGTTGGTGGTTGATGACTCTGCAGTTGCACGTAAACAAATTCAGCGCACGCTAGATCAGCTTGGCGTTGCCTCAGTGGTGGCAAAAAATGGTCGTGAAGGGTTAGACCTGCTCCAGAGATGGGCTGACAATGAGCCTGATAAAATAGAGCACCATCTTATGATGGTGATTTCAGATGTGGAAATGCCTGAAATGGATGGTTACACATTAACGACTGAGATTAGAAAGGACGCACGTCTCGCGCCACTCTATATCATGCTACATACCTCATTGAGCGGGGTATTTAATACCGCAATGGTTGAGAAGGTTGGTGCTAATGAATTTATTTCAAAATATGATCCTGATATCTTAGGTGCGGCGGTGCTTGGACAAATAAAACGATTTTCTGATGCGCATGATACGGCTGCATGAATGGCTGTAGTAACCTTGCAAAATTCTTCCTGGAAAGAAGGCGCGATGCTGATTCAGGTTGTATTAGTTATGTTTTACAAGGAGCAATAAACAATGCCAGGCGACTTTTTCACTAAAAAACTTACTGATCAGCAGGGGTATGATGATTTTTGCCAGCTTTTAGTAACGATCTGTGGCATCGTTTTAGGTGGAAATAAGCAGTACCTGGTGAGTAGTCGTCTTGATAACTTAATGGATGAGCATGGTATTGAATCACTTGCCGAATTAGTGAGTCATCTGAAAAATAGACCAGGCTCGCCAATTTACACTGCTGTTGTTGATGCGATGACCACCAATGAGACATCCTGGTTTCGTGATAGTTATCCGTATGAATTTCTTACCGAAGCGTTATTACCGCAAGCGATTACTGAAAATAAATCGTTACGTATCTGGTCAGCTGCCTCATCATCTGGTCAGGAAGCTTATTCTATTAGTATTATGGTAGAGGAGTTTTTAAGGCATAAGCAGAGTACACTCAAACCAGTTAATATTGTTGCGACTGATATATCTCAGGCGATATTGAACAATGCCAAAGAAGGTGTTTTCCATAAAATGTCGCTTGATAGAGGGATGTCTCTGGCCCGTATCAATCATCACTTTGAGCTAGATGGTGAGTCCTGGAAAATAAATGATGAGATCAAAAAAAGAATCACTTTTCGCGAATTTAATTTACTGACCAGCTATGCATCATTAGGTACGTTTGATGTTATCTTTTGTCGTAATGTACTGATCTATTTTTCTGTTGAGACTAAAAAAAATATTCTTGCTCGCATTGCCAGCACTTTAAATCCAAAAGGCTATCTTATACTCGGTGGTGCAGAGTCTATCGCAAATTATACCGAAAGCTTTGATGTAGTACGCTTAAAAAGTGGTTTGGTATATCAGTTAAAATAGCCGATTTCTATCGTCGAGCTTGGCTAACAAAGCTTGCCGCCTACTGCAATATATTGCCTTTTCTGTCTATTCTTAATCTGTTGATTATTATGTAACTAGTTGAATTAATACTTTTAATTGTCTTTGGCATGCGCATTGCTTTGTATCGTGAGAAAGCGAAATAAACAGGAGCAAGGTTGTGGCATTTAATCTGGACAATGCATTTGGAATTCACGCAGACGCACTTAAATTGCGTGCTCAGCGTACGGCCCAATTGGCTGCAAATATTGCTAATGTTGATACGCCAAATTACAAGGCTAAAGACATCGATTTTCAGGCCGCGATGAAGCAGGTGCAGCAAGTAAATGGTGCCTCTACAATGACGCGTACTCAGGCCGGCCATCTCTCATCATCCGGTAGCAGTACGCCTGTTGCACCACTGTTGTATCGAATTCCACTGCAACCCTCACTTGATGGCAACACTGTCAATGCGCAAATTGAGCAAGCTGCATTTGCCAAAAATACGGTGGAATATCAGGCGTCATTCAGCTTCCTGAATGGACGAATTAAAGGTCTGATGACCGCGCTTAAAGGAGAGTAATCATGTCACTCATGAGTGTCTTTAATATATCCAGTTCTGCGATGAATGCGCAGTCAATCAGGCTCAATACCACCGCGAGTAATCTTGCTAATGCAGAGAGCGTTAGCAGTAGCGAGGCGGATGCTTATCGTGCCCGTCAGCCCGTTTTTGAAACGGTGCTGAATAATTTTACCGGCGAAGTGCAAGGGGTAACCGTGGCGGATGTAGTTAAAAGTGAAGCCGCGGTGATGAAACAATATTCACCGGGTAATCCGATGGCAGATAAAGAAGGCTATATCTACCGCTCTAATGTCAATGCAATGGAGGAGATGGCCAATATGATTTCCGCTTCTCGTTCATATCAAAATAATGTTCAGGTGATGAACACCTCAAAAGAGATGTTAATGAGCACTTTAAGGCTTGGCCAATAACCCTTTTCGCGTGATTTTGGAGATTTAACATGTCAGCAATAGAACAGAGTGTACTGGATAATCTGAATATTTCACAGCGGCCAGCGGCATCCGCTGGCGACAAGATTGGCCAGGAGGGGTTTTTAACGCTGATGACTGCCCAAATGAATAATCAGGATCCGACCAAACCAATGGAAAGCGGCGAATTTTTCACTCAGATTGCGCAGTTTAGCAGCGTTGCCGGGATTCAGGATTTACAAAATTCATTTAGCCAGGTCGCGACGGCATTGCAATCTAACCAGGCCTTGCAGGCATCCACCATGGTGGGACGTACGGTGATGATTCCTTCGGGTGAAGCGGTGTTTAACGGCGCAGATCCCGTGGTTGGAAAGGTCGCGGTGCCGGATGCAACCAATCAATTACTCATTAATGTGATAGATGATAGCGGGCAAGTTGTGAAAACTATGAATATGGGGACTAGAGATGCCGGCGTGGTTGATTTTTCATGGGATGGACGTAATGAAGCGGGTGAATTAATGCCTAAAGGTGATTACACCATTAAGGCTATTGCAACCACCAGTAATGAAAGTATTGAGCTGGGTACGTTACTGGCTGAGAGAGTGGAGAGTGTCACATTAGGAAGTGGAGGCATCACGCTTGATCTTGCCAGTGATCGCTCGGTGCCAATGTCTGGCATTAAACAAGTACTTTAATTGAATTTAAGTAGAGGAGAAGTAATATGCCATTTCGTATCGCCTTAAGTGGGCTAAACGCTGCATCATCAGAGCTTCGTGTTATCGGTAACAATGTGGCCAATGCCAGCACCACGGGTTTTAAAAAGGCTCGTGCAGAGTTTGCTGATATCTTTGCCTCATCGAACCTGGGGTCGGGAGCCAATGCTATTGGTAGTGGTGTAAAGCTTTCATCGGTGACACAGCAGTTTTCACAGGGCAATATTGGTTTTACCGATAATAACCTTGATCTGGCGGTGAGTGGACAGGGGATGTTTGTACTTAATGATAGTGGTGTGAGTGTTTATACCCGCGCGGGTGCCTTTGGTGTGGATCGCAATGGCTTTATTGCCAATAGTCAGGGGCAGGTCCTGCAGGGTGATATTGCCGACTCGAATGGCAATCTGACCAATACCACCGGTGACTTGCAATTGAATTTTGATAACATTGAACCGCAAGCGACTTCGACGGCAGAGATTGCATTGAACCTGAATTCATCGTTACCTGTGCCAGGTGCAACTCCATCCTCGAGTTTAACCGTGCCTGCTACAACGATTCTTGATGAAGATGCGCCAATAGCGCCGGCCGTAGGTTCTACTATTATCGGTACGCCATTTAATATGCGCGATAATTATGGTATTGAGCGCTCAGTGCAGATTGAATATATCCACACGGCAGCTAATACCTGGACGGCTACTCTGCGTGACAATGTTTCAGGCAATACTTTTCCTGGTTCTTCACCGATAGATACAAGCGGTGCTAATCCATCTCCAAGCTCGGTTGACTTTGGCTGGGTACCTCAAACGGGCAGCGGTGCGCAAGATCCGATTATTGTCGCTACTAATATTTCCGCCATCACACTGCTGGCGGCTGCTGCCGATGGTGATACTTCAGCCGGTACAGCTTCTACGGTGAACAATGGTGCCGCACAAGTACCCTTTAGCGAAAATGATGCAACGACCTATAGCCATTCAACCTCCATGACGATCTTTGATTCTCAGGGCACACCACACCTCTTGACGCAGTACTATCGAAAGTCGACACAGGCAAACCAATGGGAGGTATTTACCTTTAGAGAAGGTAATCGAGTCGATGCGGCTGTTGGCCAGCCGGGACAGACAGTTCAGTTTGATACTTCAGGGCAGTTGCAGTCACCAAGCCCTAATCTACCCGCCATATCATTTAATCCGGGTGGCGGTGCAGCACAGATTACCATGAGTGTTGATATCTCAGGTGTCACTCAGTTTGGTAGTTCTTTTAGTATTTCATCACTCACACAGGATGGTTTTTCAACGGGTCAGCTGAGTGGCATCGATATCAGTGATACTGGCATTGTGCTGTCACGATTTACAAATGGCCAAACGCAAATTCTGGGGCAGGTTCGACTGGCTAATTTTACCAATCCACAAGGGCTGCGCCAGTTAGGTGATACCACTTGGGCGGAGTCGTTTGAGTCGGGTCAGGCGGTTATCGCTCAGCCGGGTTCATCGGGTTTAGGGCTGGTGCAATCAGGAGCACTAGAGGGTTCGAATGTGGATCTCACCGAGCAGCTGGTTGGCATGATTACCGCGCAGCGTAATTTTCAGGCGAATGCGCAGGTGATCTCAACCGCAGACACCATTACTCAGGCAATTATCAATATCCGTTAATTCACTATTGATCACTTAGGAGACCACCAATGGACCGTATGCTCTATCTTGCGATGTCTAGCGCCAGCCACACAATGAAGGCGCAGGCGCTGAATGCAAATAACCTGGCAAACGTGAACACTACTGGTTTTCGCGCGGATCTAGCGGCTTTTCAGAGTGTGCCTTTAGAGGGTGCAGGGTACGATAGCCGTGTTTATAGTGTTGCGCAAGAAAATGGTATCAACCTCTCTCAGGGTGCAATGTTGACGACAGGGCGTGAATTAGATGTCGCCATTAACGGTGATGGCTGGTTTGCGATACAGGCGAAAGATGGCAACGAAGGTTTTACCCGTGCCGGTAATTTTCGTATTACTGCTAGTGGTCAGCTTGAGACTGATCGTGGTCAGCCGGTATTAGGCAATAGTGGTCTGCCCATTATTATTCCGCCTTCGGAAAAGATTGAGATCGCGTCAGATGGCACGGTCTCAGCACGCCCGGTTGGGCAGGCAGCTTCTACGTTGGTGGTGGTTGACCGGATAAAAATGGTTAATCCTGATCCCGCTACGATGCAGAAAGGCAATGATGGTGTGATGCGACTTAATGATGGTTCTATTAGCGTGGCGGATGCTGTAGTGACGTTGTCATCCGGCATGCTGGAAAGCAGTAATGTGAATGCGATTGATTCGATGGTCGGGATGATTGCGCTATCAAGACAATTTGAGATGAATGTGAAAATGATGAAGTCTGCGGAAGATAATGACAAAGCGTCGGCACAGTTATTGCGTATGAGTTAGTAGACGGCAACGAATTCAGAGATTAAAGAGGATGATGTTATGACAAGTCAGGCACTTTGGATAGCGAAGACAGGATTGGATGCACAGCAGACGCGGATGTCGGTGATTGCCAATAATCTTGCGAACGTTAACACCACTGGTTTTAAGCGCGGTAGGGCAGTTTTTGAAGACTTGCTCTATCAGAACGTACGCCAGGTAGGCTCGCAGTCTTCTCAGGATACACAGCTTCCGACTGGTTTGATGTTGGGTACCGGTGTGCGCACCGTGGCGACAGAGAAACTCTTTACACAAGGTAACAGTGTTGAAACTAAAAGCCCGTTAGATCTTGGTATTCAAGGGCGTGGTTTTTTTCAGATTCAACTGCCAGATGGAACGCAAGCGTATACCAGGGATGGTTCTTTTCACCTGGATGCGCAGGGACAAATTGTGACCGCAAGCGGCAATGTATTACAGCCTGCGATTACCATTCCAGAGAATTCATTGAGCATTAGCATTGGTGCTGACGGCAGCGTTAGCGTGGTTCAGCAGGGTAACGCTGCGCCCACTAATGTTGGCAACATCCAGCTGGCTGATTTTATTAACCCGACAGGATTGCAGCCAATGGGGCAGAACTTGTTGCTGGAGTCAGCTTCGAGCGGCTCACCGCAAACAGGTACACCGGGTATTACCGGAATTGGCTCTTTATCGCAGGGCACACTGGAGACATCAAATGTCAATGTGGTGGAGGAGTTGGTCGGTATGATTGAAGCGCAGCGCGCGTATGAAATGAATTCAAAGGCGATCTCCGCATCTGATCGTATGTTGCAATTTATTAACAACAATCTTTGATCTGACGCGATAGATGGTTTGAATGAAAAGGTGATGTATATGAACGCTGAAAATACTAAATTGATGGCAGGTGTGATGGTAGTACTGTTATTAGCCGGATGTGCCTCAGCGCCAAAAGACAAGATCGCCACGGCAGAAGAGATCTTTGCGATGTCTGCACCACAGCGAATCGATAATGGCTCAATCTTTCAGCCAGCTCAAGGGATGGCACTGTACGAGGATATTAAAGCGCGTAACGTGGGTGATATGATCACCATCGTGCTGTCAGAACAGACCAATGCCACCACCTCTGCCAGTACCAGCACATCAAAAGATAATAATGTTGATATTACTAATCCTGTTTTATTGGGATTGCCGGGCGTGATCAATAGCACGCTACTGAGTAACCGCCCGATGACGCTTGCATCTTCATTAGACTCAAATAAATCTTTTTCAGGTGAAGGGGACAGTGCGCAAAGTAATCAGCTAACCGGTAGTGTTACTGCGTTGGTAACGGCGGTGCTACCGAATGGTTATCTTCGGATCGAAGGTGAAAAGAATATCAGCATCAATCAGGGTGATGAGTATGTGCGCATCAAAGGGATTATTCGTCCGGTTGATATTCGTTCAAATAACACTATTTCCTCAACACAAGTGGCGAATGCTGAGATCTCTTATGGCGGTGACGGGGTTGTTGCCAGTGCCAATGACATGGGGTGGTTGGCTAAGATGTTTAACAGTATTTGGTGGCCTTTCTAAGATATGCAAACCATCTTTAGCACTAGAAGGAATTTATGTAATGAATAAAAAATGGCTATTAACTCCCTTTCTGTTTGCGACTGTTTTTATGGCGGGTGCTGCGCAGGCAGAACGAATCAAAGATATTGCGAATGTAGCCGGTGTGCGCTCAAATCAACTGGTTGGCTATGGTCTGGTAGTGGGCCTGGACGGAACGGGTGATCAAACCAGTCAGACCCCATTTACCATTCAAAGCATGCTAAGTATGTTGGCTCAGTTTGGTATTACCCTGCCACCGGGTAGCAATCCACAGTTAAAGAATGTTGCTGCAGTGTCACTACACACGAATCTGCCCGCATTTGCAAAGCCGGGGCAGTTGCTCGATGTCACTGTGTCATCACTGGGTAATTCTAAAAGCCTGCGTGGTGGTAGCCTGTTAATGGCGCCATTAAAAGGTGCAGATGGCAAAATTTACGCCATTGCGCAAGGCAACCTGGTGGTAGGTGGTTTTGGTGCGGGTGGCAGTGACGGCTCCAGGATTACCGTTAATGTACCCAGTGTGGGCAGAATTCCAGGTGGCGCGACGGTAGAACGTGCGGCACCGACACCTTTTGGTGCAGAGGATAGCATTGTATTGAATCTTCATGGCCCTGATTTCACCACTTCAAAACGTGTTGCTGAAGCGATAAATAGTGCGATTGGCATGGGCACTGCTTATCCAGTTGATGCATCATCGATTAAAGTGAATGCGCCTAAATCACTTTCGCAGCGTGTGATGTTTTTATCAATTGTTGAGAATATTACGTTAGAACCCGGTGAGGCCTCGGCCAGAATTATTGTGAATTCTCGCACGGGTACGGTTGTGATTGGACGGCATGTCAGGGTGACTTCCGCTGCGGTTGCACATGGTAGCCTGACAGTCACGATTGCTGAACAAACTGCAGTTAGTCAACCCACCGGACCGCTTTCTGGTGGCGCTACGGTAGTGGTGCCAGCCTCTGATATAGAAATTAGCCAGGAGACTAATCGTATGTTTATGTTTAACCCTGGTATTTCATTAAATGAAATTGTGCAGGCGGTGAATCAGGTTGGTGCAGCGCCGGGTGATTTGATCGCGATCCTTGAGGCATTGAAAGAAGCGGGTGCATTGCGTGCCGAACTGATTGTGATTTAAAAGGGACTGGCGTAATAACATTATGACTGCAACCTCATCTGTTTATACTGATTTTCATGGCCTGTCCCAGTTAAAGGCGGATGTGCGCAATGAAACTTCGAATGAGTCGATTGAGCAGGTGGCGCGTCAATTTGAATCAATCTTTACCCAGATGATGCTAAAGAGCATGCGAGATGCAGCCCCTACTGATGGCGGCTTGTTCGACAATGACCAGAGCAAGATGTACCGTGAAATGTTCGATAAGCAGCTCTCACTGACCATGTCAGAAGGGCGAGGTATTGGCTTAAAAGAGATGTTGATTCGCCAGCTGGGTGGTACAGCGGGTGGTGCTTCGACTGCGCTTGATGGTGAGATGAAATTCAATCCTTTGCCTGAACGGATGCCAGCTCACAATGCTGTTGATGCGACGTCTGGCGTGACAGAGATTGAATACCGATCTGAGCGCATTGAGTCACCACGTGAATTTGTTGAGCGCATGAGACCTGCAGCTGAAGGCGCAGCAGAAAAATTAGGTGTTTCACCCGATGTACTGATTTCTCAGTCGGCACTTGAGACAGGATGGGGTAAGGCGATCATTCAAGATCCCAATGGCAACAATAGTCATAACATGTTTGGGATTAAAGCGGATAACCGTTGGCAGGGCGAACGGGTCGCCGTACCGACTATTGAGTATGAGAACGGTGTTGCCAGAAAAGAGGTTCATATGTTTCGTGCATATGGCTCTTATGAGGAGAGCTTTAATGATTATGCCAATTTTATTCAGTCAAATCCGCGTTATGAAAATGCCTTGTCGATGGTGGCTATTCCTCAGCAATATCTGGCAGGTCTACAGCAGGCTGGTTACGCGACAGATCCAAAATATGCTTCAAAAATCAGTAAGATAATGGAGTCTAGCGTGATTCAACAGAAGCCAGAAGCGGTTCAGGAATCAGGCTACCAGCCGCTAATATAGGAAGGGTTGATGATGAATGATTTAGTATTAAAACTCAGATTTCAGAATGCGATGAAATGCGCATTTTGGGAGGTTTGAGATGGCGGGCGGGATATTGGCGTCAGGGGTTTCAGGCCTGCTAGCGGCACAGCGTGCGTTAGCTACCACCGCCAATAATATCAGTAACGTTAACACTGAAGGGTATAGTCGACAACGTGTTGAGTTTGCCACTCGAACCCCAGATGCTACTGGTTATGGCTTTGTTGGCAACGGGGTAACAATCAGTTCAATTGAGCGCAGCTTTGATGCCTTTGTGACCTCTCAGTTACGTTCCAGTACCTCGTCTAGTGAGCAGGCCAGTGAATTTAATAAGCTGGCAAGTCGTGTTAATAACTTGTTGGTTGATGCTGATGCAGGCTTGATGCCTAGCATGCAAGCATTTTTTAATTCAGTGCAGTTAGTTTCAGAATCACCTGGTGATAACGTTGCCCGCCAAGTATTGCTGAGTGATAGTGAAACATTGGTGGCGCGTTTTCAACGTTTTAACCAGGGACTGTCGGATACACGAGAAAGCCTTAATCAAACGATTCAGACAGAAATTGCGGAGATCAATGGTTTAACGACTGCGATCGGAAATATCAATCGAGAAATTTCAAGTGCGATTTCATCCGGTAACGGTAACTCTCCTAATGATCTGCTGGATAAGCGTGATCAATTGATATTAGAACTTTCAAGGAATATCTCAGTTTCAACGGTGGAAGATGGTAATGGTGGGCTTAATGTCTTCATTGGAACAGGTCAGGCGGTGGTCGTTGGGTTTGAATCTCGTGACCTGTTATCGATGAATAATGCCTATGATCCCGAGCAACTAGAAATTGGTTTTGCAGCTGGGGCAGGTGCTGTTGAACTTTCGGCCCAACTCAGGGGTGGATCTCTGGGCGGATTATTGAATTTCAGGTCGGAGTTGCTTGATTCTGCACAAGATAGCCTGGGTCGTATTGCAATGGGACTGGCAGAAGTCTTTAATCAACAGCATAGACTGGGTGTTGATCTTAACGGCGCATTGGGCGGTGACTATTTTAATTCATTGGGAGAAAACACGCCGGAAATTCTGGGAAACCAGAATAATTCGAGTGCCGCTTCTCAAATTAATGTGAGTGTCACGGATGTCAGCCAATTGACCGGCAGTAACTATCGGCTAGACCGAATAGGCACAAATTATAGTTTAACCAATCTTGATAGTAACCGTGCTGTGATGTTGACCTCTTTTCCGGGGAGTAGTGAAACAGTTGATGGCATCACGCTGGATTTAATGGTTGGTACAATTGCGGATGGCGATAGTTTTTTGATTAGACCGGTGCGCAATGCCGCGCAAGATATGGGGCTAGAGATTACAGACCCTAAAAATATTGCAATGGCTGTTCCTGTACGTGCAACACGCTCATTGGATAATACGGGCAGTGGTTCGATAGATTCGGGCAGGGTGACCGATCCAAGCGCTTATATTGCCGATTCTTATTCTGTGGTGATGGCCGATACCACCAGTGGTGTTGCAGATGGGGCAACCATTGGTGTCATTACTGATGATGCTGGAACAGCGAATGCACTTCAGTATCGTTTAATGATTAATGGCACTGCGGTCTATACACAAAATGAAGGTGATCCGTTATTGGCTGATCAGGATGCGTTAGCTACTCAGATCAATCTTAGCACGGCGACTACCGGTGTAAGGGCGTATGTGGATGGTGTCAGTGGTACGCTTTATATGGCACAAGATCCGAGCAGTGCGCTGCCTTTTACGGTAACAGAGGCGTTGCTTGATACAGGGCCGACGGCGATGGATGCGGCTGATGCGGTTACTGGCTATTTTGGTGCGGCGTTAACAGGTGCAGCACCATCAAACACGGTGACTTATGGTGGCGCTGCTGATAGCTATATTGTACTCGATAGTAGCGGAAATACAGAGGCCAGCGGCACCTACACCTCGGGTGATCCGATTACCTTTAATGGGATTGAGGCTACTGTTAGTGGCGCAGTGAACAGTGGTGATAATTTTAGTATTGTGCATAACAGCAGTGGCGTGAGTGATAACCGTAATGCCTTATTGTTGGCTGCATTGCAAACAAACCTGTCACTTGAGGGGGGTACTGCCAGTTTTGAAGATGCCTTTGGTACAATGGTCGCGGACGTGGCTTCGCAAACATATCAGTCCAATATTAGTAGTAAGGCTAACAATAGCATTTTGCAGGCAAACCTTGAAGAGCGCGCCTCTATTGCGGGGGTTAACCTGGATGAAGAGGCGGCCAACTTGATGCAGTATCAGCAGGCCTTCCAGGCCGCGGCTCAGCTTATTTCGGCGGCAGATTCCATGTTTCAAACATTGCTAAATAGCATCGGCAGGTAAATATGCGTATATCGACGGGGCAGATACAGTTAAGCGGCTTAAACCGCATGTTGGCGCAGCAAGCGGAGCTACTGAGAACACAACAGCAACTGTCGACGCAAAAGCGTATCTTGAGTCCGGCTGATGATCCTGCCGCAGCGGCCAAAATAGTCGGTCTGGAGCAAAACTTAAAAATTAATGAGCAGTTTCAGACGAATATTAATTTTTCCCGTTC
>QIJH01000085.1 GCA_003232725.1 Chromatiaceae bacterium | reverse complement strand
TCTTATGATAACACCTTGAACAAAATAGAGAATCCACCGGTTTATTGAAAGGTATTTGTCGATATTAGCAGTTGTCCGCAGGGGCTGCACTCTCTATAATACCCGGCTAGTTTTTGTATAGGGGTCTATATAGTATGAGAATTGCTCAGGAAGCATTCACCTTTGATGATGTTTGATGATGTGCTGTTATTGCCAGATCATTCCACCGTGTTGCCCAGAGATGTTGATCTCAAGACCCGCCTGACGCGTGAAATTACGCTCAACATCCCGTTGATCTCATCGGCGATGGATACCGTCACCGAGGCACGCCTGGCGATTGCACTGGCACAGGAAGGTGGCATCGGTATCATCCATAAGAATATGACGGCAGAGCAGCAGGCCGACGAAGTGCGCGCGGTTAAAAAATATGAGAGTGGCGTGATCAAAGATCCGATCATCGTACCGCCAACCATTTCTATTCGTGAGGTGATGGGCATCACTCGCGCCAACAAGATTTCAGGTGTGCCGGTGGTTGATGGAGATGAACTGGTGGGCATCGTCACCGGACGTGACCTGCGTTTCGAGACACAACTAGATAACCCGGTTTCTAGCATCATGACCCCCAAAGAACGTCTGATAACGGTGAAAGAGGGTGCCGAGCGTGATGAGGTGTTGTCACTGCTGCACAAACATCGTATTGAAAAAGTGCTGGTGATCAACGATAGCTTTCACCTGAAAGGGCTGGTCACCGTTAAAGATATTCAAAAATCGACAGACTTCCCTAACGCCTGTAAAGATGATGTGGGCCATCTGCGTGTGGGTGCGGCGGTCGGTACTGAAGTCGATGGCCGTATCGAAGAGCTGGTGAAGGCGGGTGTTGATGTGCTGATTGTGGATACCGCTCATGGCCATTCACAAAAGGTGTTAGATCGTGTTAGCTGGGTGAAAAAGAATTTCCCTGATCTGCAGCTGATCGGCGGTAATGTCGGTACTGGCGAAGCGGCAACGGCGCTGGTTGATGCCGGTGCAGATGGTGTCAAAGTTGGTATCGGGCCGGGTTCAATTTGTACTACTCGTATTGTGACGGGTGTGGGTGTGCCGCAGGTCACCGCGATTGCCAATGTAGCCAAGGCGTTAGAAGGAACCGGTGTGCCATTGATTGCTGATGGCGGGATTCGTTTTTCAGGTGACCTGGCCAAGGCACTGGTCGCTGGTGCGCACGCAATCATGATTGGTAGTATGTTTGCCGGTACCGAAGAGTCACCGGGTGAGGTTGAACTCTTTCAAGGGCGTTCTTATAAATCTTATCGCGGTATGGGCTCGCTGGGCGCGATGGCTGCGGCACACGGTTCGAGTGACCGTTACTTTCAGGAAGGTAATCAGGTTGAAAAGCTGGTGCCTGAAGGGATTGAAGGGCGAGTGGTATACAAAGGCAGTATGGTGGCGATTGTGCATCAGCTATTGGGCGGCGTGCGTGCCAGCATGGGTTACACTGGTTGTGCTGATATCGAAGAGATGCGAAGCAAGCCGCGTTTTGTACGTGTGACAGGGGCAGGTATGAAAGAGAGTCATGTACATGACGTTACTATTACCAAAGAAGCTCCGAACTACCGTATCGATTAGGCTATTAGAGGGTACCGTACCAGAGCGCCCATTAGGAAGCGCTCCTTGAGACAAAGGCCGGGATGATAACGCTGGACCCCGGCCTGCGCCGGGGTGATATTTAGCAAACTAAATGTAACGACAGTTTTGCCAAGAAATAGTGACGTTATTTTTCGCTACTTAATTTAAAATAAAGAAGACCATACCGCCGTGACTGACCATAACATCCATTCTGACCGCATCCTGATCCTCGACTTTGGTTCGCAGTATAGCCAGCTAATTGCACGCCGTGTGCGTGAGGCAGGTGTCTACTGTGAGCTGCATGCATGGGACATGGATGAGCAGGCTATGCGTGACTTCAACCCGAAAGGAATTATCCTCTCCGGTGGCCCGGAATCAGTCGCCAGTGGCGGTGATGCTTCGCGTGCATCGGATGTCGTGTTTCAGATGGAAGTGCCTGTGCTCGGTATCTGCTACGGCATGCAGACCATGGCAGCGCAGATGGGCGGCGAAGTCGAGAGTGCCGACCACCATGAGTATGGCCATGCGCAGGTACGCGCGCGCGGCCATTCACAACTGCTACTGGATATCGAAGACCACACCACAGTGGAAGGTTACGGTATCCTTGATGTGTGGATGAGCCATGGTGACCGTGTTAGCAAACTGCCCGAAGGTTTTAAAGTGATTGCCAGTACGGAGAGCGCACCGATTGCCGGTATCGCCGATGAGTCGCGTGGTTATTATGGGTTGCAATTTCACCCCGAAGTGACCCATACCCATCAGGGCAAGCGTATCATCGATCGCTTTGTTCATTTCATCTGTGGTTGTGAGCAGTTGTGGACTGCTGAGAATATCATTGAAGACAGTATTCAGACAGTACGTGAACAGGTGGGTACCGATGAAGTTTTATTAGGCCTTTCCGGTGGCGTTGATTCATCGGTAGTGGCCGCACTGTTACATAAAGCGATTGGTGATCATTTAACTTGCGTCTTTGTTGATAACGGCCTGTTGCGCCTTAACTTCGCCGAGCACATGGGGGTGAAGGTGATTCGTGTCGATGCTGAAGCGCGTTTTTTGTCAGCCCTTGAAGGGGAAAATGATCCAGAGAAAAAACGTAAAATCATCGGTAATCTCTTTATCGAGGTCTTTGAAGAAGAGGCAGAGAAGCTTAAAAATGTGAAGTGGCTGGCGCAGGGTACTATCTACCCGGACGTGATTGAATCAGCTGGCGTCAAGAGTGGCAAGGCGCATGTGATTAAGTCGCACCATAACGTCGGTGGTCTGCCAGAAAACATGAAGCTGAAGCTGGTTGAGCCACTGCGTGAACTGTTCAAAGATGAAGTACGCCACCTTGGTGTAGAACTTGGACTGGCGCATGAGATGGTCTACCGTCATCCTTTTCCAGGGCCTGGCCTGGGCGTGCGCATTTTGGGCGAGGTGAAAAAAGAATATGCGGATCTGCTGCGCCGTGCCGATGCGATCTTCATCGAAGAGCTGCATAACCATGATTTTTATCAAAAGGTAAGCCAGGCGTTCACCGTCTTCCTGCCAGTGAAGTCAGTCGGTGTGGTGGGTGACCAGCGTCGCTATGAATATGTGGTTGCAGTACGCGCGGTCGAGACCGTCGATTTTATGACCGCACGCTGGGCGCACCTGCCGTATGAGCTACTGGAGATTGTCTCTAGCCGTATCATTAATGAGGTCTCAGGCATCTCGCGTGTTACTTATGATATCTCAAGTAAACCACCTGCCACCATCGAGTGGGAGTGATTTTACGGGGCATGTGCCTACCAATGCCCTCGTGGCAGTTGACTGGCGTTATGATAGCACGCTGCCTAGCGGACTAATCACGGCATTACCACCGCGTTGAATTACATGTGTATAGATCTGTGTCGTGCGCACGTCTTTATGTATGTTGGATTTCCGTACGGCATTATTCACCGTACGCTGATAAGTGCCGTTTAGGCCGGAGTCTACAATGAACTAGCGCTTCACCTTATGGGACGTGAACCATCTCATCGGATTGAGATAGCATCCAGATCAGTGTGATGCCTAATGCTCGGTACTGTTTTGTTGAGACCAGTGGGCTCTCTTCAAATGCACTGTTTTTAAGGGTATCAAGGCGCGCGAATGCACCGAGTTGGAGTTTGTCGGTGAGATGTTTTCTAATTGTTAACGTGGTACGCGCACCACTGTAGCCACCGCTTGCATTATATTCACTGCGGGCAGCTGTGACATACGCTGACCGAACTTCATAAAAATAGTTGTGGTAATCGCGGTCAGCATAGAGTGGGCCTATTGAGATGCTTGTTTTCCAGTCATCAGGTTTGAGGCTTTTAGCGGTGTATTCAAGAAAGGGAGAAAAAGTCCAGCCACGATGTTTGAAGAGTCCATCTCCACCGATAGAGTGTGCGGAGCGTAGGGGTAACTTAAGCGATAGTGATTGACGCTTGTGGTTCGGTTGCCACAGATTGAATTCAAGTGAGGGGCCTAGTTCAACGGTTAGGTCGAGGTCTGGCATCCCTGCACGTGGGCCGCCTCTGCCGCTTGAGACGGGAATACCCGCTGCTAAACTAAGATCAAGTTTCACCTTGTCTGTTTTAAATAGATGTCCCTGAATACCGCCTCGGTCAATGTTGAGATGTTCACTGCGATAGGTGATGTATGGGTATGGGATCACATAATTACGATAGATATCTGAACCTCGATAATCTGGCAGGTTTAATCCACCAACCCCTATGCCTAGCTCCCAGCGTGGCAGTTGCTGACCATAGGCACTCGGCGCTATGGTAGCGAGTAATAGTGTTGCAGCGATAAGGTGTTTATAAGTCATAAAAGATTTACTTTTGGATTGAGTCCGTAACGTTATGTATGATGTTGTGTAACTACTCAGCTAACCCATGAACTCCACCCGTTCAGCGTTAAAAAGTGATCATTTACACGTGTAAACTCACATTTTTCGCCTTGAACTGGCAGATTTCATGGGTTAGCTGAGCAGCCACTATTAATTTTGACTACTCGCTGAATAGTTACGATGTTGTTATGTAGTTGGTGTTGTAATCATAGCATGAATGAATTCCCTTGAAGGAGTGAGTAATGAGTGAATGTCTATTTTGCAAAATAATAAGCGGAGAAATTGCACCAGATAAGGTGTACGAAGATGATGATGTGCTGGCCTTTCGTGACATTAGTCCGCAGGCACCGCATCATGTGCTGGTGATTCCAAAGGAACATATAGCAACACTGAATGATCTTGAGGAGCGGCATGCGACATTGTTGGGACAGATGTATCTGGCAGTGAAAGCGATTGCTAAACAGGAAGGGGTTGCAGAGGGTGGTTACCGTACGGTGATGAACTGTAACCATGATGGTGGCCAGACGGTCTATCATATTCATCTTCATATGCTGGCAGGGCGAGGTATGCAATGGCCTCCAGGGTAATTCGGTAACTGTTATGGATATGGCCCAGGAGGTGTAGTTGGCACGACTCGTTTTTGCTCATCGCTGGGGTGGCCAAACGGAAACGTGTTGATGAACATGAAAAACCAAAAAATCCCAGCTGTTGGTCGGGTTAAACCAGAGACTGGAACCGAATAACCAACATTCATCTAATCCCGGAGAAAGTTAACTCAGAAAGCAAAGAGAACAAGGCCGCATAAATTTAAATTTTAGGCGACAACTCCCTTGAAAATCGCTGAGTATGCTCATCGATAGCGTCATCTGTATCACCATCGTAGTGCGCGTTAAAACTGGTACCAGCTTTGGTATTGGCTTCGTCACAGAATTGTCCAAGCGATTCAAACGCATTCGCTAACAACCAACATTGGCAAAGAAGATATTATATTGTTAGCAATGATTTCTTTGTGGAAGTTTGTTTTTATTTTACTCATGAATGTGCTGTTGCCAGAACTATTTTTTTTAATTCGAAGTTATGTAACCCGCCTTGATGATGTTGAAATCAAAATGATAGCGATATTACTATGTGATTGTTAGATGGGATTTGTTGAGCTTACGAATGATGCCTTTCTCATTGGAAAAGAAGACACGATCATTATAACGCGGTGTGATTATTTTTAAATTTACTGACAAAACGAAGTATTGTCGGCGTGTTTTTTTGTGCCGCTCGCCAAACAATAGTATTGCCAGGCACTGATAAAAATTTGTTACTGTGTGAGTAGTCTTATATTTGAATGATATTCAATATCTATTAAAAAATTTTCTTTAAAAAATGTGTTTGTTTTTTGTGTCTGTATGTTTGTCATATAGATGGGGCTTTCTTACATATAGAAAATATTAATTTCTGTACGAAAGGACAGTTGAACAAAGAGAAGTTAGGCTCTAGAATTCCTAGCTAAATCAACAACGGCATTATTGACAGTAAGGGACGATAAATAGGATATTCATTATGGATAATGACTCTTTGCTTAAAAAAATCCCTATTAAAGAAATTGCTTCAGGAAAATATCCTTCACGTTGGGAGAAAGTTATTGGTGACTTCAAAGAGTCACTATCTGAAGATGAAAAAATTAAGTTTTCTGCTTTGCTGAAGATTAGCGAAGGTGAAACGGATGTGATAAAACAACTTGGGGTGATGCCAGTAGATAGTATTTTAAGCCCTAGAGAGAAGGTAATCTTTGAGGCTGTCTGTCAAGAGCCCACTTCGTCCGCCAAGGCCCTGTCTAGTTCTCTTATTGTTATTGTTAAAGCGACTAGGTTATGTAATCTGCGTTGTACATACTGCCGTTCGTGGGCCGAGGGGCCTAACCAGGTTATGTCTTTTAAAATATTGGCAAGGGCGATGAAGGAAATTATTTCCTTACCAAATGCAAAAAAAATTCATATTGTATGGCATGGGGGAGAGGTTACACTTTTAAATCCAAAGTTTTTTATAAAAATGATGTGGATGCAAGAACACTTCAGATCTGTGGGGCAGCAGGTTGAAAATGGCATACAGACTAATGCCGTTGATTTGTCTGATGAGTGGGTTGAGTTTATTAAGGCGTACAAAATTGGTGTCGGCGTTAGTCTGGATGGCCCGCCTGAAATCAATGACACGCGTAGAGTTGATGTAGAGGGGAAAGCTACTTCCGAAAGAGTTTTAGCGGGGATAAAAAAATTGGGTGATGCCGGCATAAAGACTGGTGCGTTGGTGGTTGTTGATAAAGAAGTCAAAAATCTCGGTGCAAAACGGTTGGTTGAATATATGCTGGAGTCGGGGTTGCACGGCATAGACCTGCTGAATGTGCTTCCTGAAAATAATATAGGCTCTACTAAGGTTATTGGGAAATATCTTCCTTATCCAGAGTTTGTCGAATTTTTGATTGAGGTGTGTGATGAGTGGTGGCCGCATAGAGATAAATTCAAGGTCACCGGAATGCAGAACTTGATTGATCGTCTGAAAGGCCAGCAAAATGATCTTAACTGCCTGTTTGAAGGTGACTGCATGGGTAAGTATGTCACCTTGGAGGCAAACGGAGATATCGGCGCTTGCGATAAATACATAGGCCATCCTAGCTATATTTTTGGCAATGTTATGGAGTCCCACCTGGGCGATATATTAAGTGAATCAAAGAATCTTAGTGATTTTCGCAGAGAGATGAAAAAGGTGCCTGATAAAATGGGGTGCTGTGAGTATTTCTCAGTCTGCAAAGGGGGTTGTATTCACGACCAGCTGTTAAACAAAAGGTTTTCGAAAGATTACCAAGGGTCGTGTTGTGGTTTGTCATCCTTGTTGAAGCACATCGACGGAAAATTAGGTTTTCCCCAGCAGTACAGCTCTTCACGGAGTCGTGAAGAAAAGCCACAGGTTGGGGTGTCTTGAGATGATAGTGGATGGTTTTTTAACTTTACCATGAAGTATATTTGTTAACTTTTCCTTAGGAGGAAATATTATGAAGACTACTGAAATTTCTTGTGCTAACTTGGCTGATGTCGCTGAAAAATTTGTTGCTTACACTGAAAACCAAGACCAATCTATAGCTAAGGCAGGCCGTGAACTGGCTGCCAATGCTGCAGGTGGTATGCACAGTGAAGAACAGAGTGGCAAATGGACTTGGACTTTTAGATTCTAAATCCTAAATCCTTTTTTACCGAAAACTAGGGTTTAATGCCTGGTTTAGGTAGGTCGGAAGCGGGGGTGTCTGTGCGCAGTGAGTGCAGATGCCCTCTTTAGTTTATATTTTAGGTTGATTATGACTGATCCACTGATTAGACAACGAATCTTTCGATGTAGTGAGAGAACTATTACAATATTTCTTATTTTCATTCAATATTTCCTAACGGCTTCATCAATCTATTTTCTTGCCGAGCTCGCACGTTCAGTCAGTAGCGGATCTTTTTTCATATCAAATTTGTATAGCTATTTTTTGCTTATACTCGGCGGCCATGTTTTTGGAATGTATAGCTCTATTTTTCTCGAAAAGTGGAAGATAAAATCTATAGAACAATTTACGATCGAAGGGCAGGCGGTTTTGTCCAGTAAAGTTGCTATGTTCCCAGATGGTAGAAAGAAAGAAAAAATGACGAGTATGTACAGTAAGGTTGGGCCAATGATTGTGGCTAGCTATCCTGAGTACATCTATCAGCTTCTCTCCGCAATGTTGATGTCCGTGACAACTATATTGATAATGGCATTTGTGGTTGATGAGCTTATAATTGTTTCTTATCTTATTAGTGTGGTTTTATGCGCATTGATAATATTCAAATACGGAAAACTTTTGAAAGTCACGGCCTATACTTCGGAGAGAAAACTGCTTACTTTGACTGGTGCCCTTTCCTCAGTCTGGGATAATTTGGTTATCGGAAACACACTAAATAAAGATGCCTGGGGAAGCAATAAAGTTAATTTTTTCAAGCACTATCGCACCGCTAAAGTTAGGTCAACCACAGCAAGGTGTGCTGTTCAGCTAGTTCTTTCGTTTGCTGCATTTATCCCCACTATTTTAATTGTTATTTTCCTGATTCAGTATTATGGAGTTGCTAGTGAGTCGTTTATTGTTTTGCTGGTGGCTCTACCGAAAATTGTTCAAGTGATAAATTCTATGACGGCAATGATGACTATCATCGCCCAGTATAACTTTGTTAAAGGTACTCTCGTTTTGGTAGACCAGTTTTTCAATGAGACCAAAATGGATGATCTGGATAAGCGTATAAAATTTCAAGAAATTACGGTTGCCGGTGCACCCTCTATCAATGCGTCGCAAAGTACCGATCAATGGTGTAAATCTCTTTCTGAAAAAGGGCGGGTAACCATACAGGCAGATAATGGTACGGGCAAGACCAGTCTATTGCTTTCTATGAAAGAATATTTTGGGGAAAGGAGCTTTTATTTGCCGGCAATGCATAATCTGTTCTTTCTAAACCAGAAAGATGGCTCCACAGGTGAGCAAGTTATCCAAATTATCGATGAAATTTCTAAGCAAAAAGGCATTGATATATTTTTGCTAGATGAATGGGATGCGAACCTTGATAGTAATAAGGTCATAAGTGTATCGCGAAAACTTGATGAGCTAGTAATGAGTGGGAAAATGGTCGTTGAAGTTAGGCACAAACTATGATTTTGTGGATTAGGTGTTGAGGCATGTTATTTAAACAATTAAATACCTGTATTAGTCCTTTAATGACACGTGTATTGGAAATGCCGGCCCCTGTCGCTGAAAGTGTGATAGAGGAACATACTATTCATGGAAAAAAAAGAACTGATCCTTATAGCTGGATGCGAGATCCTAACTGGCGCAGCATATTGTCATCCCCTGATTGTTTGGCTCCTCACATTGCGGGTCACCTGGAAACAGAGAATAGTTATACCCGTGAGGTATTGCAGCCTATAGATCCTCTTATCGAAACCCTCAATGGTGAATTCAATGCGCGAATGCTTCACGATCAAACTGGCATCGAAATTCCCGATGGCCCTTATCTTTATTATGAGCGTTATCTCTCCACCTTAGATTATCCATATTATTGCCGCCGCCCACGTGATGGTAGTCAGGCAGAGGAGATTATATTAGACGATGCAGCTTTGTCTAGGGTGGGACGACGAATTGTGATTGCCTGCCGGCAGCATAGCCCTAATCATCGGTATTTCGCCTGGTCTTGGGATAGTAGTGGTTCGGAGAGTTTCTCTGTATCATTTAGGGATATGGAACATAGGGAGGATCTGCCCGATATTCTCCATAATACGTCAGGAAAGGTTGTATGGAGTCGGAATAGTCACGTAATTTATTATGTTGCCAGAGATGAATACGATAGACCATCCAAAGTTTATGCGCATACGTTAGGTGAAGATCAGCAAGATGATCGTTTGATTTATCAAGAGAACGATCCGGCCTATTATGTAGGACTCCAGAGCACGCAGAGTGGTTATTATGCAGTTATCAGTGCTTATGCTCATGGGGCCAATGAATTGCATCTGATTGATCTTTCTAACTGCCAAGCTGAATCATTTATTGTAGAGCCACGTTGTACGGGGATTCAGTATAAAATTGAACACAGCGCTCATCCTGGCCCGGGTTATTTTATGATTCTCACAAATGCTGGGGATGCCGGGGATTTTCGTATTGTCATTGCTCCAGTTACCAAGCCGGGTAGTGCCTATTGGGAATCCATGGTTCCTCATCGGCCAGGGTGTCACATATTAAAACATGTGGCATTGAAGCATTATCATGCTCGGGTTGAATCCCGCAGTGGTCTGAAACGAATTATTATCTATAATCTTGATGACAGCCATGAGTACGAACTGCCTGTGGCGGGTATGGAGGATGAAGCCTATGATTTAGATATTGTCGGTGGTTACGAATATGATACCGATAATCTAATGATGTATTACAGTTCTCTGCGTACGCCTGGGTGTTTGCTTGAATACGATCTTAGTAACTGCAGCTGTCGGCTTATTAAGAAACAGAAAGTCTATGCGGAATATAGAGCTGAGAACTATGTTTCCCGGCGTTTGTTTGCCACGACGCCTGATGGTAGACGCATACCTCTTTCATTGCTTTATCATAGTGAGACATTGTTAGACGGATCGGCCCCCACTTTTTTGCATGGCTATGGTGCGTATGGTTATAGCGTTGTGCCGGTTTTTTCACCGGAACTTTTTAGCTTGGTCGATAGAGGGTTTGTTTATGTTATTGCCCATGTACGTGGTGGCCGTGAGTTGGGATGTCACTGGTATAGTGAAGGAAAGTTGAATAATAAAATGAACAGTTTTTCTGATTTTATCGCTTCGGCAGAGTATCTAGTGAAACACAAGTACACCTCTAGAGGTAATATTACCGCTCATGGTGTTAGTGCGGGTGGTACCTTGGTAGCTGCTGCTGCCAATATTGCTCCAGGATTATTTAATGCAATTATTGCCGGGGTTCCTTTTGTGGATGTATTAAATTCGTTGCTAGATAAAGACCTGCCGTTGACACCATCTGATTGGGCCGAGCTGGGAAATCCATTGATAGATCCCGCCATCTATAATCAAATTGCCATGTATTCACCTTATGATAATCTTGAGGAGCAGGACTATCCCCATGTGCTTGCCCTGTGTGGCCTTACCGATAGCCGGGTAGGTTACTGGGAGGCGGCGAAATGGGTTGCTCGGTTGAGGCACTGTCAGACTAACCACAGTGTGGTGCTGCTAAGCACAGATATGAACTCAGGCCATAGCGGGCCAGCAGGTCGTTTTTCACAGTTGAAAAATATGTCTATCAGTTATGCCTTCGCTATTAGCCTTAGTGGAAAGGCTGAGCAGGCGCTTCATCCAGAGCAGGCCTCTACTTTAGCCTTATAAATAAAATATTGTATAAATGTCAAATAGCCTTTTCCATATAGTAGCGCTCCATGGAATATCCGGAAAGGCGGGCTAGGTTGCATACTGATTCATTGGACTTATATATTTCTAAGCCAATTCTATTCAACCCCAGGTCTTTGAAGTGAGTTTCAACACGCTGTACAAGTGCTTTCCATGCCCGTGCGCCTCTATTTTCTGGCCTGATATATAGGTTCCTGATCAGGCCGTAGGATTGGTCTATGCCCTCTTCCCTGGAAACAACGATGAACCCGAATGGTTGATTGTCTACGGCGGTAAAGCCCGATAAAGCGTCGCTGTTTATCATGGTCTGATAATTTTGCTTGATCCCTTCTATGATATAGTCAGGTATTATTATGTTGGGCTTTGAATTTTTGATGGATTGCAGTTCTCCCGCGATATAAAGATCAAGATCTCGATTGCTGTTATACGGCAAAATGTCCATGTAATCTCCTTATTATGAGACCTTTGCACGAGTCTATTTTCCGTTCCAACTGCGTTATAAATGATCTCAAATACTCATTTACTTGGTGTAAATTCCATTTTTTCGACCATTGATGTCTTGCTGGAACGAAAACGAGTTCTCGTGCAAAGATCTCATTATGTAATATAAAACCTTCGGTTCAAATGCAATAGCCATTCTACAAATTTAATGATAGCGATGTATATACCCAAAGCGACTTGGACTTAGGTGTAAAGAATGCGGAATATTTTTTCCATGGCAAGGCAGAATGACGATGAATAGTCGTTCTATTGAGAGGAATTCTAACGCAGTCAGGGGAGAAATCGGCCGTGCTATTTGCCCTGAATCCAAATCGCTTTGGGTATACATATGGGCTCGCAAATTGCGTATTAAAATGTGGCCAGTCGTACAGTGACTCAACTTGGTTATGAGAGATATAATTACCTAGATTGTTTGTGGCTAGGAAAGAGGCCAAAATTGGGATAGCACGCCTAATAATTAACTTAATAACGCACAAATAGCTGGGTGCCAATAAGGTGTAATGACCTTTAAGGAAGAAGAAATCAATGAACTAATGGGCCAGGAAGCGTAATGTTGAGCATCAATAAGTGGTAAGATAGAGAAGCAAGTGGCAACGTATTGTTATGGTTCCCCGCCAGCTGGGGTTGTGTTGCATTAATATCTTTTTTCCAATGGTATCTGTATTGCACGCCCACGCCTCGCCGAAATCGCCAGCGGTGATAAGCTATACCGATATCGCTAAGATGCCGGAAAACGGACTCAACTTCCGTTACGCGGGTTTAAGGAACGATACCCTGTTGAATGCTTTTGATATTTTTTCCGAATCAGTGGTCAGAGCAGTGCCTGTGCGTTTGCCGCCAATGTTTAGCACTCCCGGAGTTGCTGTGTTGGATTTTGATAATGATGGGGATTTGGATGTCTATGTTAACAACGGTAATCTAGAGCGCTTTGGTTCAGCGGCCCCGCAGGCATCCAATGCTCTGTATGCAAATCAACTTAGCGAAACAGGTCAGCTACGGTTTGTTGATGTGACGTCTTTTAGCGGTATTGCGGCGACCGGTCACGACAGTACGGGTGTTTGTGTAGCTGATACGCTGAAATCATTGGAGAAGGGGGTAATCGATCGCCAGTTTCGTAACAGGTTGGTGGCTAGTGCTATTGCGGCGCGTCATAAATACGACACTTCAGCGCGACACTGAATAGTGAAGATGCTTTCCGCATATGATTTTATACTGCGTTATCATCTCCTCAGTGTTTTGACCGAGTAAAGTATTGATATGTCTATGACCTGGGTTTCCATGTGTGCAAAGCTTATGCATCAATTCCTTTCCCTCTTGCAAACAAGATGGAAAGGCTTCGGGATTAGGTACTATCAGTGCTGTATCGGGGGGGGGCTCTTGTTCGCAATTCCTCCCTTAATGGCAAGCACTGCGCCATTAGGATTCAGTGAGCGTGCCCCGCCGGGTTGGGTTGCCGGTTTTGCTGCGGTAGAGGGTCCAAATCCATTTATAGGAGATGCTGATACGGTTTCACCAATATATCCGATAGTGGGTTATATCGGTGAGAATATTATATGGATGGGGCCGTATCTCAACTATAAACTCCTGCGAGGTAAAACGTTGCCATTCTTCCTGGCCGGTACGGTAAACTATCGTTTTGAAGGGTTTGACGAAGATTCTAACAGCCCTCTGCTTGCAGGCATGGAGGGGCGTGATGGCGCTTTTGAGTTAGGTTTGGAGTTTCGTTTTGCCGCGCTTTTTATGTCCGCTGCTATGGACATAACCAATACTCACAACGGTTATGAAATTCAATTGGGGGCTGACCATGTGTTTGAACTTAGCAATCGTGCCAGTATAGGTGGGGTGGTAGGTGTGTCTATGAAAAACCATGAGTTAGTGGATTATTATTATGGTGTTCGTGCCGGTGAAGCGACGTTAGGGCGCCCCGCCTATCTGGGCGATTCTGCGCTTAACATGAATTTGGGGCTTAATTTCAGCTATGACTTTGGCAATCAGTGGCGTGGCAGTGCATCATTTAAACACGAATGGTTAAGCGATGAGATTACCCGCAGTCCCATCGTCGAGCGTGATTTCCAGACCACGTTTTTTTTCGGTCTGTTATATCAGTTTGAACGGTAGTGGCCCGTGATTTTAAGAGGAGGGATTGGCATCATTATGCTCGTTGTTGCGTCGGCGGGGAGTGCTGCATCGGTGGACTCGGAAACGTTGGCGGTCTTGATCGACGCTGCGGTGAACGATGTAAAATCCCGTGAAGTAAAAGGTAGTCGTTGGGGATTTACTGTAAAGGTCCAGACAGGGAATAAAGTCATTGTTGCCGGTTTTGATCCCCGGGTCTCCAAAGGAAAACGCTGGAAGTTGGTATCACCTGAATTGTCAGGCATCAGTGATGATGAGTTTGCTCTGTTTAAGGAAATTTCCCATTCAGATAATGCGGATCTTGATATATTACTTGATCGTCCCTTTGATCTTGTCGGTGAAAACCCCATGCTGGTTGAAAATCATGAAGCGGAGCTGACTGTTCATGCTCCGGTTGCCCCGGGGATGATGGGCGAAAAGGGATATGAACAAAAATTGGTCGGTGCAACACGGATTGGTAAGGCACCAGCCCGGTTTCTGTCTTATCGACTTTTTGCGCCTCAGCCTTTTAACGTTAATCCTCTGGTCAGTTTTTCCTATTTTGAGATTGTTATGGAAATAGGAGCGGTTATCCCCGGTGGGCCCATGGCAATGTTATCCTCTGAGGAAAAGATCTCCGGCCGCGCTTTTTTCAGCGATCATCATCAGGTTAAAACCAAAGTGTATTCAGATTTCTTTAAAGTTGTCCTTCCAGCTGGACTCTGAGTATCCAATTATTTATTCCCAAGGCAGGGCGTGCCATTGGGCTGTCACAGTAGAAAAGAGAGTGGATGAGGGTGAGTGGTAAGGATGAAACTATGCACAAGTAGATTGTGATTACCTCCCTTGTGATTATATTTACTAGCGCTCAGCTGGCCTTTTAAACCCTAAGCATTACTATATTGCCGCCGCTTCTTGGCGATTTTTTTTACAGGCAATGTAATCAGCTTCTTCAGATCTTCCACAATGATATAAGCGGCGGGTACGGCCAGCAGAGTCACTATGGTGGCAAACAGTACACCAAACGCCAACGAAGCTGCCATAGGGACTAAAAACTGGGCCTGAGTACTGCGTTCCAGCATTAGGGGTAGCAGTCCGAAAAATGTCGTCACGGATGTCAATATAATAGGCCGAAACCGGGCAATTCCGGCTTGGCTAACCGCTTCAAATAAATCGCTTCCTTTGTCTCTGGCCCGGTTGATATACTCGACTAATACCAGATTATCGTTGACGACCACGCCCGCGACGGCGATGACCCCGCACAGGGAGAGAACGCTAAGCTGTAGATCCAAGAGGAAATGTCCTGCGACTGCACCTACAAATCCCATTGGTATTGCAGCCAGTATGATCAATGGCTGGCTATATGAGCGAAATGACACCGCTATCAGTCCATAAATGGCCAACACCGCTAGAAATAGTCCTTTTATAAGCGCTGCAATAATATCGCTTTGTTCCTCCTGGCTGCCTGACAGGTGTCGCTTTATATCTGGATAGCGGTATTCAAAGTCTGCCCAAAAATGTTCATCTAGTGTATGCATAACATGGCCGGGAGTGGTAATGGCGTGGTCCACATAACCACTTACCGTTATAACCCGTTCACCATCTACGCGGCGGATTTCCTTAGGGGTGTATCCATAAATAAAATCAGCTACCGCTGCTATAGGTACGTTGTCGCCATTGTTCAAGCGAATGGTCATGTTTTCCAAAGTGTAGAGAGACTGTCGTTCATCAGCGGTATAACGGACAAAGACTTTCACTTCTTCGGATCCTCTGAGTATGCTCTGCACCTCTTCACCGTAGAAAGCCTGGCGGACTTGTCGAGCCAGGGAGGTTGTATCCAGTCCGAGGTTGTTGGCGTAAGGTTTTAGTTGCACGCGCACCTCGCTCATCTTATCCTCCATTGAATCTTTTATGTTGTATATGGTGGGATCGGTGCGCAAATGTTCTTTAAGTTGTTTGGCTGCTTGCTGGAGTTGTTCGGGATCTCGGCCGGACAATATAAGAGCAATGTCAGGCGTCTTAGGGTCTAAGGTCGAACTAAAAATGACCTTGGCGTCGAAAGGAAGTGTTCCAGCTGAATCTCGCCAACGTTGAATAATCTCCGTGCCACTCAAATGGCGAGAATCGGCTGGGATCAGTTCTAGAGCGACTTCGCCAATGTTGCTGATGCTCTCTGTTTCTGCTCCCCCGCTCTGTGGTTGAGCGCCCAGGGTTGTTAAGGTGGCCCGGATAACGCCATCTTGATTCTGGGGGCTTTGTTGTAACGTTCTGGCAGCAGATTCCAGGGTGCTTAAGACTTTCTGAGTTTGATCTAATGTGCTGTTCGAAGGTAGTTTTACACTTGCGACTATCATGTCACCCTCCATTTGGGGGAAAAATACCAAAGGTAAGCGCCCCCCCGCCACCAGGGCCACGGAGATAACAAAAACAGTGAATGCAAGGGCGATTGTTGCATAACGCCATCGTAATATCACAGCCAGTATGTTTTTATAGGTTTCTGAGACGAATTGTTCACTCCGCGTCACAAAGCTTTCTTGTAATCGTGCCAGGCGGCTGAATGGGCGTTTGGTATTGTTGTGAGGAGTGGCACTGCCGGACAAATGAGTGGGCAGTATCAGTAAGGACTCTATTAAAGAGAAGGCCAGAGTTGCAATAACCACGATCGCGATGATGCTCCAGAGGCTGCCCGAAATGCCGGGTAAAAATAAAATAGGCGAAAATGCGAGCATCGTAGTAAGTGCTGATACGGTGACCGGTTTGGCTACCGCTAAAGTGCCAGCTACGGCACCGGCGATGCCAGTAACCCCCTTTCGTTGTTGGGTAAATATGCTTTCACTGACGATAATGGCATCGTCTACGACTATTCCCAGCACCAGGATAAAGGCAAACATGGAGATCATATTGATCGATTGCCCGAGGATGACGAGCAGAAACAGAGTGCCCATAAAAGAGACCACAATACCCATGCTTACCCAAATGGCCACACGCCAGCGTAAAAAAATAACCAAGACCATTAATACCAGGGTTAGGCCCATCAGGGCGCTCTTGGTTAAGAGTTCAAGGCGACTCGTAAACATCTGTGAATGATCCTGCCAAATCTCTACCCCAATACCGGCGGGTAAATCATGATTGGTTTTTTTGACGTACTCCTTGACTTCATTGCTGAGCGAAAGAATATTTTGATTGCCGACACGGTAGACGGTTAATAACCCCGCCTTGTAACCATTATAGTGGCTCTCTCGGTCTGACTGTTTAAACTCGTCGACTACCGTGGCGATGTCATTTACCTGTAAGTATGAGCCATCTTTAACTGCGCGTATTGGAATCTGTTCAAATTCTTTTCCCGTATAGGCCTGGCCCTGTGTTTTAAGTGCTATGTTTCCATTAGGGCTGTTGATCATGCCCCCGGCGAGATCTATTGAGTTAGACCTTATCGCCTCAGCTACCTCGGAAAATGTTAAGTCATGCAATCTTAGGGCAACATCCGAGACCTCAATAGAGATTTCATAGGGTTTAACGTTGTTAATTTCCACTTGGCTTACTGAGGGTAAACTCTGTAATTCGAACTGTGTTTTTTGCAAGAAATTTTTTAATGTTTTTTCATTGTTTTCCCCATATATGACGACGCTAATGACAGGCGTGCGAATAAACATTTCAGTGATGACTGCCTGTTCAGCTTCAGCGGGGAAATCGTTAATAGCCTCGACCCGTGATCGTATCGCATCCTGAAGAAAACGAGGATCAAATCCGGCAGCCACTTTTACCAGGGCACCACACTGCCCCTCTTTGGCCCTGGTTATTAACTCGTTGACCCCGCTCAGATTAAAAATCGCCTCTTCAAGTCGCATGCATATAGATTGCTCCACTTCTTTGGGGGCGGCGCCGGGATAAGTGATATGGATTTGTATCATATTTAACGCGGCATTGGGGATGACCTCTTTCTTGAGGTCGGGAAGAGACAGTAATCCACCGACGATGATAATCAGCATCAGGAAATTGGCGGCGACACGGTTGTTGGAGAACCATTTGATTAACATGTTCAAATATTTCACGTGATTTGATCTGTTTCACAGAGTCGAAGGTTTGGCCGCCGGTTTTGCTAGTGATTCAGTGGCGGTGGTGGGTTCATGTGTTCTGGTTATACGTATGGTAATGCCCTCTAAGACGCCCTCTAAGGTGCTGACGACCACGCGGGTGCCTGGTGCTAAGCCATTGATATAGGCATTATGCTTGCCCAGGTAAGCGATTTCAACTTGGCGCTTGCGCAGAGTTGAATGGTCATCAACCACCCATACGAATTTGTTTTCGCCTAATGCTTGGCGGGGTAAAACAACTATATCAGTAAGCGGTTTGCTTTGTAGTTCTGCCGTTACAAACGTACCGATTGTCAGAGACTGTTGTCCATCATTGGTATCTTGTGAAAAATAAGGGGTGTCTACTTGGGCGATTAAATATAATAACTGATTATTTTCGCTCACTGTGGCACTGGTTCTGACGACGCGTGCTGACCAGGTGTGCCCTTTACCCGAGAAGATCTCAGTAAGTGAAACACGTAGTGGGCTTTGGTCTAGCGAGGTGCCTTGAGGGAGTTCGAGCATGTGTGCCTGCCGTTGTGATACTGGCAGGTAGACCTCTACCACATCCATTGCGTATATCTTCCCCAGTGCGGTGCCGCGGGTCACATAGCGGCCGACATCTGTCGTTGTTTCTACGACACGTCCGTCAAACGGTGCTGTTACCCGAGTGCGCTCTAGGGCAAGTTTTGCCAACTCCAGATCTGCCTCGGCAGCCTTCATGTTGGCTAATGCTTCATCATATTGAGGTTTGCGCAGGGCATAAGGGGGGACATCCTCCAAACCTTGGGCGTAGTATTCCTTCTGTTTTTGTTGGTACTCCGCGTCGGCTTTTGTCAGGCGAGCCCGAGCGCTGGCAATAATCGCCTCTGCTTTGACGATTGCCAGTTTATAATCTCGATCATCGATTTTGACAAGGGTGTCATTTTTTTTGAAGCGCCCCCCGGCAGCAAAATCGGGGTCGATTTCAGTGACTTTACCGGAAATTTCTGCAGACAGATCTATAGTGGTTCGGGGAATGATGCGGCCCTGGCTTCGTATAGGGATACGAACTTCCTGTAAAGCGACGTTAAGTACCTCAACGGTGAATACGTCTGCTGTACGGGTTGTCGAATTAGGTACTGCGGCTGCCTGTGGTGTATATGAGGTGATCTGCAATGCCGCAGCGAAGCCGATTATAACGATAACGATAGGCAGGACAACTTTCGCGGTGGGAAACATGTGATAAATCAAATGTTAACTGGAGGGGACGGGCTGTTGTAGCCCAAAATATACATCGCTACGCTTAATTCCTCCCCGAGTATGTGTGCCGGTATCGGGTTTCATTTTCTTCATAATACTTAATTCCTGTTTGATGGTGGCAGGAGAGATGGATAGAGATGGGAACTCTGTTTTATGAGGCATTTCTCCTTGATAAGCGTAACAGTATTTCTTTTAGATTACTGCTCATTTGGTTGTATTTAACTGCATGTATCGCCTTTTTTCGTGGTTTACTCATGTTTTTTCAAGTCGTTTGACGTGCCATCACTCAAGGTTAAATTGGGGGGCGCCATAACTTAATATGCCGATCAAACTATGCCGTACTGCACCGCGATGGCAACGGCTTGCTGGCGATTGACTGCATTAAGCTTTGAATAAATTTTGGATAAATGATATTTCACTGTTCTTTCAGAGATCGACAGAATGTTGGCGATTTCCCAAGCAGTCTTCCCCTTACTTGCCCAGTCGAGGACCTGAATCTCTCTAGCGGTAAGGTTGTAATTTTCTTGGTGAGACTTATGAGAGAAACAAATTCGTATAATTCCTTCATTTACGTAACCAAGCAAAACCCCTATGTATTGAATAAAACGTTTGTCTATTTTTCGACTAGATAGCACTAAATTTTTAGATGTTAGCATTACGTTTAGCAGAGTGGGTTTAGTTTTGCAGCTATCTCCGTTGTAAGGAAAAGTGATGGCATTGCAAATGCCAAATTTATTTAGAATATTCATATATGATGAATATTTTTTTGAGTAACAGGCATGATTGAGTGAATCGCTCCATACAACGGCTTTTCCACTTTCTAGAGACTCCTTAATAACAGGATTGTCGGTAAGAAGTTTATTTTTCAGGTGATTTCTGAACGATAGGCTGTGGGGCGGGCTCTCAATAGAGCTAATGATTGTGGTTGCATGGCTGTAGCTCGCTTCATGGACGAGGCAGTGTATGCTGTGACAACCTAAAGTAACTTTAACTTGGTTGAGTATTTCGGAAATATCTTCCCTGGTGGTTGCTTGTAAGCTTGTTTTGATGACAGAAAATGACTTAGTTAGCTGAACTATCTGTGTATCCGAAAAGAGGTCTGTAGTCGATTCCATTTGACTTCACCTGATAAGACGTGGCACATGATCATTTACTTTAAAAATAGCAACATGTGCAAATTATAAAATAACTTCATTCCTAAAAGCGCTTCTGATTATCTTATTTTCCATGTGGAAGTATATTATTTCCTAAAATTATTATCCATTTTTTTTACATTTGTGTGATGAAACCCGCAGAATTTTAGGGCGTGTAAAAAATAACTGAGTTTTTTATGATGTCATGGTGGCAATAAAGTCTATAGAGATTTTTATACAGTTTAAGAGGTTTCTCGATTGGCTATATTAATATTTTAATTAATGAAACTATTTTCACACGCATAGCCATTTTTGTTTTGAGTATTTTTTGTGAAGCATGTTTTTATCTCTTGGTTCCATGCTGAGTGGCGGCTAGATGGGTGAGGCAGAGTAGGATTATGTCAGAAAAAAGCGTGCATCACGCTAGCGGGAAAATTAAATGAGTGGAATGGCTTGATGTGGCCACGTGTCTTACGATATGACCGTTATTTTCTACGATTGTGTCGTTACTTCGCTAAAAATTATTTGATGAAATGTGCAAACGCTTTCCTTGAGGTGCGTCCATAGAACCGGTGATAGGATTTTAAAGTCTGATCGCCGACTCAACCGCAATTTTTTAAAGGGGTTTACGGGCGATCAAATCAACCTGCTAATGGCGGCTGCCGCATTCAACTTCAAGAAGTGGATGCGAGAGGTCTATTTTTGGCTTGCGAATATCGAGCAGATATATTCCTGGATAATCAGCCTGGCAGATCAATGGTAACACTGCCATTGAATATGGGTTTTTCAGGGTCGATTATTTAGTCAATATTGTTATACGGAAAGATGCCTATTCAAAACCCTTATTATGCTATTTTTCGGACTGTTCGCTCGAGGTGATTTTCTATACGGTTATATTATAGCGTAGCCCTGCGTGCTCTAATCGCACTAAAAAAAAATCTAATAGCTTCCGAAATTGACAGTATCTCATTCTTCACAAGTTTTCGTAGTGAGCCTATGGTGCATTTTCTATATTCAGAACCGGTTATAGAGCTGTCATCATAGCTGCAGGGTATTTCAGGTAGTAACAGTCGTTCACCAGCCTTTACGCCATAGAGTCTATTTTTTGTCCCTCCTGGCCATATGATTTCTACATTTCCCATGTGGCTTTTACCCAAGCCGAACAGACTTGTCATGCTATGTGCGGATCCGTGGCTCGATCCAGCCGTGATGGGCCGCATTACTGTCTTCCCTCTCAGAGGAGAGAAACTAAGTACTGCGCCTATCCCGTTCCGGTTTACTTGTGCCTCTGGTACGATGTCAATACTGCCCATTACATCGAACTTTACCCAAGCGTTGCCATTGCCTCCACTATTCATCTCTAGTGCCATTCCGCCGTTTATGGGGTCGTAATTGTTCCAGCTGTATCCTTGGCTCGGATCCTCTGGATCGACTGGCGAAAACTGGGGCCACATCAGAGCCGCGTCATCAAATTGTCCGCCGTTTGTCAGCGGGACGATAGGAACTAATGGAAAAGGTTCTGGCCAGTCCATTGCGGAGACTGATGCGATATCGATAAAGCCATTGTCATCAAAGTCACCCAATGCTACTCCGCGTACAGAGCGGCGTTGATGATTGATAGACTGGCTTAGCGCTATATAGTCACGGTTAAAATTTGCATGGCCATCATTGCTCAAAATGGCCCCGGGGTTAGTTGCATCAGCAAACATGGCTGCGTTCATTCCCCCGTAATAGACTACGTCGGTGTCACCATCGTTGTCGTAGTCCGCTGAGCCCGTACCCCAGCCAAAGGGGGTAGCACCAAGGCTACCAGTACCCGGAAATATAAATGTCCCGTTGTTCTGGCCTAAAAACCAACCCGAAGCACCAATGCCGGGGGGGAGTATAACCCCAGGTGATTGCAGATTGGTAAATGCCTGGGCAAAATAGTCCCCGACGTTGGTGGCGAATATATCCATGTTTCCGTCGCTGTTGAAATCGGCAAATGCCAGCCCCATCCAAGATCCCGGCCGGTTAGTCGCTATGTCATAGGTAGTATCTGTGAAATTGCCGTTGCCATCATTGTTATGGACGCGAATAAAGCCGTTGGAGTCATCAGCAGCAACTATGTCCATATCTCCATCTAGATCCAAGTCGACCAAGGCAATGGCCCAAGTGATTCCTTCATAATTGTGTATGCCCGCTGCAGCACTGACATCTTTGAACGTATTGTTGCCTTGGTTGATAAACAGCGTGTTGTATACTGGCCCTATGCCCCCAGTACTTAGAATTTTGTACGAATTGGCGACCACAAAATCAAGTAGCCCATCACCATTTACATCACCCATGGAGCAGGCTGATGCAATGCCGCCTTCCTTGTCGGTAGTTATTTGGTTTGTAATCTCGATGAAGTTTTGTCCTGCATTGTTTTCATATAACCGGTTTGGAGAAATTCCCCCAAGGACCAGAAGATCTTCGTCACCGTCATTATCTATGTCGCCAGCACAGACCCCCGTGCTGTCCTGAGTGGTAGCGTCTACCCCGACAGCCAGACCCATATCCTGAAATGTAAGTTTTCCTGTTTCATTTTTTTGATTAGAATAAAGGCTGTTGGCTATACCAGAATAGTTGGTTACGTAGGCATCCAGATCGCCGTCTTTATCGTAATCAAACAGAGCTATTCCAGGGGCGTCTGTAAACATCGGCGGTAGCCTTACCGAACCAGTCATTACTTGTTTAAGGGAAAACGAAGAAGTATCGTCCAGGAAGGAGTCATTACGTACTCCTGTGCGACTGAAATCAATCCCAGATGCGCTGTCACTGGCAAGATCAGTAAACAACACGCCTCCATTTGCTTTGATGTGCCCAGAGCTTGAAAGTATAACGATCCCTAACGCTATGCTTATATGAAGTGTGTGCTTGTTTTGTTCTTTTAAAAAGTGTTTCAACGCCATCTTCCAGCCCTTATTTTATTGGGTGTCTGGGAGCTGTGTTTGCCTTCCAGCTCTTAACTATGGGTCATCTAGCACTTGAAAACTTTCTGCACAACTATGCATGTTGGTAATTATTGGCAGCATGATGACGTACAGTAGTACTGTAACAAAAATATATTGAGCTACGCACCTGTCCGTTTGGCCATAATGGCGCTCTTATCGGTCTATTGTTTATTGCTGTTTTATCGACAGGCTAGTGTCACATGTGAGCTGTGCTGCTTGATTATGGGGTGGGCATGGCTTGGCCTTCTCATGGGCACCTGGTTAACATCCACACGCTGCTGGCAAGCTCATGCAGGGTGTTTAGCGCATTCTGTTGCGGAACTTCAAAGCACTGTTCATTGCCGAACAGCGTTATGGTCTTGACCATGGTATTGCCGTGGGGAAGGCGGTAAGCTTCCATGATACTTGTCTGCTGTACCGGCGCTAAGGTGCGGGAATCAGGGGGCAGGTTGTTAATCATGCCTGGGCCGGAAGGGAACAGCTGTTCCATGTCCTGTTGGCGTACCCAATCCTTGCTGTGGTTAATGAGGTCGTAGGCTCGCAAAGTATTCTCTTTTGGTTGAGGTGTGGGGGTGGCGGTTACCTTTGGGGGGAGCTGGTTGGGATTGATGTTTGTAGGGGACTGCGGAGTCACAGGGGGAGGCAGGCGCTTCGGTGTTGCTTTGGCTTTGATGGTTTCGATCTTTGGCTGCCAGCGACTTAGTTCCACTATTAGCAATGGCCTGCGTTCCATCGTTGTAATTTGTGATGTTGACGTGAGAGTGGTTGCCATAAAAAGAGACAGGGTAAGACCGAATCCCGAGGTCAGTGCAAACCCGGCTCGAGCCAAGTCACTATTGATCAGATTTTTCATCTGTAGCGATGCCTAGTTGTGTAGCGCCACTGGATTTGCTGATATCAATGACCTGAATCAAGGATTCTGTGGTAGCCAGTTTGTCCGCATTTATGGTGACAGTGGTGTTAGGGCGCGTTAGCAGGTCTCTTTTTAGCAGTATTCCTAATGTCTCGGAGGTTACTAGGTTGTTTTTGTATTCAACGCGTCCATCATGCCCTAGTTTGATGACAATATGGTTATCATCCAGAGGGGCGGAAAATTCGGAGGCAGGTTTCTCTATCATTAGGCCGCTTTCTTTGGGGAAAACAGTAGTGACCATAAAAAAGATCAATAATAGAAAAATTACATCAACTAATGGTGCCATTGTGATTTCTGGCTTGCCGGTTCTTGGTGTTGGTAAAAGAACCTGGGAGGTCATTTTCACTGCGTTTTTCCATGTTTGAAAATTTCTAGATCACGATGTAGAACAAGTTGCATAGCCTGACCGGTAATTGCCAATAACACATTCAGGCGTTGTGACAATATGTGGTGCATGAAAATGACCGGTATGGCGATAATCAAACCACTGGCCGTGGTCAGCAGAGCCTGCGAGATGCCATGAGCCATCTCATTGGGATTGCCACTGCCTTGTATGGCGATGACATCGAATACGTTGATCATTCCCATCACTGTGCCTAGAAGACCAAGCATTGGCAGCATCGATCCTATCATCGCGATGGTGGGAAGGCCGCCTTCCAATTTTGGCATGATATCGGCTAGATGGATGTTTATCTCTTTAGCGAGGTCATCTTTGTTGTTGACTTCATCCCAGTGAATCAGGTTGAGGAGTTGGACGATCGGGCTAGCACTTCCTGAGCTGGTGACATTAAAAGGGTCGCCGTTCTGTTTAAGTAGATGGTGATAGTCTCGCCGGGCTTGCGTTAACAATTGAAAAACACGTAGGGCTTGCCACATCAGCATTACCATCGCTATACAGGCGATGAAAAAAATCACCCACATTATGGGGCCGCCACGTGCCATCAGGACCATGAAGTCTGAATATACGGTCATTCTATAATGTTCTCTATTTCTCTGTATGTATACGGTTATGGTGTCAATTCGTCGGTGTCGTGTTGATTGTTTATAGCGCTTGTCCTTATTTTTACAATATTTAAAGATCTACAACTCAATGGATCTTAAATGCGAACTATAGCAGATAAGAATTTCTTACTTCTTACTCGAACAGTTTATCCAAGCCTATGTTATTTACAACCGCTAACGACCTTAAGGAGCGAAGTGAGGGCCGCTAGTCGCTGATGGCCAACGCCGTCCTCCCTTTTGTAGTTAGTGCCCATCAAGAAATAGACGTTTTCCGAAAAGTCCCATAAACTCATTCGTGATATTGCTAATACCTGTATGTGTTTTGTGTTTTTAATGCCTGCCTTTGAAAGCGGGTTAAATTTCGAACAATTTTTTTCCAGGCATAAAACAGCTCGCCGCACTCGCTGAATGGCAAGCCTGTGTTAACTATTATCTTCATTAAAGTGCAGAATGATTTTTCTTTGATAGCCAGCCGTATCAATACGTAGCGCACGTGCGAAGTAGTCTTTATGGCAGCGATTACTGGTAGCGCTGACTAATTGCTAGATTTTCTCTTAGGCGATTTTTTGTTGTGGCTTGCCGATATAATGGCCTTGTGCATAGTCGATACCGAGTTTCTTGAGTAGTGTCATGGTGTCCTCATCCAGTACATATTCTGCAATGGTGAATTTTCCGACAGTTTTCGCAATCTGAATCATGGACTGCACCATCGCCTGATCAGTCTTGTCATTGGTCATGTTTTCAATGAAGTTACCATCGATCTTGATGTAGTGAATGGGCAGGTGTTTTAAGTAGTTAAAGGAGCTAAAGCCAGAGCCGAAATCATCCAGCGCAAATTCGCAACCAAGTGCGATCAGTTTCTTGATTAGCAGATTGGCCTCTGCAATATGTTGTACCGCAACCTGCTCAGTGACTTCAAAGATCAGCGCGTCGGGAGGGATATTGTATCGCTCAATATTATCCTGAACTATTTTGACCAGATTGACCTCTTCAAAAACATGTCCTGACAGGTTGATAGCAAACTTAATGGTTGGATTAGTCTGGCGCTGAATTGACAGGGCTTTGAGTGCATGCTGGATTACCCAGTGGTCAATGTCTACCATTAAGCCAAAGCGCTGTGCAGCGGGCAGAAATGCTGATGGTGGAATAAGTTTGTCACCTTCACCTGGCATGCGTAGTAGTGCTTCGTAGATGTCACAGTTTCCGGTATGCATGTTGATGATCGGTTGATACTCCAGGATGAACTGATCTTCTTTGAGTGCCGTTTCAATACGGCGTGACCAGCCGATATCTTCTTCCATTTTGCCGGTCTCGTTTTTAAGCTTTTCGTAGAAGTAAAAGCGGTTACGACCGGTTCTTTTAGCTTCATGACAGGCAAGGTCGGCCTGTGATAGAAATTCATCAGGGGTATAGAGGTCAGAATCGATCATAGTAATACCGATACTACAACTGACCTGAAAGTTTTGATTATTGTCGATAAAAATTAGCTGCTCGCTCATGGTGGTGACGAGTTTGTTGGCTAGTTGAATGACTTTTTCCTGAGTTGTACTTTCAATCAGGATGGTGAATTCATCGCCACCAAAACGACATAATGTGTCGCACTCTCTAAGTCGATGTCTAAACCAACGGGCGGCTTGCACTAGCATACGATCGCCAGCCTCATGGCCAAGTGTGTCATTAACGTATTTGAAATGGTCCAGATCAATAAAGAGTAGTGCACTGGTGCTGTTTGTTGCTGCCAGTTGCTCTAGCTTTTCTGAGAAGAAGTTGCGGTTATAAAGCCCTGTTAGTGAGTCGTGGTTAGCTAGTCGTGATAGTGTGGCATCACGCTCACGCAGCGCAGTGATAGTCGTGTTTAGCGCATGGCTGATAGCATTGATTTCGCTATGCTTGGAGGGATGTACATATATATCTGTATTACCTTCTGCGAGGCTCTTTAGCGGTTTATTAAGCAGCTCAAGTGGTTTTACTGCACGCTTAATAGTTTTTTTGCTAATGGCTAGGATGATCAGGAATATTACCAAGATGGCAAGGCTGCCGCTAATGAGATTGCTGATAAACTGTTTTTCATAAGGGCTAAAATCAAGGCCTAGCTCAACATAACCAGCAATTGTAATATCATCTACGGTGGCATCTGCAAGGTTGAAGTCTAGCAAGCCATCATTAGGGATGGATTCAATCCAGATTGGCGTGTAAGTTTTAACGTATGGCGAGTCATCTAGTTCTTGTTCTATGATTTGAGGTTTTTTGAGGGACTGGGTATTGTTAAGTTGTGCTATTTGTTGGCTATTCAGCGTTAGGTGTTGACTGACATTTTCTTTGCCTTCACTGAATATTAATTTTCCGGATTGTGAGTAGTAGTTAACGTAAGCAATTTCAGGGAATTTCTTAATATAATCTTCGATATGAATAAAGCGGTCAGGTTTTGTATCATCTTCATAAAGTGGTGTGCCTAGTTCGTTGAGTTCCTGTGTCCAGCGTGCGGCCCATTTTTCGAGGTTATTTTCAACGATCCAGTCGGTCATTAGCCATAGGCATGAAGCGGCAGCCAAGTAGACGATTAGTGCGTAGACGATATGAATCATCATAATGTCACCGACTAGACTTCGTTTTCTGTTTTTAATTTTTATCATTTTATTGGTATGGGCTTTGACGATTATTTGTCTTCATCATGGCGTCAATGCTTTTATTCAGCGGCTTAGTTGGTGATGCCAGGAATAGAGGTGATTTTATTGTGCCAGTGTAACGCTAACTCTGGGAGGCGGCCACCTTTTGAGGTTTTTTGGCATCGTTTGCGTTGGAATGGTCAGATTTAAGCGTTTTATTGTCTGAGTATTGAAAAAACTAAGTGCTTGATCAAGCGCTTCGACATCACGCCCTGGAATGGTGTGGTCAGAATTGATCGAGAGCAGGCGCATGACCACTTTCTGAGCGATATCATCGCTAACTTGAGAACTCGATATGACGGCACCTGCCTGTAGCAACAGGCCGTTAATGGTGAACAGTGGCGTGGTGTGTTTTGTGCTGTAACTGACAATGCTACGCAGCGTACGCTTACTTAAAATCCTATTGTCCGGTAGTAACCAGAAGGCATCAACCTGGGGTGTCAGGCGTCGAAACTCTGCCCACATCTCTTTGTCGCTAGTGACGGTGTGATTGAGCAGCGTGATGCCATGGTCGGCGGCAGTTTTCAGTGCATTATCAATGAAGGGTTGTTTGCCACTACCCGAGATGAAACCAACCGTTTTAAGTTGCGGGAAAACTGTTTTCCATGCCAGAAACTGTTGATCAATAGAGGGGACAAGACTAACCCCCTTTATGTACTCATTGACTAAATCATGATCCTGATAATTGTACACCTGACAAAAGATAACGGGTGTGCGTGATAGGCTGGATGCAGTTTTGGCAGCCTCTAGCCCAATCGCGACAACTTGCCGGTGTTGTGCACTTTTTATTTGCTTGATGATATCAGAAGTGTTTTTTTGGTAGAGGTAAAAAGGTGTGGCGCGGCCCTTTTTGTCACTGATTAAATTTTCTATTTTTTGATAGATAACATGGTGGTTTTCAATGTCTCGACTGATAATGATCGCAACGTCGAGTGGTTTAAATGTATCAACCTTTATAACTGGTGTTTTAGTTGTTTTAGTTGTTTTAGTTGTTTCAGGTGGTTTAACGGCTGATATCTTTGGCTCTTCAGGGAGGGGGGCGATGATAGCCCCCGGGGGGCTGGGCTCTAATGGTTTTTCAAGAATGGCACATGCCCCTAACGTCATGCTAATGAATAGCAATGTCAAGTAAAGCTTCGTTGTGCGAAGCGTGCTGTTGGGGTGAGGTTGATGAATTTTCACTATACAGGCTGTCGTTTTTGAATAGCGTTAAGTTAAGTATGGTTCAGTGCGCATTTGTGTCTATCTTAACTGAAAAAAATAACCAATGGGTATTTGTAATGTCCGCTTAGTAGGTGTATCTCAGGCGTGATTTATAGCTCGTTTATCGGCTTATGGAGTGGTAGCTTCTTAGTGTTAGCAATGGCTTTACGTGCAGGGAGGCTGGATTTGAGTTTTTTGATGCATTTTTCAGCAGTGGTGCGATAGGCGGTAAGTTTTCCACCATAGATGCTCAGCAGGCGTGGGGACGCATGACGATCAATTTGTAGTTTCGTTTCACGTGGGCGAGAAAATGGACCGTTGTTATGGTTAGCTGCACGAGGCAAAACGCGTAGCCCTGAAAATGCACTGCATATAGGGTTTGTCTGCAAGTTTCGGTACTCAGGAAAGTAGCAGGCGATTGTTTCCATAAGATAGCGCGCTTCATCTTCGTGTGGTGCAACGTTGCCAGGGTCGGTAGTCGGGTCAAAGGTGGTTTCGGTGGTGCCAACCAGTGTCTTTCCTTGCCATGGCATGGCGAAAACGGCACGTCGATCGCCGGGGGCTTCCATGTAATAGATGCCATTAGCTAATGTTCCGTTGAGCAAAATGTGTGTCCCTTGCACCAGATCAATGGCTTGAAGGGGCTGCTGTGGGGAGATTTTTGCAAGTACGTGGTTAACCCATGGGCCTGCGGCGTTTACTACAGTACGTGCCTCGCAGGTGATGGTCTTGCCATTCTTTTGATATCGAATGATTGCGCCATCATTATGGAGAGTACCCGCAATGAATCGAGCGTGGATTTCGAGCTCTGCACCGAGTGATTGCGCCGAGCTCATGACTGCTCGTGTCAGTGCCGCATCATCGGTTTGCGCATCATAGTAGCGAAAGACGGCTTCGAGTCCGATGGTGTCGAGACCATCGAGGTTATCCCATTTATCTTTACTTAACGCACGAAAAGTGCTGGTGCGATTAAATCCTCCCAGTAGTGCGTAAAGCATGAGGCCGCTACGAATCAGCCATGGGCGACGGCGAGTGTCTTTGTAAATGGGTATATAAAATGGCTGTAGTTTGACCAGCGAAGGGGCGTTTTTCAACAGCAGTGCGCGTTCATGCAGGCATTCGCGTACCAATGAAAACTGCATTGCTTCAAGGTAGCGTAGACCACCGTGGATTAACTTGCTAGAGCGGCTAGAGGTGCCGCACGCGACTGTTTCCTGTTCAAGTAGTAGTGCTGAGTGCCCCGCTGCGGCAGCTGCCTGGGCCACCCCGACACCATGTATGCCGCCACCGATGATGATGACGTCATAATACTTATTGCCCATTGCTAAACCCCAATACAGGCATTCTGTTTGAGTAGTGGGTGGGATAGCATCTCTTCAATCGCCATTGTCTCGATCATCTCAATCTCTTTTTCAGCAAGTGTGAGGGCTAGAGTTGGATCTGTCACTTCATAGAGAGCCCACTGCCACGGGCCACGCCAGATCTCATCTGGTTTTTTTGGCAGACGGGTATGGTTAGTAAACAGGTAGTCGGGAGCAAGAAGTGTGGCTGTTTGGTGTGATGCATCATCCCATTTTGCGGCGACCCAACCGATACTTTTAGCACCTAGCGTGCGTGCAATTTCAAGCGCTGCGGCCTGGTATGAAATGGGTATGCACTGCGAGCCATGCGGTGTGAGCTGCGCCATTATTTTTTCTACGACTATTTTGGTGCCAAATCGTTTTGTGCTCTCATTTTTTATCTCAATAAATGCCTGACAATTGGGCCATACACGTAACAGTGTCAGCAGTTCTGCTAATGTTGGAATCGGGGTGCCTGAGAATTTTTTGCCGAAACGAAATTTCTCACAGGCTGAATATTGACTGAGTTGTTCTGCATTGAGTTGGGTTATATTTTGTGAATGGCCAGTAATGCGTTGCATATTATCGTCATGAAAGAGTACTGGAATACCATCGGCTGTTAACTGTATATCGACCTCTATATAACAGGCTCCAGCCTTTAGAGCCGACTCGATAGCAGGTAGCGTGTTTTCTGGGTACTGTGAGGCATGGCCGCGATGGGCAATGAGTTTAGGTATTTTCATGGTTCAATTTGTCGTCGAGTGTCTGGCTATAATCTATCATGAGTTGTAACGCGATGCTTTCTATTTCATTGTGCTACTTAAGGTTGAGTGATCGCTTGTTCCATGGCGATTTTCCAGCGCTGATAGCGCTCAGTTAATGGTGGGTTGGTCTGCGGTGCAATTTTTGTTAGCTTATGCTGGAACCAGGCGATATCGGTAGTCTTTTGGTCTGTATTAGCAAGTAGCCATGCGACGCCACTGGCAGTGGCATCACACGATGACATACGTTGTACCATCAGGCCACTTAGGTCTGCAATGCGTTGGCACAGGCCGTCGAGTTGCGCCAATCCTCCACTGATCAAAATTTTATTGGTGGTTGGTTGTTGTCGTAACTGTTCAATATTGACCTGCAGTAGAAAGGCGATGCTCTCGATAACGGCAACGATTTTTTGTATATCATCACCTTCGCCGATGAAATGTGACTTGAAATCAGCTTGCCAGTAAGGCGAGCCAACACCAGAGATACCATTTAGAAATAGTAGTGGGCATGTTTTATCTGTTAACCAGAGCGGTAACTGTTGGTAGAGTCTGTCTGGCTGAAGTTGTTGTTCGATCCAGCCAAGAGCGCTGCCAGCACCATTGACGGTACCTTCTAATGCATAGTGGGCACTGTATTTTTCGCTTATCAGCAGGCTTGTGAGTAAGTTGGGTTTTATGGTACATCCATTACCAACCACCCGCTGAATAAAGGCACCGGTACCGATGTTGATATAGAGTGCATCGTTTTGTAGCTGTTGCCATGCAAACAAGGATGCAGATTGATCGCCGATAACGGTCGTCATCGGGATTTTATGGTTTTCAATGGTCAGCGTGCCATATGGGTAATGATTGGTGACACATTTTGGTAACGGAGCTTGGGGGAGCGTAAAGAGCTGCGCTAGTAATGGATCCCAGTCTCGATCTTCGATGTTCCAGAGTATCGTACGGGAGGCGTTGACGTGATCAATCAGATATGGCTTTTCATCGAGTAGCTGGTGTAATAAAAAGCTGGTCATCGGCCCCCAGCAGAGGCGCTGCTGTTGCTGGGCTTCAGCAACAGCAGGTAAATTTTCATAGCACCATTGAAGTTTACCAACACCGTAATGTGGTGATAAAAATAGTCCGGTTGCTTGATGAATCGCTTCCTCGTGAAATTTGAATTGCTTGATCCAGTTAGCCGCACGTCTATCTTGCCAGCTAATGATGGGAGAGAGCGTTTGCCCTGTTATTTTGTCCCAACAGGCGACATTAGAACGCTGTGTAGCCATACCCGCGGCGACGATGTCTGTCAGATTGACATCAGGAGACACGACAGCCTTTTGGATGGCCATCTGTATTGATTTTAGCAGTGTTTTAGCGTTGTACTCCACATAATCAAGGGCACTGGCATTGACTCGCGCTTCAATGGGTATGATCCCTTGTGACAGTATTCTCCCTGCCTGGTTAAAAACAAAGGCACGGCTGGCATGTCCGCCTTGATCGATAACGAGATAGAGCGGATTGGTCTGAACATTAGCAGATTTGATTAAATTTGTCCTCGTAGCTTTGCCCACATAGTGCCAAGATATTCATGAATCAGCCTCTCTGAATTGCGCAATGCAGTCGCATTGGGAAAGTAATAGCCTGGGCCGGGGGCGTTAAACTTTCTGGCATTATGATTGGTTGGTGCAGGAATAGGTGTGAGCCCCTGGTTTTTAAAAAGTGCCATGGCGCGTGGCATGTGAGAGGCTGAAGTGATGAGAATAAAACCATCGTCTTTAACGATCTCTTTTATATTGATTGCCTGATCTTTGGTATCTTTTGATAAGCGATCAAGGATGATAGTGCTCTCTTTCACCCCCATTATGTTGGCGATGGCGCGCATCGTTTCAGCCTCAGGATAGTGACTGAAGACATTTCCCCCAGAGAGAATCAGTTTACTATTTGGGAATGTTTTAAGTAGTCTGGTACCTTCTGTTACTCGAGCTAATGTGGCAGTATTTACCTGGCTAGTGACAGGGATGGTTGGGTCGGTAACATGCCCGCCACCAAGCACAACAATAAATCCCACATGAATTTCCGAGGTGGTTGAATATTGTATTTGGCTCGGGTACTGGTTTTCGAGAGATGCCAGTAAAGTATTACTGATTGAGGGCAAGCTGAAAAGGGTTAATGAAATAATACCGATGAGAATAAGTGCATTGCCTGTTTTCTTTTTTTGCGTGAACCAGAGTAATAATAGCCCAAGTAGTATTGCTATCAGACACAGTGGCAGTGGTGCCAGTAGTGCGGTAGTGATTTTTTTAAATAAAAACATAACGCAAGAGAGTTTGTATTCTTCGGCCAGGAGACTGTATTAATGATCCTTGATTAGAGCAAATTATCCTCGGGTTATGCAAGCGTTGCGCTATTAGGGCATCATCTGCTGCTGCATCTGGCTGCGCTGTTCGAGTAGTTCCTTTACCTGTTTTGCCTGATTCATGGCCGCCTTTCCGTGAATGAGCGGGAGCAGTATATTGGGCGTGACATTTTCGATGCCGCTGGTTTTCATGCTGGTGGCCTCTCGTTGAGGTTGTTTGACTGGGGTTGGTGTGAAGGTGTCTTTTCCTGGGTCGAGCAAGATCACCGTGCTGTTGCTTCCCGTGTGTGATTCATCAATATTAGAGAAATGCCACACGCCATCTTTGCCCCGCCATTTGTGAACCTTAATCTGAGCTTTTTCCGGCGTACCATCAATCATGTCGGATGATGGGATCTTGCTCGATATTTCTGAGACGGCAGATTTCACGCTGTCTGGAATAGCCGGCATGCTCAGGTTAGGCATCTTAATGTCATTGAACGACATTAGCGGTGCGCCTTGTTGATTTTTCAGGTAGAACGGCGCGATAACCGCTAATACAACCAGTGCCATTAGTAATTTCAGGAATATTTTCATCGAAGCCCCAGGTCAATTGATGCATAGGCTTTATCGTCATTTATTGATGATTGAAGAGGGAAATTTGACGCAGATGCTCAAAAATTTATGATTTTGAATGTATTGGTATCTATTTTTTGGCGTTAATGATGGGTGGGTTTTTATAAGCTAATGTTTTTTACTGAGATTATTGTTATGGCATGTTTTGTGCTTTATGATAATTGAGGATGTGAAAAAGCCCCCCCGCTTTTTTACTTTTCCCTCTCCCTCGATATTTGAGCGCCAAATCGGCGCTCTTTTTTTTACCTTTTTTAAGAAACCATTATTTGCAATAGATGTAAATAATGCGCGATATAATACGATATACGTAAACTTATGAAGCTACAACTGTATCGGGAGTTGCAATGAACACAGCTGTATTGGAGGCTGAAAAATTGATTGCTACCATTTCAATTCCTGCTCAGCCACAGGTAGTGATAGACTTGCAGCTAGCGATGGCAAGTGGTGAACCAGATTTCTCTCAAATATCAGCGATTGTTGCCAAAGATGTCGCACTGTCAGCAAAGGTCATTAAGCTGATTAATTCACCGTTTTATGGCCTGTCTTGTCCTGTGGCGTCAATCTCTCAGGCGCTCTCTCTGCTTGGTTTGAATAATTTTAATAATATAGTGCTTTCATCTGCAATGCGTGAGGTGATCAAGGTTGATGGTGAGTTGAATGAACGATTTTGGGAGCATACGTTGTTGATGGCGCAGCTGTGCGAAATGATCGCACTCAGAAGTAGAATGATTTCAGTTGATCTGGCTTATATGGTCGGGCTTTTTCATGATTGCGCCGTGCCTTTAATGTTGAACCGATTTCCTGATTATGAGGACATTGCTTTTCCCTGTTTAGGTGGTGGCAAGGATATGATTGCGATGGAAGAGGCGCGTTACAGCACTAATCATGCGGTGGTGGGTTATATGGTTGCAAAAAACTGGCAATTGCCTGGTGTGGTAGCACTTGCGATTTGACATCATCATGAGACCTCTCTTGAGCATATCAGTGATGATGCGGCACGTACTTTGACATCAACACTGGTGCTTTCTGATTTTATTTCAATGCTTGCTGATACCTCTGTTTCCCTTTGCTCAGACGAGGGTAAAGTTGAGCGTTGGGCCCAATATAATCGTCATATTTTGATTGAATTAGGTCTTAATTGTGATGATTTTATGAGTACCGGGAAGATGCCGCTGAACTGCTAATACACAGCTAGGTATCGTTTTATGCATGGCGGTGGAATGGTCGCAATTTTGCGTTTGATTATAAGTTGTATCTATGATACAACTACATTTCAGTAGTGGAGTTCAGGATGCATCTTTTTGCTTCGGGCATAATTTATCTGTATAGGTTACTTGGAGGATCAGTGTTATGAGTCAAAGTGTTTATGAAAAAATTGGTGGTGATGTGGCAGTCAATGCGGCGGTTGATCTCTTTTACCGTAAAGTGCTGGCTGATGATCGAATTAATGGTTTTTTTGATGGCACCGACATGGAAAGGCAGGCGGCTAAGCAGAAAGCTTTCTTGACTATGGCGCTAGGTGGTCCCAATAATTACACGGGTGAAGATATGCGAAAAGGGCATGCTCATCTGGTTGAGAAAGGGCTAAATGATGCTCATTTTGATGCTGTGATGGAACATCTCGGGGCTACATTGAAAGAGCTAGGTGTGCCCGATGATTTGATTGGTGAGGCTGCGGCGATTGCGGAAAGCACTCGCAATGATGTGCTGGGCAAGTAGTTGAATTAGATTAATAGACTAATTATGACAAAAATCGTCTACCAGGGCCGCTCGTATGAGCGGCGAGACGATGAAACGGTGTTACGCTGTCTGTTGAGAAACGATGTACGCGCGCCGTATTCATGTGAAAGTGGTGCTTGTCAGTCTTGCACGATGCAGGCAACGAAAGGTGTTATCCCGTCGAGCGCTCAGGAAGATCTCAAAGAGACACAAAAAGTACTCGGTTATTTTAAGCCCTGCGTCTGTAAGCCTGAAGGTGATCTTGAGGTGGTGGCGCTTGATGATGCACATCAACAAAAGCAGCAACTGACGGTTGTTGAGAAGTCGTTTTTAAATGATGAGATATTACGATTAAGACTCTCTTGTGATGAGTCTTTTAAATATCATGCCGGGCAGTTTATTAATCTTTTTAAAGATGACTTAATTAGAAGTTATTCATTGGCTTCATTGCCTGATAGCGAAAGTATGCTTGAGCTTCATATTAAGCGTGTGCCGATGGGGGTAGTGAGTAACTGGCTGTGTGATGATGTTCAGGTTGGTGACCCATTATCGGTAGCAGGGCCGCTGGGTGAATGCTTCTATCATGAAACCGAAAATGAAGAAGGGTTGTTAGCAGTGGGTACGGGCTCAGGACTTGCTCCTCTATGGGGAATTGTTCGTGATGCGCTGACTCATGATTGTGACAAAACAATTATTCTTTGTCATGGGGGAGTGACTCCAGAGTTACTTTATTACGTTGATGAGTTGCGCGAACTCGAAGGGGCGCATGATAATTTCACTTATTATCCGTGTGTTTCAACGGGTGATGGGAGTGATTTGCCGGATGGCTTCTCTTTAGGGTTTCCAAATGATGTCGCGTTTTCGAAGCAGCCAGTATTATCCAAGTGGCAGGTTTTTCTCTGTGGGCACCCTGACATGGTCAATAACACGAAACGTAAGGCTTTTTTGATGGGAGCTGCATTAAAGGATATCCATGCGGATCCATTTTTAGCGGCATCCCGAGCATAAATTATTAGTTTATGTAAGGTAACGATTCCCCGCGCCCTCATGACAAAAACGACTTGACAGGTTTTTCAAGCCTTAGGTGGTTGTTTTCTTGCTTGCTCAATTGTACGCTTCTATTACTGCCGTGGCTTGTGCGGCTAAGTGCTAGCAGCTATTCCCCTAAACACACATCATTGTTTCAGAGTTCTCTTGATGCAGGATTAAATCGGTGAAGGTTCATTTTGTCACCCACTTAATTTCCTGAAAAATGGTGGGATTAACGGTGTAAAGCGCTAACGAGGGTAGATCCCAGCGGTGGCTTTTATTAGTGTAGAATACGGTGTTTTATACTAGTTGTAATAGCTAAGCCGATGACTGCTGCGATCTTAATCAATAATGTAAAAAAATCCTATGGTTCACTTGATGCCCTGAAAGGGATTGATCTAACGATTAATCGCGGCGAGTTTTTTGGCCTGCTAGGGCCAAATGGGGCGGGTAAATCAACGTTAATTAATATTATCGCTGGGTTGGCAAATGCCGATGCGGGGTCGGTAAGTGTGCTGGGCCATGATGTGGTGGTTGACTATCGACAGGCACGACAAGCGCTCGGCGTGGTGCCGCAAGAGCTAGTGTTTGATGCTTTCTTTTCTGTGCGTGAGGTGCTGAAGATCCAGTCGGGCTATTTTGGTCTGGGAAAAGAAAATGATGTGTGGATTGATGAACTACTGGAAGCGTTAGCGCTTACTGATAAGGCCAGCGTGAATATGCGCGCACTTTCTGGTGGCATGAAACGACGCGTGTTGATTGCGCAGGCACTGGTGCATAAACCGGAAGTGGTGATTCTGGATGAGCCGACGGCAGGGGTTGATGTTGAACTGCGCAAACTGCTATGGGGTTTTGTAGAGCAGCTTAATCAAAAAGGACACACCATTGTATTGACGACTCACTACCTGGAAGAGGCTGAGAAGCTGTGTGATCGGATTGCGATCCTTAACCACGGTGAGGTGATTGCGTTGGATACTAAGGCCTCTCTGTTACAGAGTGAAATTTGCAGCAAGTTGCATTTGATTATTAAAACCGCTGAACCGATTGAACAACTGCCTGATGCGCTAGCGCCATCTATTCGGGATAAGATTAAGCACCTGGATGGTTGTCAGATGCGACTTGAACTGGATAAAGACAAAGATGTGATTGTTGACGTGCTGGCCGCGATTGCCAATGCCGGGATTAAGGTAGTCGATTTAGAGACGGAACGTGCTGACCTTGAAGATGTTTTTATTGAGCTAACCAGCAAGAAGGCATCGTCATGATTAATCGCGGTTTTTATACGCTCTTCTATAAAGAGACATTGCGCTTTTATAAGGTGGCGCTGCAGACGATCCTTGCACCGATCATCACTACGTTGCTTTACTTTCTGGTTTTTTCGCATGTGCTCAAAGATCGCGTGATGGTCTTCGAAGATTTGAGTTACACCTCCTTTCTGATTCCTGGTCTGGTGATGATGACGATCATCCAGAATGCCTTTGCGAATAGTTCGTCTAGCCTGATCCAGTCAAAGGTGACGGGTAATATTATATTTTTGCTATTGACACCACTTTCATATGTGGAATTTTATATGGCGTTCATATTGGCGGCGATGGTGCGTGGCCTGGTAGTGGGTATCGGTGTGTTTTTAATTGTGATCTGCTTTGTATCAGTGCCAGTGCATAGCTATGCCTTTCTTTTTGTCTTTGCTCTGCTGGCTAGCGCGGTGCTCGGGACATTGGGGATTATTGCGGGTATCTGGGCGGAGAAGTTTGATCAGCTGGCGGGTTTTCAAAACTTTATTATCATGCCGCTTTCATTTTTAAGTGGTGTTTTTTATTCGATTCACTCTTTGCCAGCTTTCTGGCAGATGGTATCTCACCTGAATCCTTTCTTTTATATGGTTGATGGCTTCCGGTATGGTTTTTTTGGCGTCTCTGATACGTCGCCCTGGATAAGCCTGGTGTTAATTGCGCTGGCCTTTGCAGGCTTGGCGAAATTTGCAATCAAGCTGCTTAAGCAGGGTTACAAACTACGCCATTGAGAGAGTTGGTTAACGCGGGTTGTTAAAGACTTTCTCAATTGCATTGTTGACTGTCTCTGCAACCGCATTATAAATTGAAGCGTACTCTTCATCAGAAATATATAAAGATAGTATCGATAGTGTGTCTAATATAGCGTGAGACCTTTGCACGAGTCTATTTTCCGCTCCAGCTGCGTTATAAATGATCTTAAAACAGTTATTTACTGCGTGTAAACTTCGATTTTTCGGTCATTTATGTCTTGCTGGAACGAAAACCAGTTCTCGTGCAAAGGTCTCAGCGTGGTGGTAGTTGATTGAGCGTCAGACAGACGATCTCCTGGGTAGCATCATCACTTAAGTTGGTATGGCGGGCTTCACAGGCTCTGCCAATCTGATCAATCACCCGGTTTTGATAGATAGTTAGCAATCGAAATCATGGATCAGGCTTGCCATTGCAAAACATTGTCAATCATGACAAGTATACAATCTTACTGAAACAGACGTTGGTGATGAATTATGCATTGACACTTTGGGTTTTCCGCTTAATTTCAGATGCAGTTAACTCCCAGAAGCTTTCGGGGTAGTCATTGATTGGCAGATTGAGTTTGCTGGCAGCAAGCACCGCAAGGAAGTAAGGTTCTTTGCAAGAGCAGATATCGGCCATTGCTACTGCTTTGTCTGTGATTTCATTCAGTGTTTTTTGGTCATGGTATTCCTCTGCTTTTTCAGCAAGGCTAATGAGGTTTTTGATACGGTTAGCGGCATCTTCAAACCAGAACGGCTTATGTAAGTAATCACCTTTCTCCATGATGAAGTTAACATTGGCTGGATCGCTCAGGCCGCTGATAAACAAGAAACGCATTTTTCCGTTCAACTCATGCATCTGTTGTGCGAGTAAGATGCCATCCGGTGCTGGCATAAAGACGTCCAGTACTGCGGCATTGAATTTGGCTGGGTCTTCAGAAAAGCGCTCTAAGGCAAGCGATGAGTCGAGGAAGGCTTCGTATTGAATACCAAATCGTTTGGCAATGCCTTCAAGATAGATGAGAATATCTTTGTCATCATCGACGATCATTAATTTCACGGTAAATCTCCATATTGATATATCTAAACAATCCTATTCCTTTCATTTCTATCGTCAATTACTGAGTAATATTTAATGCATATCATGGGTCATTAGGTCTCTATTTTTCATTTGTTATGGAGATGTAAAGCGGTTATGAACTGTATTGTTTAAATATTTTTAGTGTTTTTTGCGGGCCGCATGGCATTTTTTCGCTATAAAAATCATTGTGATAACGATATGAGGGCAATTTTGTCATGGTGAATAGGTGTTGTGAGGGCTGCTTTTATTGTCGATCTTGACTGTAATGGTCTATTATTTGGTTAAATTGACGCTTCACGCTGGTGCTGCACGGTTACGATTATGAGTAGGCATGACATTTCCGCTATGCTGATATTAAAGAACAAATCGAGGAGAAGCTGATGCAAATGTTAGCAAAACCATCCTTTACGGTAGCTTCCATTATGTTGTGTAGTGCTATCTCACTTGCTGTTTTTATTGCGCCAATGAATGCTAGTGCGGAAGAGGGAGCGGGACAGGCAACATTAGATGGCCACAATTTTGTACTGGCCGCACGGTTCGGTCATGAAAACGTGATTGTAAATCTGCTTAATGGCGGTGCAGATATTGAGCTTAAAGATGAGCTTGGGAATACGGCGCTGATTGTTGCAGCAGCTGAAAACAAGCAGTCGATTCTCAAGCTGCTTATTGAACGAGGTGCTAACGTTAACGCTCAAAGCAATAATGGCTCAACTGCGCTGATGAATGCCTCCATGTACGGTAATCTTGACGTCGTAAATCTGCTTTTAGAGGTCGGTGGCAAGATTGACCTGAAAAAGATCGATGGCGAAACGGCGTTAGTGGGAGCCGTTCAGTATGGACATCTGCCGATGATAGAACTGCTGCTGTCAAAAGGGGCGGATGCAAATGTGGTCACCAACGGTGCTTTTAATGAAGGTGGCGGTAAAACGCCGCTGATGTTTGCGGCTCAACATGGGGTAAAAGGCATAGCAGATGACTGGAATCAGGTTGTGGTGACACTGCTGAAATATGGCGCTAATACTAATTTAACGCGGGCTAATGGTGATACTGCATTGACGATTGCGCAGTGGAATAATCATGGCACGATTGTCGATACGCTGAAAAATGCGGGTGCCCGTGATGAAACTCATTATGCAGCGCTTTCCAGTGAAGCGTCTTTGATTAAAGCGGCTAAGATTGATGATCAGGTGAAGATTCAGCTATTACTTAACCAATCTACGAACGTTAATTACCGTGATAGCAATACTGGTGTGACTGCGCTATTGTCAGCAGTCTATTTTGGCAATATTGAGGTAGTTCGTACGCTAGTTGAGCATGGAGCTAATGTTAACCTCGTGCCTTGGGGCTTAAAAGAACAGCGGATTGCCAGCTCTAGCGTTACTTTCAAAGAGCGGGAGTTATTGAGAACTATTTCACGTAGTGATACGGCCTTGCTTGTTGCCATTCAGAAGAGCGATGTTGAAATTGCAAGTTACTTGATTGAAAAAGGGGCAAAGATTGCGGTTGCTAACCGAAAAGAAGAGACGCCGACATTAATTTCCGCTAGAAATGGGAATGCTGAGCTGATGATGCTATTGCTGAAGCATGGTGCCGATACGAATCGAGCAGTGGTTAAAAAGAAGATAGATCGTTTTATCACACGTATCCATAAAAAAGTGAAAAGACCTTCGCTGTTGATAGCCGCAGCGAATGGTGGGCATGTTGAAACGATGAAGGTTCTGTTAGCTGCGGGGGCTGATATTGATATTCAGAATGAGGCGGGTATCACTGCGCTATTTAAGGCTGCTGAACAGGGGCATGTTGATGCAGTGGCGTTATTGTTAGCCCATCAGGCGGCTCCTAACCTATTTGATAATATAGGCCGCACGCCGCTGATGATCGCTTCGCGAAATGGCTATCAGAGTATAGTTGAGCAATTGATAGCACATGATGCGGATGTGAATGCAATTGAACAGCTTGATCCAAGCTCGCACCGCGATATATCCATTGGTGGAATGACAGCGCTTATCTATGCCTCCAGGGGCGGGCATGCAAATATCGCCGCTATTCTATTAAAAAATGGGGCGGATAGGCGTCTCTCTTCCAATACTGGAGAGACTGCGCTGGGCGCTGCAAAAAAACATGGTTTTAAAAAGATTGAGCAGTTGTTAGCGGGTGGTTCTATTAATGATTAAAATAATGTAACTACTCAGCTAACCCATGAAATCCACCCGTTCAGCGTTAAAAAATGATCATTTACACGTGTAAACTCACTTGCACCCGAGGGCATAAAGAAACTGGCAGATTTCATGGGCGATCTGAGCAGCCACTGTTAATTTTGACTACTCGCTGAGTAGTTACAAAATAATAAGAGAGCTTTACATGAGAAGTGGTTTTGTTCTCTGGCACCAACAGTAGATGCTTTAGGCGAGGAAAAAGCGCACGGAATGAGGCAGTTTATAACAATAAATGACCGATTGAGTACGTTTTTAACGCCACCAGAAGGCAAAAGAACAATCGTGAAAAGGTCTCAATAACTATGAATTGATCGACTACTAACCCTTTTTTGTTGGAAAGGGTTTTTTTATCTCTGAGAGAAAGCTAAAGATTTTATGCAACTAAAAATATTAGGTTATCATCTTGCTATGCTTGATGATCTAAAATCAAACCGTTTTTATATTCACACACTCTTTGTGATGTGCTTGTTGTTGGCGCTGGCTGGCTGTGATCGCGAGGAGATAGTAGTAAGCAAACAATCTATTATAAGCGAACTTGATGTATGGGTTCATACCGGCAATAAAGAGATGCTTTTATTGCGTAAAGACCAAGTGGCTCGTTTTAATGCGAGGCATAGTCGAATTAATATTACGATAATTTCAATCCCGAAGGGCACCTATGGTGCGCAGATCGCTGCAGCGACAAGAACTGGTACGTTGCCTGATATCGTTGAGTTGGACGGCCCATCTTTAGCTAGTTTTGCGGCTCGTGGTGCCTTAATGAAGTTAGATAAAATATTAACGACAACGACGCGTCAGGATATTTTGCCAGCTGTGTTTGAACAGGGGATGTATCAAGGTCGTCTTTATTCTGTGGCAGAAACGTCTAATAGCCACCTGTTATATGCAAGGCGAAGCTTGCTAGAATCAGTCGGCTATCGTATTCCGGCTGACTTAAGTGATGCGTGGAGTTTGGATGAATTTGAAGCGTTGCTCACATTGATTTTGAAACATGATGATTATCCTTCGGCCATCGATATAGGGCTTAATAATCTAGATAAGTCACTTACTGCAACGCTTTACCCAATGTTGTTATCTGCGGGTGGGGCAGTGATTGATGAGCACGCGCCATATCAAATAGAGGGCGTACTGAACAGTGCTCGTAATATCGCGTTTCTAACACGGGTTCAACGCTGGGTTGAACAAGATTATATCGATAACAATAGTGACCATAAAGCCTTTAGTGATGGGCGGGTGGCTCTGGCATGGGCTGGACTTGATAAATATGCTTCGTATAAAGCCCAATTTGGAGATGATCTTATTGTTGTACCCTTACCTGATTTTGGTTTTGGCAGCCAGTATGTGCAACAGTCCTGGGGATGGGGGCTGACACGTAACTGTGAGGATACGCAGGCTGCGATGCGTTTTTTAGAGTTCTTGTTCTTACCTGAAGAGGTGAAGTTGGCTGCGCAAGCATCTGGCATCCTTCCCGGCACTCATAGTGCGCTTGCCGACTATGATGTTGTAAGTGATAGTCCGCTGATTACTTCGCTTATTAATGCTCATCAAAGAGGGGAGATCTCTTCTCAGCTGAAATCCCCACTTTACCCTGTTATTGATAATGTATTTCAAAAGGCTTTTATTCGTATTGAAAATGGTGCATCTGTTGCTTCAGCGCTTGCAACGGCAGTGGTTGTGGCTGATCAACAGCGACAAAAGCTTGAGGCCGAGTTAACTGAGATAATTCGTTAAGAGGGTTAAATCATATATTGCTAAGGCTTTATTACTTGTTTTTTTTGGTGTGCTACTATGTTCAAAAGGACTTAAATTCGGCTATTTTAAAGAATGTTTAACTTATGGCGATAAGTTATTGGCATAGTCACTTAAATGTGATTATGACTGTCATTCTAAAATATAAAATGAGAATACTAAAGGGGCTCATGGAAATGGAAGCGGTCGATTTAATCAAAGGATCAGTTAAGCTTGCGACGCTACCTGAGGTGTTTACCAAAATAAATGAAATGGTGGATGACCCATCTTCATCAGCGTCAGATATTGGTAAGTTTATTAGTCAAGATCCTGGTTTGACCGCCAGGCTTTTGAAAATAGCTAATAGTCCGCTATACGGGTTCCCTTCCAGGATTGATACAGTTTCACGCGCTATTACGATCATTGGCACTCGGGGCCTGCGCGATTTGATTTTAGCGACCTCTGTGATTAATAATTTTACGGGCATGCCTAGTGATCATATAGATATGCATAAATTTTGGAGTCACAGCCTTTATTGTGGCGTTATTGCACGTTTGATTGCGGTGAAGTGTAATGCACTGCATACCGAACCATTTTTTGTCTCTGGTCTTTTGCATGATATTGGCCAGCTGATTATTTTGAATAAACTACCAGAGATGTCACGCGAAACACAAATGCGGGCTCATGACGGGATGATGTTATTACATGAGGTTGAACGTGAAGTCATCGGTTTTGACCATGCAAAGGTGGGGTGTGAATTGTTACGTGACTGGCGTTTGCCTGAAACAATTATTGATTCCACCGAATTTCATCATGAGCCTAGCAAGGCAGCGTTATCACCACTTGGGGCAAGTATTGTTCATATTGCAAGTGAACTTGCAATTAATGTTGAAATGAAATCAGCGTTGCAAAGTGATGAGTTTATCACGACAAAAGTAGACCCTGTGGCTATTGCCATTACAGGTTTGAGTGAGTCAGCACTCGATAATGTTAAGGAAGAAGCCGCGTTACAGTTTAGTGCTGCAATTGAACTGTTTTTGCCTAAAGCCATTTAGGCATCACTTGGAAGAGCATTTTTTAAGTGTGCCGATGATGATTGGTAGTGAGTGAAACGACTCATTTAGCAGTCAGTGTTGACTGATTGCTAAATGGCATTGGTTAGTTAATGAGCAGGTTATAAACTCGATGTTTCAACTTTCTGCTGCCAATAATTTGCTTTCATATTATCGACAGGAAGGCCAAACCACCCCTCTTTATAGCCGATTGCAAGGTATTCCTGTGCCTCAATAACACCATTTGCGGCGGCTAATTGATACCATTTAAGTGCGGTTTCCTCATCAAATTTTACGTGTAAGCCTCCGTGGTACATTAAGGCGACATTGAATTGAGCGCGTGGATCACCTGCCTTTGCGAGTGGCATCCAGTGTGAGAATGCGGCACTATAATTTTCATTGATAGCGGAATTAACTGCGTTATCGTATGAGTTAGCAACTGCAGTGGTTGTGCCGAGGCAGAGTAAAGTGGCTAGCAGGGTGGTTTTTAGGTGCATAATGATTCTCCCGATTAACTACGGTGACACTATGCCTGGTTTGGGTGTTTTTTTCTGAGAGATGGTTCACAGTTGACGGTTAATGTTATTCTTTAAAGATTAAACAAAAAGTTATATTATTAATGGATCTCTATTTCCGGGATTGCGGCCGCAGTTTCCCAGGGGTAAATTCTCCTTATATTGAGCACTAGTTGGTAGCCGGTTTGGCTCTTGTTTTTGATGATTTTGCTGCTTGTCTCGGTTGTTTCATAAATGGCCGCTTTTATGGTGAGTGTATTCGTGTTGGTTCTTGAAGAGATCAAGTCACCGAGAAAGTCATGCATTGCTTGTGGATGGGCAATTTCAACATCGCCAAGTGTCCTCATTATTTTTAGTTCAATTCTCGGTGGGGTTTTACGTGATTGAAGGGTATAACGAGGGCGATGATGGAACGACAGGGTTAGTTTCAACGATTCGTCAGTGAGGTTGTATGTTATCCCGGTAATGCGATTGGGACGAGGAATTACTTTTGTTCCAAACAGTGCTAAAAATTCTTCTGTCGATATTTTCTTGCGGTCATCCTTACTGTAATCCAGTGGTTTTTTTTCTTTTGTGCCGTCTAACTCAAACATACCGGGTTCGAGTACTGCTTGAATGACGGATTGCTCCGTTGGTGGTGGTTTTATTTCGGCGACCTCATCCAATAGCTTAATTTGAAGTGTTTTTTGTCCATTTTCGATAAGGTGTTTTTTTGAGTGTCTGCCAAGCCTGCGCTTAAAGCCGATCGCAATTGTTGAGTGATTAGGTGATGCCGACTTTATTGTAAGAGATTTAATTAATTTCCCACTGCGCCTTTTTAGCTTTAATTGAGGGGCAATTGATGTCTGAGGCAGTTTAAGATTGGCGTGCTTTTCCTTGTCAATGGACATTAGGGTGGCGTTAAGATGCCCCTGATAGGTGATAAGCAAAAGGTCACCGCTCTGAGTTGGCTTGATATTGATGGCAGTAATAACCGATGGCGCAGCCAGTAAAGGCTGTGAAAGGGCGGCAAATCCTGCTAGTAGCAGTCTGCATGCAGTTTTTATGCATTTTCTATATTCAATCATGATTCTATGGGCGGATGACGTATTTTGCAGCAGTTACCCTGTTTTTTGTGCTTATCTATGGTATCGACGGGGAAAGAGCAAGCTTTATATCTCTTTTTAATCAAAAAGATAGCAATAATTTAGGTAATTTATTGTGCCAGCGGTAGATGAATTCTGATAGAATTACCAGTAAGATTTATGTGCAATTCCAAGGAGCACGCGATGTCCGCATCCCCGCCATCCATAGACCGTAGAGCCAACTCGCATGGCATGATTGATGAGCTTGTTAATGTAAGGGCTCAGATGTTGACCTTATATGGTGAACTTGCTGCACAACACCCATTTGATAATGACGAATCAGTTTCGGAGTTATTGGAACAGTTTTGTCAGTCGTTGATTGACTATACTGCTGATTCCCATTTTAGGCTTTATCGTTTTATTGATGAACGAAAAGAGCGGCGACGCGCTGTTATCGAGGTTGCCGATCTGGTCTACCCGAAAATTGTTTCAACGACACAAACAATTTTAGATTTTAATGATAAATACGACATTACAGAGCATAGTGATTTGATCACTGGATTAGAGGGTGATCTTTCAGTACTCGGTGAAAAACTAGCTGATCGAATTGAGCTTGAGGATGAAGTTATTAAGGTGATGCGCGCCAATTAGCCCTATTTATACTAGTGGTTTCGGTTTGAATGTTACTGGGAAGCTTAATTATCTTCGTAGCCTTCAAGAACGCTATCCCACGACTTTCTGGTGTTGTTGTCATCTTCATAGGAAGAGACCACATCATCATCAATATCATCAAATGGACCAGACCAGTCGTCAGGGGCATCTAACTGTTCTGGCGCAATTGATTCCCATAGATCCATCTCTAATTCACCGATAGTGCCATCAAAATATTGAATTTCAATGGTGTCGTCATGCTCATCTATTGCAACAACTTTGAATAGCAGGCTGCTGGCTGATTGGTACCAGTTGCCGATTTCCGGCTCGTTTTGTATTGCCATATTGTTTCAGCCCTCGAATGACTACATATTGAGTCGTTATTATTTTCCATGACACTCTGGATTACGTATCGGCTTTTGAGTGATATCCTTTAGAAGCTGGAAGTGTATGTGAATGTTGAATTTCACATAAAAAACAATGAGGTATCGACGTTGTAGGCATTGTTCAAAGTAAGAATATAACATGAAATCAGAGCGCTTTAACGATGAACCTGCAATATTTAGAGTACAAAATACGGATGGCAATTAAAAAGTGTTTGTTTGATATGGATTGTCAACGTTGTCCACGATTGGTGGCATTTCTCGCTCAAAACAGAGAGAAGTATCCCTCTTATTATGCAGCGCCAGTGGCTGCATTTGGCGATGAATCCGCGGCCTTGCTGGTCGTTGGACTCGCGCCTGGTATGCATGGTGCAAATGCTACTGGGAGGCCTTTTACGGGTGATCAGTCCGGCAAAATGCTCTTTGAAACATTATATGAATACGGGTTCAGCAGTGCGCCGGATTCTTTGCTGGTCGATGATGCGTTACAGTTGTTTAACTGTCGTATTACCAATGCGGTAAAGTGCCTTCCTCCGCAAAATAAACCAACGCTGGCAGAGATTAAAAATTGCAGTGCTTATCTTGTAGCAGAATTACAGATTCTTAAAGAAGGTAGCGTGGTGATTGCGTTGGGATCGATTGCTCATGCTGCAGTATTGCGCGCCTTTGAGATGAAGTTAACTGCGTGTAAATTTGGCCATGGTGAAGAGCACGCGCTACCAGGGACGTTGACGATGATCGATTCTTATCACTGTAGTCGTTACAACACGCAAACCAAGCGTTTGACTGAATTGATGTTTCAGGCCATTTTTGCACGCGCAAAAGAATTAACCTCATAGTCGCTAGTATGGATATCGATAACGTGACAGAAGCTAATCGTCATGAATTTGATGTTAAAGGGTTTCTACAAGGATTGTCGGAAGCCCCGGGTGTGTACCGCATGTTTGATGTGTGTGATGAAATTATTTACGTGGGTAAGGCGCGCAACCTGAAAAAGCGTGTTTCAAGTTATTTTACCGCACTGGTGACTCATATCGATCACATTGAGGTGACAACAACCCACACTGAGACTGAGGCGCTGATTCTTGAAAATAATCTGATTAAGCAGCATAAGCCACGCTACAATGTGCTGTTGCGTGATGATAAAAGCTATCCGTATATATTTCTCTCGACTGAGCAGGAGTACCCACGACTTAGTTTGCAACGAGGTGCCCGAAAACAGAAGGGGCGTTATTTTGGGCCTTATCCAAATGCTGGAGCCGTGCGTGAAACCTTAAACCTAATTATTTCAAATTCGACAATGCGAAGATAGTTTTTTCAGCAATCGTTCTCGCCCTTGTCTGCAATACCAGATTAAACGTTGTAGTGCACCTTGTACGAAGCGTATTTCTGACGTTGCGTATGCTGATGATGTGCGTCTGGCAGCGATGTTCCTTGATGGGAAGAACCACCATGTGATTGATGAACTGGTTGAGAAGATGGCGCAAGCCGCTGAGCAATTGGCTTATGAGAAGGCGGCTCAATTTCGCGATCAAATTGCAGCATTACGCGTTATTCAGGAGAAACAGTACATCAGTAGTGATAAAGGCAATATCGATGTGGTGAGTTCAGTGACTCAAAATGGCATCGGCTGTGTCGAGGTTTTTTATATTCGTGATGGCCATAACCTTGGCAATAAAAGTTTTTTTCCGCGTCATACCAATAATGCAACAGCCGAAGAGATACTGGCTGCATTTTTACCGCAGTTCTATCTCGGTAAGGAGGGGGCAACTGAGATTCCATCGCAGGTTATTATCAATCATCAGCTGGATGATATTGACGTGTTGAAAACAGTATTGAGTGAAGCAGCGGGCAGACAAGTGGCAGTGAGCAGTAGTGTGCGTGCCGAGCGTAGCCGGTGGCTGACAATGGCGACTGCCAATGCAAAGCAAAACCTTGCACGCTACATCAATACCAAAAGCAATATGATGCAGCGTTTTATTGCACTGCAAGAAGTGCTGCAGATGGATAGTCTGCCACAGCGAATGGAATGTTTTGATATTAGCCATACATCCGGTGAGCAGACGGTGGCATCGTGCGTGGTGTTTAACAGTGAAGGTGCGCTCAAATCAGACTATCGCCGCTTTAATATTGAAGGAATTACCGGTGGTGATGATTATGCGGCGATGAATCAGGCGTTGATGCGGCGTTATACACGCTTGAAGCAGGGTGAGGGTAAATTACCTGATATCTTGTTTATAGATGGTGGCAAAGGGCAGGTACGTGAGGCTGAAAAGGTGCTGGAAGAGTTGCAAGTCAGTGGCGTTAATTTAATTGGCATTGCGAAAGGGCGTGCGCGTAAGACGGGAGAGGAGACGCTCTATTTTTCTGAGAGCGGCATCGAGATTAATTTGCCAGCTGATTCGCCCGCACTCCATTTGATTCAGCAAATTAGAGATGAGGCGCATCGTTTTGCGATTACGGGTCATCGTGCGCGGCGTGCAAAGGCACAAAAAACCTCAGTACTGGAGGGGGTTCCTGGCATTGGCGCAAAACGTCGGCGCGAACTATTGCAGCAGTTTGGTGGCTTGCAAGGGGTAGCACGTGCGGGTGTTGAGGATTTAGCCAGTATAAAAGGCATTAGTCGCGAACTTGCGCAGCGGATTTATGATATCTTTCATGCGGGTAAATGAGAGGACGGATAAAACCCACTTTTAATCGTCAATTATTTTAGTATTTGGAGCCAAACAGGCAGTGATGACAACGGCAACAAGCCTCACCTTTCTCAGGATTGCCTTGATCCCTGTGTTTGTGGCGTTCTTCTATTTGCCGGTCAGCTGGTCGAATATCGCGGTCACTGCTGTTTTTAGTATTGCCGCCATCACCGACTGGCTTGATGGTTACCTTGCTCGCAAGATGAACCAGACGTCTGCTTTTGGCGCGTTTTTAGATCCGGTGGCAGATAAATTAATGGTTGCTGCGGCATTGGTGTTGCTGGTGGAGGCGAGTGCGACGGCCTGGATGGCGATCCCTGCTGTGATTATTATTGGACGTGAAATTGCCGTCTCTGCATTGCGAGAGTGGATGGCAGAGATAGGGCAGGGGAATATTGTTGCGGTGAATATGTGGGGTAAGGTTAAAACCGCAGCGCAGATTACGGCGATTATTTTATTGCTGTATCGCGAACCGCTATTTGGTGTGATTCCAACAGAAATGCTGGGATACATTGCACTCTATATTGCGGCAGCCCTGACCTTGTGGTCAATGTGGGAGTACCTGCGTAAGGCATGGCCAATACTTCGTGACGCATAAGGTTAGCTACTGAAACATATTGGTTTTTTTAGGTCAAACGCTTGACACACATGTGTAGATCCGGTGTCTTGTTTAAAGGGCGGGAATAGCTCAGTTGGTAGAGCACAACCTTGCCAAGGTTGGGGTCGCGAGTTCGAATCTCGTTTCCCGCTCCAAATTTTATACCTGTATTAAATTCTCTAAATCCCCTTGAGTAACTTATTGAACTAAGGTGTGATTGAGTTCCATCCAGGCTGGGTGGCAGAGTGGTTATGCAGCGGCCTGCAAAGCCGTGGACGGCGGTTCGATTCCGCCCTCAGCCTCCAGTTTTAAGACCCACTTGCCCAGGTGGTGAAATTGGTAGACACAAGGGACTTAAAATCCCTCGGCTTCACGGCCGTGCCGGTTCGATTCCGGCCCTGGGCACCATT